>NZ_JAGPYT010000002.1:0-296396 GCF_024453995.1 Corynebacterium sp. CCUG 51687 | reverse complement strand
GGTTGGGTCGAAAGTATGAAAGGCCCGAACCAGCATGATGCTTGTACTGGTTCGGGCCCGGCAAACAACGCCAACACGCGGCAGTTAACGCCGTTGAATACGCACCTCTGTGTAGGAAATTGAGGTGATAATCCGCTCCCTCAATACCCGTGGCGCGTGGGCCTGCCCGCAGCAGTCGCGCACAAGGCCACGGATCGCTTCCTCCGATTCAAGCTGGCGGAGGCAGTCAGGGCAGCTCGCCAATTCTTTTCGGATGGCGGCCACGCGCTCGGGTGGCGTGTCCGGCTGGAACAGCTCGCACAGCAGCTGGTGCATGCCGCGGCAGTCAGCTTCGCTTGCGTGGTTATGTTCTGTTGCCATTACTTCTCCTCCACCTTCTGCTGCTTCAACTCCGCCATATCCGCATGGTCGAGCCCGATGCCCTGTTCATGTGCCACGTCTTTCAACATCTCGCGCAGTTGTTTTCTTCCACGGTGCAGTCGGCTCATGACGGTCCCCAGTGGAATGTCCATCACTTCGGCGATTTCCTTGTACGCCATGCCTTCGACGTCCGCGTAGTAGACCACCATGCGGTAGTCCTCATTCAGCGCGTTGAGCGCTTCGCTGATCCGCGAGTTCGGCATCGCCTTGAGCGCCTCAACCTCCGCTGATTCGAGGCCGGTCGAATCGTGCGAGCTTGTGGTGTACAGCTGGTGGTCGGTCACGTCCTCGGCCGAGGTTTCCAGTGGTCGGCGCTTCTTCTTTCTGTAGGAGTTGATGTACGTGTTCGTCATGATTCGGTACATCCACGCCTTCAGGTTGGTGCCTGGTTTGAAGCTGTCGAATGCGTTGTACGCCTTCAAGAAGGTCTCTTGCACGAGGTCTTCGGCGTCTTGGGGGTTGCGGGTCATCCGCAGCGCGCCGCCGTAGAGCTGGTCTAGCAGCGGCATCGCTTCCTCAGTAAAGCGTGTTTTGAGGTCTGTTTCGGCCATAGGGGCCATTGTAGCCAGCCGGGCGCGCGACGTAGCATCGTCTGTATGCAACGAACTCGTGCTTTGAAAGTTGTGGCGAAGACTCCTCATAAGGTGTTGGAGTACGCCGCGAGCCAGGATAATTTCGGTGAGCATTCGGCCCATGAGCTGGGACTTGATCCTACGACGGTGCTCAAGACGCTGGTGGTGTCGAATGTGCAGGACCCGAAAAAGCTCGCCCTGTGCTGCGTGCCGGTCTCTGGGCACCTGAGTTTGAAGGCAGCAGCGAAGGCGCTGGGGTGGAAGAAGGCTGCGATGGCGGAGCTCGCACAGGCTGAGCACGCCACGGGCTATGTCGTGGGTGGCATCTCGCCGCTGGGCACGCTCAAGAGGCTCCCAGTGCTTCTCGACGCCACCATCGAATCCCTCGACGCCATCACCGTCTCCGCCGGTCAGCGGGGGCTATCCGTGCAACTGGCCCCGGGTGACCTGGCGAAACTGACGTCCGGGAAGTTCGCGCCGATCGGCGCCTAGATCGGTTGGATGAGCTCGGGCGAATCGTTTCGGACGTTGCCCACCTCGCGCCCAACCGCATGCCACTGCAGCTGCGGTGCCGCGCGCGAGGGAGAGATGAGCTCTTGAGCCTCTTCTGCTGTGCCTTGTGTCCACTGCTCGATTTCCTCAGGCAAGAGGAACAGCGGGAGCCGGTGGTGTAACCACGCGATACGTTCGGCGGCGTCGGTGGTGACCATGGTCGTCGAAAGCCGGTTAGCGCCGGTGTCCCACAGTGCGGCGGCGACGAGCATCCCGGACTCCGGGGTGACGTAGTAGGGCTGTTTTTCGTGCCATTCGTAGTAGCCGTCGAGAAGCATGATGCCGCGCTGCGAGCGCATTGCGCTACGGAACGACGGCTTCTCCGCGACGGTCTCCCCGCGCGCGTTGAACAGTGGCGGGCCGGAGTCGTCGCGCTTCCAGCTCGGGAGAAGGCCCCAGCGCGCGGCTTGGACGAGCGCCTCGTGTTCGTGGAAGCGCACGATGGGTACTTGGTGCGTCGGCGCGACGTTGTAGCGGGCGGGTGGCGTGCCGTCGGGCGCTACAACTTCGCGCACGCCTGGGAGAGAGCCGACGAATCCGAGGAGTTGCTCGCCGGTGCTAAACAAAACGAAACGGCCACACATTCCTCCATTATGATGTACGACATGACTGACTTGTGGCCAGCCCCCTCCATTGCCGACCCCGTCCGCGCCACACTCGCGCTGCCGGGGTCGAAATCGATGACGAACCGCGCCTATGTTCTCGCGGCGCTAGCCTCTGGCCCGTCGACGCTGGTCGGGGCGCTGCGCTCCCGCGACACCGACCTCATGGAGGCAGCCCTGGCTGCCCTCGGCGTGCAGTTCACCCACGACGGCGACACCGTGCACGTCCAGCCAGCACCGCTGCGCGGCGGCAACATCGATTGCGGCCTGGCAGGCACCGTGATGCGCTTCGTGCCACCCGTGGCAGCGTTCGCGCACGGCACCACCCGCTTCGACGGCGACCCGCACGCTCGCACCCGGCCGATGGGCACCATCCTGGATGCGCTGCGCCAGCTCGGCGCCGATATCGACGGGGAGCGCCTCCCCTTCACTGTCCACGGCACCGGCACTGTCGCAGGCGGGGACGTCAGCATTGACGCCTCCGGGTCTTCCCAGTTCGTCTCCGGACTGCTGCTTGCCGCGGCGCGCTTCGAGCAAGGCGTCACCATCACCCACACGGGCGACTCGCTGCCATCCATGCCGCATATTGATATGACGGTGGCAATGCTGCGCGAAGCGGGCGTCGAGACGCAGTGCGAGGACGCGACCTGGCACGTCGCCCCGCAGGAGATCCGCGGGCGACGCTGGGAGATTGAGCCGGACCTGTCGAACGCGACGCCGTTTTTGGCCGCCGCTGCCATCACCGGCGGCGAGGTGCGCATCGAGCACTGGCCAACGCAGACGACGCAGGCTGGCGACGTAATCCGCGACATCCTGGCGCAAATGGGCTGCGAGGTCGAACTTTCCGGCAACTCACTGCGCGTGCAGGGCCCGACCCCGGGCGCCCTGCAAGGCATCAGACTAGACATGGGAGACATCGGCGAGCTCACCCCGACCGTCGCGGCGCTGGCCACGCAGGCGGCGACCCCATCGGAGCTGACCGGCATCGCGCACCTGCGCGGGCATGAAACGGACCGGCTGGCGGCGCTCACCACCGAAATCAACAGGCTTGGCGGCGCTTGCGAAGAGCTTGGCGACGGCCTCCGTATCCACCCACAGCCCCTCCACGGCGGCACGTGGCACTCCTACGACGACCACCGCATGGCCACCGCCGGTGCCATCATCGGCCTGACCACCCCGGGTGTGCAGGTGGAAAACATCGCAACGACGGCAAAGACCCTGCCCGACTTCCCCACGATGTGGCACACCGCACTCCAGCACGAAGAAGCATAGAAAGAACCCCATGGCACGCCGCAAGTTCAGCGATTACGACGAATCCGACGTCCGCGTCCGGCCCGGCCGCGGCTCGCGCCCCCGCACCAAGGACCGCCCCTCCTACGAGGACGCGCTCACCGGGATGGTGGTCACGAAGGATAGGGGGCGCTGGGGTGTCATGCTGGATAACGGCACGCTGGTTGCCTGCATGCGGGCACGCCATCTGAAGCGCACCAGCATCGAGGTCGGCGATCGAGTCAGCGTCGTGGGTGATACCAGCGGGCGCAAGGACACGCTCGCCCGCATCGTGCTGCGCGCCGACCGTACCTCGGTCCTGCGCCGCACCGCGGACGACACCGACCCCTTCGAGCGTGTCGTCGTCGCCAACGCGGAGCTGTTGCTCATCGTGGTCGCCGCCGCCGACCCGCCGCCACGCACCGGGCTTGTAGAGCGCGCGCTCATCGCCGCATTCGTCGGCGGGGTGCGCCCCATTGTCTGCATGACAAAAACGGACCTCGCGCGCCCCGACGAGTTCATCGCAGAAATCGAGGACCTCAACGTCGAAGTCCTCACCGTAGGTATCGACGACCCCCTCGACCAACTCACACAACGCCTCAACGACCACGTATCGGCCTGCGTCGGCCACTCCGGCGTGGGCAAGTCGACGCTGGTCAACCGCCTCGTCCCGGACGCGCAACGCGAAACCGGCGACGTCTCCGGCGTGGGCAAGGGCCGCCACACCTCAACGCAGTCCGTGGCGCTCGAGCTTCCGGGCGGCGGCTGGATCATCGACACACCGGGCATCCGCTCGTTCGGCCTGGCGCACGTCTCCCCCGACCAAGTAATCGACGTCTTCCCCGAGCTCGCCGAGGCAGCCCAGGAATGCCCGCGCGGCTGCACGCATGCCGGCCCGCCCACGGACCCGGAGTGCGCCTGGGACGCCTTCGAGGGAGGGGCGCTGTCGCGCCGCGTCGCCGCCGTGCGACGCCTACTCAGCGCGCTGCGCTCCAACAACGAGTGGGATCTAAAGCAGCTCGACGAGGAACGGTAGCTCGCTGACATCGTAAAACGCCAGGTAATTGTCCTGCGCGTCCCCGACAGCCAGCTCCGCGTCCTCGTCCCCGAGGTCTGCGGCGTCGATGTGTTCGATGGCCTTCGCCGTCGCCGCTTCTGCCTCTGCCAGGTCGATATGGATCGCCGCAACGTCCTCCAACCCCACCGGCCCAGACACCCGCACGACGGAGTCCCCCATGTCGTCGGCCTCCTCGGCGTCCACGTCCGCGGAGATCACCACACGGCGGTGCGGGAACCGATCCTGGTCACCAATCGCCAGCAGACGGATGGAGGCCAGCGCGGCGTCGTCAAACGCTACTGCCTCAATCTCCTCCTCATCGCCGGAGGTGAAGAACTCGCGCAGCGCCGTCGTCGCGGCGAAGCCCCACCCGTTGCGCGGGTGCAGCACCTTGTCTGCGGCGAGTCCCTCCACCATGGAGAACGTCGCGGGGATGTAGACGCGCATTAAAACTCCCCCTCGATATTGAACAGCGTCTGGATCTCCACCGCGGTGCGGTCAAACGCCGTGTGCAAAATCGCGATCATGCCGCACTCGACGGCCGAGCGGACGTTCATGATGTCGTCATCGATCATGACGCAGTCATTGAGCGGAATATCCAGCGCATCCGCCGCGGCCTGGAATGCTGCCGGGGACGGCTTCTCCGCACCAATGTCGCCGGAGAGCACCACCGCGTCCACGACACCGCGGAACTCCCAGTCCCGCACCGCGTCCGCCATTTGGCCCTCGGATTCCTCGTTGGACAAAATGCCTACGGCCTTGTCTTTCTCCTTCACAGCCTCAATCAGCTGCTGCCAGCGGCGCTGGTCCTCCGGGTCCTGGTCCAACACACCTGCGTAGTCAATAATGAGTCCCTGCATTTGGACGCCTCAATTCCTGTACTTCGTTTTCGGTTCTTCTGCAGTGCACACCAAAGTGCGCAAATTCTCCTAGCGCCCACACGGCGCGAACGTGCACAATACTACCTACCAGCACCCCGCACCGTGCACAACGATACGAAAGGACCCCGCCGTGACCTACTACCCCGCCCCTGGCCACCAGCACGTTCAACTGCTCGTTCCCTCCCCGAAGCGCTCCGGACGCGCAGCGGAAACGCGCCGCCGCCAAGCACGGTACTCACCCAGCGACCCTCGCCGCACCGGATCCAACGTCGCCCCGCTCGTGCGCACAGCGCTCGCAGCAAGCTTCGGAGCCACAAACCTCCGTGCACTGCGCGCCGACCGCTTCTCGACGGCCGCCCGCACCAATGTCCGCGCCTACCGGCGCTTCCAGCAGCAACACGCGGGCCCGCCGCGCATCGTGACCTGCCACGCCCGCGACGGCGGCGAGTTCTTCGGCACCGTCGCCACAGGCCAAAAACGGTTCGGGTTCGTGGCAAAAATGGACAACGGCCGGCTGGTGTCCTTCAAAGTTTTGTAAGTGACACCACCCGGCCAGGGCCTACCTGTCGAACTTAGGCCTGCGCAGTCTCCTCCTGCGCGGACTCGAACTGCTTACGCATCATGAAGAGCTGGCGCACCGTCTCTTCCTGGATCGCCTCGTTCATAGCGTTGAACATGTCGCCGCCCTCCTTCTGGTACTCGACCAGCGGGTCGCGCTGCGCCATCGCACGCAGGCCGATGCCCTCCTTGAGGTAATCCATCTCGTAGAGGTGCTCACGCCACTTCGTATCGATGATCGGCAGGATCACCATACGCTCCACGTTGCGCATCTGCTCCTCGCCGCCGATCTCGGCAACGTTCGCCTCGAGCTGATCGTACTGCGCCTGGGCGTCGTCGATGAGTGCCTCGCGCAGCTGCTCAGCGGTGAGCTCGCCCGGCTTGCCGTACTCGTCGCCGTCGATAAGCTCCTGGGCCGTCTTCGACGGGCCGTACAGGGACTCGAGTGCGTGCCAGAGTTCCTGCAGGTCCCAGTCCTCGACGTAGCCCTCCATCGTCGCGCCATCCACGTACGCGCCGACAGTCGAGCTGATCATGCGGCGGACCTGATCCTTGATGTCCTTCGACGCCAAGATCTCCTGGCGCTCACCGTAGACCACCTTGCGCTGCTCGTTGAGCACCTCGTCGTACTTCAGGACGTTCTTACGCATCTCGAAGTTCTGGTTCTCAACCTGCGACTGCGCGCCCTTAATCGCATTCGACACCATCTTCGCCTCAATCGGAACATCGTCCGGAACGTTGAGGCGGTTCATCATGTTTTCCATCGACTGGCCAACGAAGCGAACCATGAGCTCGTCGCGCATCGACAGGTAGAAACGGGTCTCACCCGGGTCACCCTGACGGCCAGAACGGCCACGCAGCTGGTTATCAATGCGACGAGACTCGTGGCGCTCCGTACCGATCACGTACAGGCCACCGGCCTCACGCACTTCGTCGCCGAGCTGCTTCGAGCGCTCCTTCGCCTTCGGCAGCTGCTCGTTCCACGCCTCCTGGTAGCGCTCCTCATCCTCGAACGGGTCGAGGCCCTGCTCCTGCAGCTTCGCATCCAACAGAATTTCCGGGTTGCCACCCAGCACGATATCCGTACCGCGACCAGCCATGTTCGTAGAGACCGTCACCTTCGCCGGCAGACCAGCCTCCGCGATAATGCGGCCTTCTTCCTCGTGGTGCTTCGCGTTGAGCACATTGTGCTTAATGCCCTTGCGCGTCAGCAGCTGCGAGAGGTACTCCGAGCGCTCCACCGAGGTGGTACCGACCAGCACCGGCTGGCCCTTCTCGACGTGCTCCGCAATATCCTCCGCAACAGCGGCGAACTTCGCTTCCTGCGTCTTGTAGATCAGGTCGTCGCGGTCCACGCGCTGGTTCGGGCGGTTCGGTGGAATCTGTACAACGTCCATCTTGTAGATCTGGTGCAGCTCCGCCGCCTCAGTCTCAGCGGTACCGGTCATGCCAGCCAGCTTGTCGTAGAGACGGAAGTAGTTCTGCAGCGTCACCGTCGCCAGCGTCTGGTTCTCGTTCTTGATCTCGACGTTTTCCTTCGCCTCGATCGCCTGGTGCATACCCTCGTTGTAGCGACGGCCCGCCAGCACGCGGCCCGTGAAGCTATCGACGATCATGACCTCACCCTGGCGGATGATGTAGTCCTTATCGCGCTCGAAGAGCTCCTTCGCCTTAATAGCGTTATTCAGGTAGCTCACCAGCTGCGAGTGCTCAGGCGCGTACAGGTTGTCAATGCCCAGCTGGTCCTCGACGAACTCCACGCCTTCCTCGGAGATACCAATGGTGCGCTTACGGTGGTCCACCTCGTAGTGGATGCCCTCGCGCATACGCGGTGCGAGCTGCGCGAACACGGTGTAGAACTGGCTGGAGCCATCAACCGGGCCGGAAATAATCAGCGGGGTACGGGCTTCGTCGATAAGAATCGAGTCAACCTCGTCCACGATGGCGAAGTTGTGGCCGCGCTGCACCATGTCGTTGACCGAACGGGTCATGTTGTCACGCAAGTAGTCGAAGCCGAGTTCGTTATTGGTGCCGTACGTAATCGCCGCGTCGTACGCCTTCTTGCGCTCCTGCGGGCGCATGTCGGACAGGATCACACCAACGTCGAGCCCCAGGAAGTGGTGGACACGACCCATCATCTCGGCGTCACGCTTTGCCAAGTAGTCGTTGACGGTAACAATGTGCACGCCCTTGCCGCTCAAACCATTGAGGTAGGCAGGCAGCACCGAGGTCAGGGTCTTACCTTCACCAGTTTTCATCTCGGCGACGGAACCGAAGTGCAGCGCGGCACCGCCCATGATCTGCACCTTGTAGTGCTTCTGCCCCAGCACGCGCCAGGATGCCTCGCGGGCTGTCGCGAACGCATCGAGCAAAATGTCGTCGAGCGAAGCGCCGTCGGCAATCTTTTGCTTAAACTCTTCCGTTTTGGCCTTCAACTCGTCATCTGTGAGTGCCGCGTACTCCTCATCGAGATCCATGACTTGATCAGCGATCTTCGAGAGGCGTTTTACCATACGCCCTTCACCCGCACGCAGCAGTTTCGACAGTCCAAACACGTTTCTAGAATCCTTCAAAAGTTAGAAAAACAAAGCGATCACGCCAGCTCTACGCGCTGCTTTTATGTACCAATCGGCCATTGTACGCACGCGTCAACGAAAACAGGCAATCACAACTGGTGGAATCAATAAGAAAAGAATGTGAAAACGCCGCCCGCCCGTACAAGCTTTTTGCTTACACAAGCAGGCGACGAATCATACAGTGACGACGCTACTTCTCGTCGTTTGCCTTGACCTCATCTTCTGGAGCCAGGGTGATCAGACCGTAGTCGTATGCGTGGCGGCGGTAGACCACTGCTGGACGCTTCGACTCTTCATCGATGAAGAGGTAGAAGTCGTGGCCAACCAGCTCCATCTCGGAGAGCGCCTCATCGACGCTGATCGGGGTATCCGGGTGCAGCTTGCGACGCACAACCTGGCCGAGCGGGGCATCCTCAAAGGTGCCAGCGTACGGGTCAGTGTCGTACTGGCCCTCCGCTTGCTTTGCGCGAGCATCCTCTGCCTCGTGCGCAAGCTCAGCTGCGATTTCGCCGGTGGACTTCGGTGCGCGGTGGCCGGAACGAGCAATCTCGCGGCGGACCTTCACCTTACGCAAGGAGCGCTCCAGCTTACCCAGCGCGGATTCAAGCGCTGCGTAGAAGCTGTCTTCCTTGGCTTCCGCACGTGCCAGGTGGCCCTTGCCGGTCGCAGTAATCTGCACGCGCTGTGCCTGTGCCTCACGACGAGGGTTCGGCTCGTGCTGCAGCTCAACATGGAAGAACGTCAACGTTGGATCAAGCTTCTCAATCTTGGCGAGCTTGGTGTTGACGCGCTCTTGGAAATGCTCTGGGACCTCGACGTTACGGCCAGTAATCGTAACCTGGGCTGCTGGTGCGAATCCGTCGGTGTGCTCTGCAGAAGTCATCTGCTTCCTCCCTAGCGTTGTTGGAACTGGGTCTATCACCACTATACAACTGGTAATAACCAATGGCTACGTATCTGTGTAAAACTCCCTGCCAGTTTGCTACCAGCGAACACCATGCGTGCTGCGCGGCTAGGCGGCGCACACGGCAACGCAGCTGACCACGTCAAACCCGTGCGCGAGCAGCACTTCTACGCTGGTCTGAAGCGTGGCGCCGGTGGTCACGACATCGTCGACAACAATGACGGGGCCAGCGCCGGTGCCCGTGTGCAGCGCCTCCCACCCGCGGCGCATCCGCACCGCGCCGGCCAAGTTGGACCGGCGGTGCGCCGCGTCCAACTCCGACTGGTCAGTCGTTGATTCCGCGAGCTCCAACACGTCCACCACCTTGCGCCCCGAACGCTTACAGATCACGCTCACCGGGTCCCCGCCGCGCTCCCTTGCCGAGGCCGCGCGCGTCGGCGCAGGGACCAGCAGCGCGTCCGGGTGAATCTCACCGCGAACCTCAAGAAAGGTCAGCGCCGCGTCCAGCACCGCCCCGACATGCTTGCGCACAGCCAAATTCCTGCGCTCCTTCATCGCGAGCACTACCCCACGGTGCGCGCCGCCGTACGGCCCGAGCGCGAACACCGGCACGTGCGGCAAGTGCTGCGGCGACACCCGGCGCGGCAGTGCCGACAGTTCAGTGCGGCAGGCTGGGCACAACACGGAGCCTGGGGTGCCGCACCCAGCGCAGTGGCGCGGTAGGAAGAGTTCACCAACCTCTGCGAGCGTCACGCCGCCTACCTCGCGATGATCGGCAGTGAGCGCACACCCTGCAGGCCAGGCACCTCGCGCCAGATCGGGGTGTCAGCACCACTGACGGGCATTTGCAAAATGGCGTTTGCGTCGGTCGCGTACAGCATGTTTGGCGACGCCGCCACGGCCACCACCGGCGCGGAGATGTTCCCGAGCGACAGCGCGGTGGTCGAGGATCCGTCCTGCTCCACACGCATCACGGGCGACGCCGGGTTCGAGGTGCCAACGATGAGCGAGCCGTCGGGATGCCAGTCCGCGGAGACCACGCTGCCACCGAGCTCGTAGCTGTACTCGAGAACGTTGACAATTGCGCCGGCGCCTGCGGCGCGCTGCTCGATGATGCCGGTGTACAGGCGGCCGTCAATCACCATGACGACGCGCGAGCCCGATCTGGAAAGACGCAGCACGGAAATGTTGCCGTCGACATCTTCGGGAAGATCAACGTGCACTTCCTCGGTGGTGACCTCCCCTGTCGCCGAGGATTGCGTGGAGCGCAGGATGTGCTTGCCGTCCGAAACGGTCCACACCGCCTTGCTGTTTGGCTCGAACGATGGGCGCGAGAAGGTCTCTGCCTTCACCACGTCCACGCTGCCGCCGGTGAGCTGCCCGAGGCGCAGCTCGGCGCCTTCGGGGCCGTCGCCGACGTTGAACACCGCGGCCCACTGCCCCTCACCGGAAATGTCGGCGGTGACCACGCTGTGCGTGTTGCCCAGCACGCCGGCAACGGGCTGCGGGCCGCCGCCAGTGATTTGGGAAACGTGGCCGTCGGCGAGCGAGTACAGGGTGCTCTCTCCGACTTGCTCGACGACGGGGCTGACGTCGATGAAGTCGTCGGTGGTCAGTTCGCGGGCGCCAGTGATGAGCGGCTCGCCGTCGGCGAGGAGCGAAAACGGGCCGGTCACGCCTGCGGAGGCGAGCGTCCACACCACCTGTGCGGCGAAGCGGCTGCGCGCGGCCTCGTCCATATTGCCGAGGCCCGCGAAGTGGTAGGCACCGCCCTCGAAACCGGTGTAGCGCACCGTCGACGGTATCGTCCCCATGATCGCGGGGCGCAAGCGACTAGCCGGCCCTTCAAGCAGCAGCGAGATCAGCGTGCTGGGTAGGAAATCGCGCGGCGCGTAGACCCAGCGCCGGTCGGTGACCAGCTCCTTGCCGGTCGGATCAAAGAAGTACAGGTTGTAAGGCTGGTATTGGTTGCGCAGCTCGGTGCGCTCCATGACCACGCCGGGCGGCAACGAGGAAATGCGCCACTGGCCGTCGACCTGCTCGAGCTCCAGCGTGGCCTCGTAGGTGCCTCGCTCCGGGGTGAACACGCCACCACTGCCGAGCGCGCCGACCACGTTGCCGTGCACCGCAAAACTGCGCTTGTTCCCCGAGCTGCCGGACACCGTATTCAACCCGATTCGGTCGACGATGAGCGTCTGCTCATTGGCGCTCCACGTGGGCTTCGCGGCCTCAGTGAGGAAGGCGCGCGCCGCTTCGTAGTCGCCGGTTGGGATCGCGGAGGCCGCGTAGAAGTCACGCAGCAAAAGGTCCGGCTCGCGGTCCTTGATCGGGCCGATAATCTCCGACTCCGGCGCTTCCTCCTGGTAGGGCCGGAGCACATGCGGGTCAGTATTCGACGGCAGCGTCGCGCACCCGCCCAAGAGCAGCGTCGTGCTCATCGCTATAGCAAGGTACCTACGCTTCATGCACTTCATCTGGCTGCCTTTCCTCGTCCTGCGTTTCGACGTCCACTTCGACGCCGTCCGCGTCCGCCTTGGGTTCCAGCTCGAGGGGCAGAGGGGACGTCGAAAAGCCTGCCTCCGGATCCAGCGGCAGGACCAGACGGAACAGCGCACCGACGCCCTCTTCCCCGACGGCTTCCAGCGTGCCGTGATGCAGCTGCGCGTCCTCGCGGGCAATGGCCAGGCCAAGACCGGTGCCACCAGAGTGGCGCTTGCGGGACTTGTCCGCGCGCCAGAAACGGTTGAACACCAGTTCCTCCTGCCCAGGCTTGAGCCCGATGCCATGGTCCCTGACCGTCACCGCGACGGCACTCTCGTTGGCGCGCAGTGTCACGGTAACCGGCCTGCCCTCCGAGTGGTCAATCGCGTTCGCAATGAGGTTACGCACGATGCGCTCGATCCGGCGGGACTCGCCCAGCATCATCACTGGTTCCTCCGGCATGTCGAAGGAAACTTCCACGCCGAGCTCGTCCGCAAGGTGCTGCGTCTGCTGCCACGCCGACATGATCGGCGACTTCATATCCATCTGCGTGACGGACAAATCGGCGACGCCGGCGTCGTGGCGGGAAATCTCCAACAGGTCATTGAGCAGGGCCTCGAAGCGGTCCAGTTCGCGAGTCATCAGCTGGGAAGCGCGGCGGGTACCAGGCTCCAGGGAGTCCTCGTCGGCGGCGATCATATCCGCCGCCATCCGCACCGTGGTCAGCGGCGTGCGCAGCTCGTGGGACACGTCGGACGTGAACTGACGCTGCAGGTCGCCGTAGCGCTCAAGGTGATCAATCTGCTGCGACAGCTTGTCCGCCATGTTGTTGAAGGACAGCGCCAGCACCGCCATCTCGTCCTCGCCGTCGACAGGCATGCGCTCACGCAGGTGGCCTTCAGCAAACCGGCGCGCGGTACGCGACGCCGAGCGCACCGGTGCAACAATCTGCTGCGACGCCAGCCACGCAATGCCCACCAGCAGGACGCTGACGATCACCGTGGCCGTCGCTAAGATGCCCCGCATCAGCGCAAGCGTCGAAGCCTCATTGTCCATGTTCATCACAAGGTAGAGCTGCAGGTGCGGCACATCCGAAGTCGTCGGGGTGCCGATAATCAGGGCATTGTACGACGAGTGGTCGCCGCGCTGCACCGAGGAAAACTGGTAGGCGATATTGCCCTCAGCGACGTATTCCTCCAGCTTGTCAGGGATCTGGTACGACTCCGGCGAGGACGTAACAACTCCGTTCGGGTTCTTCACCACCAGCACAGGCTCATACACAGCAGACGCCTCCGAGTTTTGCTGCGCACGCTGCGTCAGCCCGGCGCGCGCCGAATTCAAGCGGCTCTGCAATGAGGTAGCGGACCCCGAGTTATTAATCTGCTCCTCGACGGTCACGCGCGCACGGTCAATCTCCGCGCTCGCCGCCTCAATCTTGGATGCAGCGATACGCTGGCTCACTACCGACGCCAGCGCAAACCCCAGCACCATCATCACCACGGCGGAAACAATCAACACCGTGCCGACGAAGCGCACCTGCAGCGAAGTGCGCCACGCTTCTACGATCCGGTCCCTGCTACGTTTCAGTACGGCGAACAGGAGCGCCACCTCCCACTCTTACTTCACGGACTTGTAGCCCACACCACGCACGGTCTGGATGATCTCCGGGTGTTCCGGGTCGTGCTCAATCTTGGAGCGCAGGCGCTGCACATGCACGTTGACCAGGCGGGTATCGGAGTTGTTGCGGTAGCCCCACACCGATTCCAGTAGCTCGTCGCGGGAGTGCACTTGGTTTGGTTTCTTCGCCATCTCCAACAGGAGATCGAACTCGAGCGGGGTCAGCGCGATCTCTTCCCCGTTGCGGGTCACCATGTGCTGGGGGACGTCGATTACTAAATCGGCGATCTCGATGACGTCACCCGGCTCCTCATCCGTCCGGCGCAGACGCGCCCGAATGCGGGCGACGAGCTCCTTCGGTTTGAAGGGCTTCGTGATGTAGTCGTCCGCGCCGGACTCGAGGCCGAGCACCACGTCGACGGTGTCCGTCTTCGCGGTGAGCATGACGATCGGTACGGAGGATTCGCGGCGAATCGCCTTACAAATGTCGATGCCGTTCATTCCCGGAAGCATAAGATCCAGCAGGATCAGGTCGGGCTCGTACTCATGGAAGGCCTGGACGGCTTCGGCGCCATCGGTGACGGGGCGGGAGTCAAAGCCTTCGGCCTCCAGCACGATGGTGAGCATCTCGTTGATAGCTGGGTCGTCGTCAACGACCAGGATTTTCGACATGGACATTGGCAGCTCCTCTTAACGCGCGCTTTGTATTGCTTGGATAATAGCCGTGGCATCCGACGTGGAAATCCACCGACTCGCCCAGTCAGTCTCCGCGAGGCGGTTGTACTGGGCAAACGTCGCGTCCTGCAGCCCGCCGTCGCGCTCGTAGTGGTCGCGGGTGCGCGTCGCGTCCTGAGCTTCTCTGCGCTGCGCGCGCTCCCGCGCAACGCTCGGGGAGGTAGCGACGAGCACCTGCAGGTCGGGCTTCGGCAGCCCAAGCTTTCCGAACTCGAGCTCAGCAACCCACTCCGCCGCGGCATCATCCCCGGTGCGCGCCGCAGTGTAGGCGGCGTTGGAGGCAACGTAGCGGTCAAGCAACAAGATCCGATCTTGTGTGTCCTGGTACTGCTCAAGCTGCGCCTTGGCACCAAAACGGTCGAGCGCGAACATCGTCGCCATCCCGTAAGCGGAATCCACCAGGTCACCCATCTTGCCGTACAAGGCGTCCTGTGCCAGCTGCGCGTGCAGCGAGTCCTCGTAGCGTGGGAAGGACAGCGTGTCCGCGCCGTATTCCTCCACAATGCGCTTCACGATGGTGTTCTTCCCCGCCCCATCAATGCCTTCGATGGCGATGATCATGCCACAGACCTCCTAACGGCTACTGGCCTCCTACGCGAGCGCTTCCAAGAACTGTTCGACGTCCTCGTCCTCTTCATCGCCAACAGCCTCAAGAAGCTCGGCCGCGCTCTCGATGAGCTGCTCGTCAAGCTCACCGCTGTTCCCGCGGATGAAGGGGAAACGCTCCGCGATCTCACCGGCGGAAAACGGCGCGCCGGCCCAGATCGCGGTGATGGTCGCCGCAGCGAGCCCGTTGGTGCGTTCTTCATCTGAGGCGCTGTCCTGGTCAGCGGCCAACAAGACGGCGTCACGGACAGCTTCCAGAATGTCTTCTTCGTCCAAATCCGCGATCTCGTCGAGAAAATCAATGTTGTCGTCGTTGGAGAAAATCTTCTGGTCCCAGCTGCTCATCAGTGTTTCCTTTCAGGTGGGGGCTGTATATACCCTGCAATCTACACGGCACGGCACGCATTGCGAACTCCCCTGCTTCCCACCTGAAAACTGCGTGGGCACACTCTTTTCAATGTCCGACTTCCGTGCTATAAACATTTCAAGCAACGAAATTGTTATCGTTTTGTAATTCTGGAAATTCTGCGGCGAAGGGCAACGTATGAATCAGACGCAAAGGAGAGTCGCCACGTTCATGGCGCTCGGCATCTGCGTTGCCATCGCAGTGGGAGTCGTGGTCTGGAACGCGTCCTCGCCGGGGCGCTCGAACGCCACCACACAAGCAGGCTTCATCGAGACAACCTCCACCACGACAACTTCTTCCTTATCGACGACCCCTCCGAGCTCTGCACGCTCTTCTCGGGGCGACTCCGCAGCGCCTCACACCGCCGATGCGTACATTGCCACGACTGCGCCGTCTGCCTACAACCTATCCGCGGACCCGCTGGCCCCTGCGCACGCGTTTTCCGGTGCGCCAGCCGTAACGGAGCCGACGAAGCAGTACCGCCCGTCGAACGTGGCCCCGGCCGCGCCTGCGTCGCGCCCAGCTGGTCCCGCCCCAACAGCAGAGCCGCAGCGCCCGAAGCAGCGCTCCCCTCGCCCCGACACGCCGGACGCACCGAACGTTCCAAGCACCACGTCGCGCACCTCGCGGCCACGGGCGACGGAGCAGGCGCCAACCACCATTTCGACGCCAACCACCATTGGCTCGACGCAGCCGTCATCCCCGACGGTGCTGCCATCTGAGCCGACGCAGGAGCTTCCCACCTCCACGACGTCAGCGCTACACCCCGGCGCCGCAGCTACGACATCACTGCCAGTCAACACGCCAACACCAACGAGCGAAGAGTCGGCTCAAGCCTCACAGGAAGACGCATCAACTACTTCCGAAGAGACAGCCTCCCAAGAAGGCGCAGTACCCCCAGCCGCAACTGACGGGCAGGGGCCTGCCTAGACCCGCGCGTAGAAGCACTGCGCGGAGGTACCCTCCGCAACCTCGAAGGTCACAGCCGGGTCGGCGGCTGGGATCCACGCCGCCTGACCAGGCTTCATTACAAAGTCACCCGCGCGCACCGTTCCCTCGGTACACAGGACGATGGCGGGGCCGTCGGTGTCCACGAGCAGCGGATGCTCGGCGTCGATACGGTGGGCACTCATAATGAAGTCATCCACCGGCAGATGGAAACTCACTTCGTTGTCGCGCTCGGTGGTGTTCGCGAACGGGTCCTCCAACGTGGAGAAGTCCAGCACCTTGACCAGCTCAGGCACGTCCACGTGCTTCGACGTCAGTCCACCTCGAAGCACGTTGTCCGAGTTCGCCATGATCTCCACGCCGAGCCCGGACAGGTACGCGTGCAACTGCCCGGCTTGCAGGAAGAGCGCCTCCCCCGGACGCATCTGTACATAGTTCAGCAGGAGTGCTGCGAGGACACCGACGTCGTTCGGGTACTTATCGTGGACCCGCAGGAACATCGCAGCCAGCGAACCCGCCGTGCCAGCTCCGGCGTCATCCGCGACGCGCTCGGCGGCCGGAACGATAGCGTCAATCAGAGCCTTACGCACGTCCTCGGGCAGGGAGATGAACGTCGTGAATACCGCACGGAGTCCGGCTTCCTCCGAAGTGGCGTCGAGAAGCGAGGCGTAGTGGTCAAGCTCCTCGCAGTTGAGCGCGGCGAAGAACTCACGAGTCTGCGCAAGCGGGCGGAAACCGGCGAGGGCCTCGAACGGGGTGAGCGCCACGATGAGCTCGGGCTTCGGGTTCGGGTCCTTGTAGTTACGCGTCGGATCGTCCAGGCGGATGCCTTCTTCTTCCTCGCGCGCGAACCCCGCCTTCGCCTGCGAGCGCGACGGGTGCGCCTGGATACTCAGCGGCTCATCGGCGGCGAGTAGCTTCAGCAGGAACGGCAAATGCGAGCCATAACGGTCCGCGACGCGCTTGCCCAGCGTGCCTTCGGGGTCCGCGGCAATCACGGCGTCGAGGCCCCGGCCCGCGACTTGGGAAGGTGCGGCACTATGGGCGCCGAACCAGAGCTCAGCCTCCGGCGCCTCGCTGGGCACCTGGGTGCCACGCAGCTGTGCAAGCAACGTGTGTGACCCCCACGGGTAGTTCCGCAGAGCCCCCTGTAGGTGCTCCATAAGTGTCTCCTTCGCAAGTTCCGTCAGTTCCGTCAGTTCCGTCGGCATTGAAACGGTTGAAACAACAGCGTTCCAGGATACCAGCGAGGCGCCGTTTCACGGAACAGCGACGAAGACCACCTGCACTATTGGCGAATCACAGCCAAAACTTCCCGCACAATCTCGTCGACCTTCGCCTTCGTTGGGGCCTCGACGTTGAGTCGCAGCAGTGGCTCCGTGTTCGACGCACGCAGGTTCAGCCAGACCGGCCCGGGGGCACTGTCTTCGTCGCGAAGTGTGACCGTAACCCCGTCAAGACGGTCGATGTCCGCGACGCGGTCACCAAGTGCCTCAAGAACACGCTCGGTGGCAGCCTCTTGGTCATCGACGGTGGAGTTGATTTCCCCGGACGCCTCGTAGCGTTCGTACTGGGCCATCATCTCACTCAACGGCTTGTCCTGCTCCGCCAATGCCGCGAGCACATGCAGCGCAGCGACCAGGCCAGAGTCCGCGTTGAAGAATTCCGTGAAGTAGTAGTGCGCGGAGTGCTCCCCACCGAACATGGCACCTGTCCGCGCCATCTCAGCCTTGATGTACGAATGCCCCACTCGGGTGCGCACGGGGTTTCCGCCCTGCTCACAGATAATTTCCGGCACTGCACGCGAGGTGATCAGGTTGTGGATAATGGTCGCGCCCGGGTGCGTCGCGAGCGTACGAGTAGCCACCAGTGCCGTAATCGCCGATGGAGATACCGCCTCCCCGCGCTCGTCCACGACGAAGCAGCGGTCCGCGTCACCGTCGAATGCCAGGCCAATGTCCGCCTTCTCTTCGACAACGAATCGCTGTAGATCCACAAGGTTCTTCGGGTCGAGCGGGTTAGCCTCGTGGTTCGGGAACGTGCCATCGAGCTCGAAGTAGAGCGGCCGAATATCCAGGTCTCCGAGCACCGCCGGGACAGTCAGCCCGGCCATGCCGTTCGCAGCATCGACCGCGACCTTTAACGCCCTGCCCTGCGGCAGCGGCACAAGCTGCCGGAGGAAACGCGCATAGGAGTCGAGCACATCCCGCTTCTCGACGCTCCCAGCTTCGCCCTCAAACGCCGGAACCCCCTCGATGAGCATGCGGCTGATCTCGGACAGGCCCGTATCAGTACTGACCGGCGTAGCGCCCGCACGGCACAGCTTGATCCCGTTGTACTGGGCAGGGTTATGGGAGGCGGTAAACATCGCGCCGGCACACTCGAAGGTGCCTGCTGCGTAGTAGAGCTCGTCGGTCGAGGTCAGTCCGAGGTCAAGAACGTGCAGCCCCTGCGAGGTCGCACCCTCTGCGAACGCAGCGGAAAGCTCCGGCGAGGATGGCCGCATGTCGTGTCCGACGGCGATAGTTCGCTCGCCCTCGCTGTAAATAATGTGGGCGAATGCTGCGCCTACTGTGCGGACTGTATCTGCATCAATGGTGGAGCCAACAACGCCGCGAATGTCATACGCCTTAATAAGGCCCTTCAAGGACTCATAGGTGTGCTCAATAGCCATACAGGCAATCTTAGTTGCTGTGCTCCTCGCCGGTATCTTCGGCGTCTTCAGTGGCTTCGGCTGGGTCAGGGACCACGTGGAGGTGGGAACGCCGCGCATCTTTCTCCGCGGCGAGGTGCTCCTCGATCCGCTTCGTGCGGTGCACCGGGTGGTTCGAAGTCGACGGGTCGTTAAAGTCCTTGGTGGCCTCGTACTCGATTGGATCTCCGCCGTTGTCCACCAGCCCGGTGGTCACCCGCCCCGCCTCCCGGACGGCCTGCGCCAGCGCCGTGAGCTCCTCGTCCTCGAGGGCGTGGGCTTCGTCGTCAAAGATGTCGACGGCCTCTACTCGCACGAGCTCCCAGCCAACGGGGGCCGTGATGTGCGCCGAGTGGCGCTCACAAAGGTCCCACGCGTGGGGCTCGGGGTTCGGCGAGAGCGGGCTGATTACTGCTGTCGATTCCGAGTAGGCATAAATCAGCGTGGCCACAGCAGGCCTGCCACAACCAGGACGACAACACCGACGGAAAGTACTCACGCCGTCTAAGCCTAAACCCCAACTTGAGATTTTGGTAGTACGGCCCCGGCGCGCCATGCCCGGTGCAGCGGCAACATCTCTAGAATCTGGGTGCATGAACGCGCCAACTCACCACCTTCGGACCGCGCGGGACCGCCACGGTCGTGGGGCCCGCGGCCCGCTGCTGCCCGTTGGTGTTCCGCGTTATCGAACCCGCTCCGCACAGTTCGATCAGCTAGTACTGGACACGTACGCACCGCTGCACAACGCGTACTTTGAGCAGCTGGCAACGGTGGACTTGGCCGTCGATACGATCCCCCGGATGCGCCTAAGCCCCGACGTCGCGCGCTTCAGCGATGAGATTGTTGCCGACGGTCCCGTCCCACTCGGCCGAATCTTGCAGGCGGGCGTGGACCGTTACGGGGTGCCCACCCGGGCGCGCTTTGTACTGTTTCGCCGCCCGATTGAGCAGCGCACTGAGACAGCAGAAGAGCGGTCAGCCCTCATTCATTGGGTACTGACCGCCCTTGTTGCTTCGTATATCAACCTGGACCCGCGGGATATCGATTCAGATTTTCCCTGGTAGTGCAGGCGTTTAGCCGATCTGCTTCTTCAAGCGGCGGCGCTCACGGTCCGAGAGGCCACCCCAGATGCCAAAGCGCTCGTCGTGCTCGAGCGCAAACTCGAGGCACTCATCGCGCACGGCGCACGCTTTGCAAATTCGCTTTGCCTCGCGAGTCGAGCCACCCTTTTCCGGAAAGAACGCCTCGGGATCGGTTTGAGCACACAGCGCTTGATCTTGCCATTCCTGCTCGACGGCACCGAACAGCTCATCGAAGCTCATGCCGACCGCGGCTACGCCACGGATGTCAGCACCATTCGCCATGTCTTCCACGCCGTCCCCTTTCTCCGTCGTTCTTCGTTTCGGCCAGCTGCGTCGTCTACCCGCTTGAGGGGTGCGACGAGTGACCCTTGCACTCATGCGATTACACACCGAACCACTAAATAGGTGCAAGCTATCGGGGTGAAACCTTGACCTTTTCCGCAAGAATTGCACGCCATCAGTCACACGAGTCACAACAGTCACAGGGGGCTAGAAACGGGGGTACAGCACGGGGGTACTACATGTGGTAGGCGAATTGGCTACCCCTTACTAACCAGCCAGAAATTCCACCCATACGGCGTGTCGCTTACGCATCTGGGGAAAAGCGCACTCCCGAATCCGGAATCGTCACACCAGGCCACACTCGCATGCCGCCCTGCAGCTCGCAGCGCGCCCCAATCTGTGCGCCCTCTCCGATCACGCAGCCGTCGATGCGCGAGTTCGCGCCAATCGTGGCGCCCGAGGCGATGATGGAATCGCGGATCACGGCACCGGGCTCAATAGTGACCCCATCGAAGATGACGCTGTCATCCACGCGGCACCCGGCGCCGATCTCCGTGCCGCGGCCAACCGCGGTGCCACCCATCAAAATGACACCACCCGCGACGCCAGCGGATTCGTCGATAAGCGCCTCACCGGTCTGACCCTCCAGCAGCGGCGAGTACGCAATACCGCGCACCACGTCGGAGGAGCCCTGCACGAAATCCGACGGCCTACCCATGTCCCTCCAGTACGAGGTATCCACATAGCCGACCATCTTCGCGCCCGACTCAAGCAAACCAGGGAACGTCTCGCGCTCGACAGAGACCACGCGACCAGCCGGGATCTGCTCGATGACTTCGCGGCGGAACACGTAGCACCCAGCGTTAATCTGATCTGTCGGCGGATCCTCCGTCTTCTCCAAGAACGCAAGCACATTGCCGTCCTCGTCGGTTGGGACGGAGCCGAACGCGCGAGGATCGGGCACGCGGACCAGGTGCAAGGTCGCGTCGGCGTCCTTCTCCGCGTGGTAATCCAAAATCTTGCTCAGGTCAGCACCGGACAGCACGTCCCCATTGAACACCATCGCGTTATCGAAGCGCAGCTTGTCGGCAACGTTTCGGATCGCGCCCCCGGTACCCAGCGCCTCCTCTTCGACAACGTACTCAATCTCAAGACCGAAGTCGGACCCGTCGCCGAAGTACTCCTCGAACACCTCAGCGCGGTACGACGTCCCCAGCACCACGTGGCGCATCCCCGCCTGGCGGATCCGCGCAAGCAGGTGCGAGAGGAACGGGTGCCCTGCGGTCGGCAACATCGGCTTCGGGGTACTCACCGTCAACGGACGCAGGCGCGTGCCGCGACCACCAACCAAAATGACCGCGTCGGTATTCTCCGGGGTCACGGTGCGGGATGCATTCACGTGGAATCCTTTCAAAGCGTTCTTCTTATTTACTGCGCGAAACAAACAGTGCCGCCCGCACTTTCAAACCGACCCACAGCAGCGCGCGCAGCGGGGCCTGCCACCAGTGCGGGTGACGGTCAGACTGGAAACGATATGCGGAAGTGTGGTGCGCCGGCACCGTGACTCGCTGGAACTTGCTAGCAACATGGCCCTGGTCATGCACGATGACCGAGGAAGGGCAGTACACGTTCTCCCATCCGGCGCGGCGCAAGCGGTCTCCGAAGTCAACGTCCTCGAGGTACATGAAGTAGCGCTCGTCGAACCCGCCAATGACGTCGAAGGCGTCCCACCGCACGAGCAGGCACGCCCCGGAGAGCCAGCCCGCACTGCGCTGGTGATCCATGTGTTGCTCCGCCTTGTACGAGGCAGAAAATGGGTTGGACGGCCACACCTCATATAACAAGGCGTGCCCCACGCCGGTAATGATGCCCGGCACCTCTCGCGCACTCGGGTACAGGTTGCCCTCGCAGTCCTCAATGCGCGGCCCTACGGCGCCCGCCTCCGGCAGCGCGTCCATGCAGGCGCGCAGCGTGTCCACGCTCCCCGGCTGGAACACCACGTCCGGGTTGGAGATCAAGAAGTAGTCACCGTTGATCTCTCCCCGCTCGCGACGTGGCCGCAACTCCCGGACCGCGGCGTTGATCGCAGCGCCGTACCCGATGTTGCCGCGGGTGCGCAGCAGTTCGACGTTGTCGTGTTCACGCGCGGCAGCCTCCGGGGCACCGTCGGTAGAGCCGTTATCTGCACAGATAAGCAGTGTTTGACCCTCGGTGGCATCGTCAAGCGAAGCGATGAGCTGCGCCAAGTGCTTGCCTGGCGAGTACGTCACCGCCACCACGGCGAGTGGAGCTGTCATAGCTGCCTGCCCCTCCTATCGGTCCTCTCGGCCAGCCTTCATGTACACAATGCGAATCAGCTTACCCATCCAAAAGTGTGAGAAGCATCTTGAACTCGCCCACGCACGTGTCTTTTGTTGTTTTCGCACCCTGTATAATTGCGCCCTGTGACTGACTCCTTGAGGCCTGCGCGCGACATCCAGCCCGCCCCATCGCAGATGCGTGACATCTCGCAGTTGGGGCACCCGGTTGTGAAGACAACCCTTGCGGTGCTGTCTGCCGTTGCGTTGACAGTGTCGGCCGTCGGCTACTTCACTGTCGGCCGGGTCAGCAATCAGCTCAGCGCCTCTGAGCTGCGGATCAACGCGGGACGTGGGCAGAGCGACAAGGACCAGCTCGACGGAGCGATGGACATCCTGCTGGTCGGCTCGGACTCCCGCACTGACGCCCAAGGCAACCCCTTGAGCGAGTCTGAGTTGGCGCACCTCAACGCAGGTATCGCCGATGGTGAGATCAACACGGACACCATCATGATTATCCGTGTGCCCGACGACGGTTCGCGGGCCACGGCAGTCTCCATCCCGCGCGATACGTACGTACACACCGACGACTACGGAAACATGAAGATCAATGGTGTCTACGGTGCGCACGCCGCCGCCAAACGCGAGGAGCTCATCGCCGCGGGCAAGCCAGAGGGCCCGGCACTCGAGCAAGAGGTTGCACGCGCAGGCCAGCTCGGGCTTATCGACGCCATCAATGACCTCACCGGCGTGGAAGTAGACCACTACGCGCAGGTTGGCCTGCTCGGCTTCGTCCTGCTTACGGACGCGGTTGGCGGGGTGGACGTCTGCCTCAACGCCGCGGTCGACGAGCCACTCTCCGGAGCACACTTCCCTGCCGGGCAACAAACGCTCGACGGCGCTCAGGCGCTGTCCTTCGTGCGGCAGCGCCACGACCTGCCGCGCGGCGACCTCGACCGCATCGTGCGCCAGCAGGCATACATGGCGTCGTTGGTACAGAAGGTGCTCTCCGCAGGCACGCTGACAAGCCCAGCGAAACTGCGCGACTTGGCAACCGCGGCGGAGCGCTCGGTCACTCTTGACCAGAGCCTCGACGTGATGCGTTTTGCCCAGCAGATGTCCGGCCTGGCGGGCGGCAACGTCACCTTCACCACCATCCCTGTGACCTCGGTCAACGGCGTCGGCGACTTCGGCGAATCCATCGTGACCGTGGACATCAACGAGGTCCACAGCTTCATGGAGTCCGCAGCCAAGGAACAGGTCCCCGAGGACAGCCAACCGGAGCAAGCTCCCCAGCAGGCCGAAGACTTTGCAGGTGCGCAGGTCTCCGTCCTCAACGCGGGCTCCGTTCCAGGCCAAGCCCGCGCCACCGGCGAGTGGTTGGCCGACGCAGGCATTACGGTCTCCGATGTATCCAACGCAATGGACGGAATCTACTGGGAATCCCAGGTGGTCGCCGCCGACCCCGAAGACCCACGAGCACGCAAGCTCGCCGAGATGCTTGGCGGCGTACCAGTCACGGCGAACAATGCTCTCGAACCGGGCAGCATCATCGCGGTTGTCGCGGAAGACTACAACGGGCCTGCGAAGGTCGATCCGGAAGATGCCCAACAGCATGTGCCCGTCGGCACACCTGGCGACGATATCAGCGGCATGAGTCTGGGCCCGGAGATCGACGCTGGCGGCCAAGGGCCTCGCTGCGTGAACTAGCTTGGCCACCTATGCTTGGCTGCCATGAGTATGCTGGCACGCTTATTGCAGGAAGACCCCGCCACACCACGCCTGACCGTCTACGACGAGTCACAGGGCAGCCGCATGGAATTTTCTGCGCTGACTCTGGACAACTGGCTGAGCAAAGTGGGCAACTTGCTGGACGAGGAGTTCGACCTCGAGGGCTCTGACCCCATTGTGATCGACCTTCCGGTGTCCTGGCAGGCTGCGGTGATCGCGCTTGGCGCCTACAACATTGGGCGTCGCCCGATCTTCGCGAGCACAGGCGACGATGTCCCGCTCGTGTTTACCGTGGCGGAGCGCGTCGACACCTGGGCTGATGCGGACGAGTGCGTCGTTGTCTCAAGTGACCCCTTCGGACGCGGCGTCGTCGAATCAGGCGGCACGCTGCCGCTTGGAACCGTGGACTTCAGTCCGACGGTGCGCAGCTACGGCGACCAGTACTTTGGACAGACTGCAGACATCGCGCAGTGGACTCAAGCGACTTCTCAGGGGGCTGAGCAGCCCGCCTCCCCCGAACGGGTGCTGATTGCCGGTTGGGACAGCGCCGACGAATTCGAACAGCGCGTGCTTGCCCCGCTGGCTGGGGGCGGTTCGGTCGTCGTGGTGACAGGCGGAACGGAAACACCTGGTAGAGACAGGATCGCCGCCATCGCCCAGGCGGAACACGTAAACCACATACAACCGGGCATTTAGCCCCGTTTTCTCCCCCGTTCGTAGGTAATTCGGTAGATTTCTGCGCGCCCGGGTCCAGTTTTTCACTAGATTGAAGACACCGAATTCACACGAGTCACACATGACCCAACGAAAGGCGGATGAATGAAACTCCGTACGACTGGTGCAACCCTCTGTGCAATTGCGCTCGCTGGCGCAGCCCTGACCGGTTGCTCTTCTGACAACGAGGCAGCGGACACCAACAAGGACTCCGGCACCTCCGCTTCCGAGGGCGGCGCAGAGCGCGGCCCGATCACGTTCGCCATGGGCCGCAATGACACGGACAAGCTCAAGCCGATCATCGAGAAGTGGAACGAGGCCCACCCAGATGAGCAGGTCACCCTCTCTGAGCTCGCCGGCGAGGCCGACGACCAGCGCGATACGCTCGTGCAGTCCCTCCAGGCGGGTAACGCCGACTACGACGTGATGGCCCTCGACGTTGTGTGGACGGCCGACTTCGCAGCGAACCAGTGGCTCGAGCCACTCGAGGGCGATTACGCCATCGACACCTCCGGCTTGCTGCAGTCCACCGTCGACTCCGCAACGTACGGCGGCAAGCTCTACGCCCTGCCGCAGAACACGAACGGCCAGCTGCTGTTCCGAAACGTCGACAAGGTCCCAAGCGCGCCTGACACCTTCGATGACGTCATTGCCGCCTGCAAGGAGGTCGAGGGAGACTGCCTGACCACCCAGCTCAAGCAGTACGAGGGCCTGACCGTCAACACGCTCGGCTTCATCAACGGCTGGGGCGGCAGCGTCCTTGACGACGCCGGCGAGCCAACCGTCGAGTCCGACGCCGCAAAGGCCGGACTGCAGGCACTCGTTGACGCGTACAACGACGGCGTCATCGCCAAGAGCTCTACGGCAGCAACCGAGGAGGAAACCAACCTCGCGTTCACCGAGGGCAACACCGCCCTGGCGATCAACTGGCCGTACATGTACACCAACGCCCAGGAAGCTGGCGTGAACTTTGAGGTCCAGCCGCTGGTTGGCAAGGACGGCGTGGGTGTTTCCACCCTCGGTGGCTACAACAACGGCATCAACGTCAACTCCAAGCACAAGCAGACCGCGAAGGACTTCATCGAGTTCATCATCAACGAAGACAACCAGCTCTCGTTCGCTGAAGCATCCTTCCCACCAGTGCTCGCATCGATCTACGACGACGCCGAGCTGGTTGCAAAGCACCCATACCTGCCAGCACTGAAGGTTTCGCTGGAGAACGCGCAGCCTCGCCCGGTTTCCCCGTTCTACCCTGCGATCTCGAAGGCTATCCAGGACAACGCCTACGCAGCACTGACCGCCGGTAAGAGCGTCGATGACGCCACCGCCGACATGGCAGCTGCTATCAAGCAGGCTTCCTAATACGATACGTCGTATGAGCAGAACGCCCGCCCGGACTGTGTTCGGGCGGGCGTTATAGTTCGTATATCTCCATCTTCCCGTCTACTTTGCAAAGGCCCGCGATGAGCACATCTCCATCCAAGCCTCGCGATACCACGAAGGCAGCAGCGCTCGTCGCGCCCGCCTTGCTGGTGTTGGCGGTGGTGATCGGCTACCCGATCGTCCGCGCAATATGGCTTTCATTCCAGTCCAACCGGCACCTCGACGCCTCTACCGGAGTGTTCGTCGATGGTGGCTTTGCTGGCGTCGATAATTACTTGTACTGGCTGTCGAACCGCTGTATGACGCCGTCGGGCGTGGTGGGTGCCTGCCCTCCTGGCGTGCTTGCGACCGACTTCTGGCCAGCAGTGTCGGTGACACTCTTCTTCACCGTGGTCACCGTCGCCTTGGAGACAGTGCTCGGTATCGGGATGGCCATCATCATGAACCGGCCGTCGCGCGCCCGCGGTCTGATCCGCGCGGCCGTACTCATCCCTTGGGCGATCCCAACCGCGGTGACCGCGAAGTTGTGGCAGTTCATGTTCGCACCGAGCGGTATCGTGAACTCGCTGCTGGGCGCGAGCGTGGCGTGGACAACTGACCCGTGGGCGGCACGCTTCGCGGTGATCATCGCCGACGTGTGGAAGACCACGCCGTTTATGGCGCTGCTCATCCTCGCAGGCCTGCAGATGATTCCGAAGGATGTCTACGAGGCCGCGCGCGTCGACGGCGCCTCCGCATGGCAGACTTTCACCAGCATCACCCTGCCGTTGGTGCGGCCAGCGCTCATGGTGGCGGTGCTCTTCCGTACGCTCGACGCGCTGCGCATGTACGACCTGCCGGTCATCATGATTTCGGGCTCCTCGAACTCCCCTACCGCGACAATTTCGCAGCTGGTGGTTGAGGATATGCGTCAGGGCAACTTCAACTCGGCCTCGGCGCTGTCGACTCTCATCTTCCTGCTGATCTTCGCGGTTGCGTTCGTCATGGTGCGGTTCCTCGGAGCGAACGTTGGTGGCGCGAACGAACAGCGTGAAGCCCGGCGCGCGAAGCGCAAGCAGGAGAAGAAGGAGGCGGCAGCGCGATGAAACGACTCGGCCACTACGCAGGCATCATCTTCATCATGTTCTGGGGGCTCGCCCCGTTTTATTGGATGGTGATCACGGCGCTGCGGGACAAGCGGTTCACGTTCGATACCACGCCGTGGCCCACGCACGTCACCCTCGAGAACTACCGGGACGCGCTGGCCACGGACGCCGGCAATGACTTCCTCGGGGCGATTTTCAACTCGCTGATTATCTCGTTGGCGACGACGGCGTTGGCGGTCGCCGTGGGCGTGTTCACCGCCTACGCGCTTGCTCGCCTGGACTTCCGCGGCAAGGGATTCATCACGGGCATCATTTTGGCGGCCTCGATGTTCCCTGGCATTGCGCTTGTCACTCCCCTGTTCCAGCTGTTCGGTGACCTCGGGTGGATCGGCACATACCGTGCCATGATCATCCCGAACATCTCATTCGCCCTCCCCCTGACTATCTACACGCTGGTGTCGTTCTTCCAGCAACTTCCTTGGGAGCTCGAGGAAGCAGCGCGTGTCGACGGCGCCTCCCGCGGCCAGGCATTTCGCCTCATCTTGCTGCCGTTGGCAGCACCGGCCATCTTCACGACGGCCATCCTGGCGTTTATCACCACCTGGAATGAATTTATGTTGGCGCGCCAGCTGTCGTCCACGGCGACTGAACCTGTCACCGTCGCAATTGCACGATTCTCGGGGCCGAGCGCCTTCGAGTACCCGTACGCTGCGATTATGGCGGCGGGCTCGCTGGTGACGATTCCGCTGATCATCATGGTGCTGGTATTCCAGCGCCGTATTGTGTCTGGTCTCACAGCCGGCGGCGTGAAGGGCTGACTTAACTTTTTCTTATGTCTAGATTAAGCTGTATTCACTTTATTACTTCCCGCCCCTAGAAAGAGCAGCTATGCACCACACCACACTCCGAATCGCGACGGCAACCGCACTCGCATCCTCCCTGGTACTGAGCGGCATGACTGGCACGGCACACGCCGAAACCACCGCAACGGTGCACACCAACGCCGATAACAACGGCACGACAGTGACCACCAACGTCACCACCAACACCACCGCAAACGGTGGTGTGACCAAGGAAGAAGCAAACGCGCTTGAGGTCGCCGGAGTTGTGGTTGGGCTCTTGGCAGTACTCGGGGCCCTGATGGCCGGGTGGCTATACTTCGCTGCCCCGCACATGGGCCTGAACTTCGGCCCCCGCCTCTAACGAGTGCAACGGCCCTCACAGCGCCAGGATCTGCTCTGGCAAACAATCATTGGGTTCGTAGGGTTCTTCACCCTGCTCGCCTTCGTACAGGCCGCCATCAACATCACAAAGCCCGAGCCATCAATCTGGCCGGGCCTCGTTCTTGCCGCCTTCGTCGCAGCACTGTGGTGGCTGATTCGCCGGTGGCGCCAGTGGCGCGCAGGCGAAGACTAAATCACTCCTCGCCGAGCAGACGCTCACGCAGCGCGGCGTCCTTACGCTCAACTTCAGCCGCCATGTCGGACTGGTACTTCGCCGGCGATTAATGCGTCTACGAGTATCATGCCACCCACAATAAACACCCACACGCTGCACAAACAAGCGATTGTGAGAAGCATTCCACTTTCAGCTCAAAAGAGAACCGGCAGCCCAATCCATACGCCTAATATAGGTCTGGTTTTTGCCGCTGCGATCGTGCGCAGGGCAGGATTCGCGCTGTGCTAGTGTCACCAATGTGACACGGGGTGCACCCCGAAGTGGTGCTGAGATCAGACCCGTCGAACCTGCTCTAGCTCAACCTAGCGAAGGGATGTCCCACATGAATGCACCTGCCCTGCCCCGCATCCTCACGATTGCCGGCACCGACCCGACCGGAGGCGCAGGCGTCCAAGCCGATATCAAATCCATCCAGGCCGCCGGCGGCTTTTCCTACAGCGTAGTGACCTCGCTGGTCGCCCAGAACACCACCGGTGTGCAGGAGATTTTCACCCCGCCGATCGACTTTCTGCGCACACAGCTGCGCTCCGTCACCGATGATGTGGCGGTCGACGCGATCAAGATCGGCATGCTCGGCACCACCGAAATCATCGAGGTCGTGCGCGAATTCCTCACCACACACGCACGAGAGGCCGCGGTGGTGTTGGATCCGGTGATGGTGGCGTCGTCAAGCGATAGGCTCCTGACGCCCGAGGCGGAAGTCGCGC
Source organism: Corynebacterium sp. CCUG 51687 (assembly GCF_024453995.1). NCBI lineage: Bacteria > Bacillati > Actinomycetota > Actinomycetes > Mycobacteriales > Corynebacteriaceae > Corynebacterium > Corynebacterium sp. CCUG 51687. The sequence goes on along the minus strand of NZ_JAGPYT010000002.1, from coordinate 266,781 downwards.
TGCGCGAGCTCGCCTCGCTTGCCGACATCATCACGCCCAACCTCCCCGAACTCGCCGTCCTCACCGGCGAAGACCCGGCCACCGACTTCGACACCGCGATCGCGCAGGCGCAGGGGCTGGCGAAAAAGCTGGACACAACCGTGATTGTCAAGGGCGGGCACCTCACCGGCCCGCGCGCAGACAACGCCGTGGTGACCGCCGAGCGCGTGCACCACGTGTCGGTGAGCCGCGTGAACACGAAGAACACGCACGGCACGGGCTGCTCTTTTTCCTCGGCGCTGGCGACGCGCCTGGGCGCCGGCTTCGATACGCCGGCGGCGACCGAGTGGGCGTCGCGCTGGCTGTACGAGGCGATTGCGCACGCCGACGCGCTCGCCGTTGGACACGGCCGCGGCCCCGTCGACCACGGGCACGTCGGCCGCCGCATGCAGCGCGCCGCCGACTGCAACCCCGAGCGCTTCCTGCGCATCGACGCCCCACCAACCGCGCCACTCGCCACGCCTGCTGGCCCGTACACCCAGGCGCTGTGGGACGCCTCGGCGCCGTACCTCACCGCGATTATGGAGCTGCCGTTCATCCGCACGCTTGCCGACGGCACCCTCGACCACGCCGACTTCATGTTCTACCTCGAGCAGGACGCCTACTACCTGACCAAGTACGCGCGCTCGCTGCACGCGCTTGGCGGCGCGTGGGCAAAGGATGCGGACGCCGCGATCACCGACGAGCAAGAGATGCAACGCACCTGGCTCGCCGATCTTGGCCGCGAGACGCTGCCGTCGCCGGTCACACGCGCCTACACCGATTTCCTGCTCGCCTCCGCCCTCGGCGAGTCGGCGGCGATCGGGCAGGCGGCGGTGCTGCCCTGCTACTGGCTCTACTACGAGGTCGGCGCGCGCCTCGCGGAGCACAACCACGCCTCGCATCCCTACCACGACTGGCTGGCCACCTACTCGGGCAACGGTTTCTACGAGGCGGTGCGCGGCGCGATCGACCGCTGCGAGGCCACCCTTGAGGCGAACCCCGACGCCCTGGACGCGGCGGTGCGCGCGTGTGCGGTCGCCTCGCGCTACGAGCGCGATTTCTTCGACCAGGCCGACCGCGCGTGGGTGGTGCGCGATGCCTAAGTCGCTCGACCTACGCTGCTATTTCGTCACGGGCCAGCCTACCGCCGATGTCGCGCGCGTCGCCGCCGAAGCCGCGGCCGGCGGGGCGGGCGTGATCCAGGTGCGCAGCAAGCCGATCGCCAAAGCCGACCTCGAGCGTCTCGCGTGCGAGGTCGCCGATGCGGTCGCCGCGGCGAACCCGCGCACGCGCGTGCTTATCGACGACAACGTTCCCCTCGCCGCCCGCCTCATGCGCACCCACCACATCCACGGCGCGCACATCGGCCAGGACGACATGGACCCGCGCGCCGCGCGCGAACTGCTCGGGCCGGACGCGATCCTCGGACTGACCACCGGCACGCTCGCACTGGTGGAGGCGGCGAACGCGTACGCCGACGTGATCGATTACGTCGGCGCGGGCCCCTTCCGCCCGACCCCGACGAAGGACTCCGGCCGCGCCCCACTTGGCCTCGACGGCTACCCGGCGCTGGTCGAGGCCTCGCAGGTACCGGTCGTGGCGATCGGCGACGTACACGCCACGGATGCCGCCGCGCTTGCCGCCACGGGCGTGGCCGGCGTGGCGATCGTCCGCGGTTTCATGCACGCTGAGGACCCGCGCGCGATGGCGGCGGGTATCGTCAAGGATTTCGAGGAAGCGTCGTGAGTAGTTTCGAGCACGTCATCGTCGGCGCCGGCATCATCGGCCTGACCACCGCGTTCGAGCTCACACGCCGCGGGGTGGATCCCCGCAGGATCGCGCTGGTGGACCCGGCCCCGGCAAGCGGCGCGACCAACGTGGCCGGCGGCATGCTCGCCCCGGCCGCGGAAGTGCAGTACCGCCAGGAGCCGCTCTATCCGCTGATGTTGGAGTCGGCGGCGCTCTATCCTTCGCTGATCGCAGACCTGCCGGGCATCGAGGTTGGGTACCGCACCGAGTCGACCTTCGTGGTCGCCGCCGACCGCGCCGACGCTACCCACCTGCGCGAGCTCACCGAGCACCAGCACGCCCACGGCATGGACGTCGACCGCCTCACGCTGCGCCAGGCGCGGGCGCAGGAGCCGGGCCTAAGCCCCCAGCTGGCCAGCGTGGTGGAGATCCCCGGCGACCACCAGGTCAACCCGCGCATGTTCGCCGCCGCTCTGCTGCGCGAGCTTGCATCGCGCGGCGTGACGCTGGTTCGCGAGCAGGCCACAGCACTGCGCTGGGAGGGCGAAACCTGCGTGGGCGTCGAAACCAGCACCGGCAGCCTGCGCGGCGACACCATCTACGCGTGCAACGGTCTCGGTGCCAGCGCGCTCGGTCTGCCGCTGAACCTGCGACCGGTGCGCGGCGACATGCTGCGTCTTACCGGCCGCATGCCGGTCGGCCGGGTCGTGCGCGCCTTCGTCGAGGACCGCCCCGTCTACATCATCCCGCGCACCGACGGCACCATCGCCGTGGGCGCAACCAGCCGCGAAGACGCGCGCGTGCGGCCCGCCGTCGATGGCGTGTATACGCTGCTTCGCGACGCCATCCGCGTCGTCCCCGCCATCGAGGACTGCGAGCTGGTTGAGGCGCTCGTCGGCAATCGCCCAGGCACGCCCGACGACCTGCCCTACCTGGGGCTGCGCGGCGAGAACCTGGTGGTCTCCACCGGTTATTTCCGCCACGGCATCCTGCTGGCAGCGCTCGGCGCGCGCGTCGGCGCCGACCTCGGGCTGGACCGCGAAACCACCGTCGATATTTCCGACTGCGACCCCGGCCGCCACGAACTGTAAAGGAGCATCATGCGCATCATCATCAACGAGAAGCCCCATACCTTCGACACCGCGCCGACTGTGCGGTCGCTGGTCGAGGAGGTCGTCGGCCACGCAGAAGGCGTCGCCGTCGCTGTCAATGGCAAGGTTGTGCCCGCAAGTCGCTGGGACAGCTCGCTTGCCGACGCCGACACCGTCGACATCCTCACCGCCGTCCAAGGAGGCTAGACGTGCTGAACATCGCCGACAAGAAATTCGACTCCCACCTGATCATGGGCACCGGCGGGGCGACCAGCCAGCAGTTGCTCGAGGACGCGCTGGTGGCCAGCGCCACGCAGCTGACCACCGTGGCGATGCGTCGGCATGCCGCCCGCACCAATGGCGGCGAGAGCGTCTTCGAGATGCTCACCCGGCTCGGCATCGATCCCCTGCCGAATACTGCGGGCTGCCGCACCGCCCGCGACGCGGTGCTCACCGCGCAACTGGCGCGCGAGGCGCTCGGCACGAACTGGGTCAAGGTGGAGGTCATCGCGGACGAGCACACGCTGCTGCCGGACGTCGTCGAGCTTGTCGACGCCTGCGAGCTCCTCGTCACCGAAGGCTTCGTCGTGCTTGCCTACACCTCCGACGACCCGGTCGTCGCCGCCCGCCTGGAGCAGGTTGGGGTGCATGCGGTGATGCCGCTCGGCTCTCCGATCGGCACCGGCCTTGGCATTTTGAACCCGCACAACATCGAGCTGATCTGCGCGCGTGCGCAGGTGCCCGTGCTTCTCGACGCCGGCGTCGGCACCGCTTCCGACGCCACCTTGGCCATGGAACTCGGCTGCGACGGCGTGCTGCTCGCCAGCGCGGTCAACCGTTGCCAGGACCCGGTCGCGATGGCGCGTGCGATGCGACACGCGGTCGAGGCTGGCCGGCTCGCGCGGGATGCGGGTCGGATTCCGCGGCGGACGCATGCGGAAGGGGCGTTGGCGTCGTCAAGCTTTGATGGCCTAGCGAGCTGGGCGGATGAGGTCCTATGAGCCTGCCTCACGCTGAGCTGCGGCGCACCGCGCGCCAAACGCTGCTGCCCGGCTTCGGGCTAGCGGGCCAAGAGGCGCTGAACCGCGCGCGGGTGCTTGTCATCGGCGCGGGCGGGCTCGGCTGCCCGGTGATGCAGGCGCTGGCGGCCACAGGTGTCGGCACGATCACGGTGATTGATGATGACGTGGTGGATGACACCAACATCCACCGCCAGATTCTGTTTAGCGCCTCCGACGTGGGCCGGCCCAAGGTGGAGGTGGCAGCCGAGCAGCTGCGCCGACACCGCGCAGACGCCACGATCGTGCCGCTGCGCAAGCGCCTCGACACCTCCAACGCACCTGGGCTGTTCCGCGAGCACGACCTGGTCATCGACGGCTCCGATACCTTCACCACGAAATTCCTCGCCGGCGACGCCGCAGAACTCACCGGCACGCCCCTGGTGTGGGGCTCGGTGCTGCGCTTCCACGGCGAGCTCGCGCTGTGGTACTCCGGACCGGATGCACGCGGGGTCGGGCTACGCGACCTCTACCCCACCCACCCGGCACCCGAGGACACTCCGGACTGCGCCACCGCCGGCGTGCTCGGGGTGACGACCTCGGTCGTCGGCGGGCTGATGGCCACGGAGGCCGTGAAATACCTCGCGGGCATGGACGCCGAGGTCGGTGTGCTCCATGTCTACGAGGCGCTCGCCGGGACGCTCCGGCGCTTCGAGGTCGCTGCCGACCCGCAGCGCGAGCTGGTCACCGAACTCGTCGCCGAAGCTGCCCCGTGTATGCTGCCGCCAGACGGCGAGAAAACGCGCCTACTCGCGCAGGTCGCGGATGGTCACGCCACAGCGCTGGACGTGCGCGAACTCGGTGAAAAAGCGATCAAGGACCTGCCGCACGCGTCCTTCCACCTGCCGGCCTCGGTGTGGCGCGAAGACCCGGACGCCGCGCTTACGCTCCTCGACGAGCTGCGTGGCGCGGGCGAGGTCGTGGTCTACTGCGCCTCCGGCAAGCGCTCGGCCGATTTCGTTGCGCGCTTCGGCGAGGCTGCCGCCGCGCGCGGCCTCACTCTGCACAGTTTGCCGGGCGGGGTCTAGCGACCCCTAACGACGCTGCGCCGCTGCGATCTCGGAAGTGTTCTGCGCCGTCTTGATCGCCGAGACCATGAATTCGAGGGTGACGCGCGCGCTGATCAATGAGAACAGCGCGAAAAGCGTACCGAAGAGAAGGAAGCCGATCAGCATGAGCAGGCCGGTGCCAAAACCAACACTGAACGTAGCCAGCGACACCAAAAGGCCGAAGACCCCAGCACAGTCCGATGAAGACTGCGGAGATCAGGTAGATCACGCGGGCGAACTTCAGGGTGATGTACTGGGAGAAGGAGAAGTCGAAAAGCGCGGAGAAGAAGCCGTCGGCGGTCTGCTTGCTTTGCGCGGCGTTGAAGTTGGCGGTCATGGGTGTTCCCTTTCAGTCGTATTACAGGTGCACTACGAACTTATACCCGGGTTAACGCGCTCCCGCTTCGTTTATCCAGGTTGGTTACTCAGTCAGCAGGCTTTCGCCTCTGGCTTCCAGGAGTTGTTCCATCTCGTGCATCTCAGTGGTTTGCACGTCGACCATTTGTTGAGCCAGTTCCACGAGAGGCTGGTAGCCGCCGTTGTCGATTTGGTCTTGGGTCATGGCAACGGCACCCGCGTGATGGAAATGCATGAGCTGGAGGAACCGGGTGTCTGCTTCCTCGCCCGAAAGTGATTTCAGCTGGTCCATCTGTTCTGGAGTGATCATGCCATTGGCAATGTGTGGGGCGTGATGTGCCATCAAGTCACCCTGGTCCCATTGTTCAGCCCAGTCGACCATGGTGTCGATTTCTTCTTGTTGCCCGATTTTAATCCGTTCGGCCAAGTCCGCGGTGGCTTCGCTGATGCCATCGGCGGCCAGGATGATCTCGCTCATGTCCACGGCTTGCTGGTGATGCGGTGTCATCATCGCGAGAAAATGCAAATCGACCCCATTGACTTCTGCGGGTTGGTTGGCCCCGGCAGTCACTGCGGCACCGTCCTTGTCGGTCTGGGGCGCGTCTGTGGCGTCTTGGCCATCTCCGGCGCATGAAGCCACGCTGGCCCCCAGTACTGCAACGGTGATCAAGCCGGTGATGCGGCGATGTAAGTGTGTCATGAATGGAGCCTTCCTAGGACTGAAGCACATGGCACCAAAAGTAGCACCATCGGATGTACTCTAGCGCATTTTGTTCATAAGGCGTCGCCACACAACCCGCGCCGCGGAGTGCGGCAACGCAACGAGCTCGCGCGCGTAGTTCTTCGGCCGGGAGCGGCGCGGGGTGCGCGCAGGCACCATCTCCACTGGAATCCCCAGGTGCCAGGCCCACACGCGCGTGCGGCGCACGTGGAAGTTGCTGGTCACCACGATCAGCCGCGGCGCGTGCGGGAACAACGCGCGGGTACGCTCGAGGTTTTCGTTCGTCGACGACGCATGGGGCTCCTGAATGATCAGTTCACGGGGCACGCCGCGCTCGACAAGCCAGCGAGCCATCACGGCCGCCTCCCCGCGGCCGGTGACCACGATGGCGCGCCGCACGCCAGCGTGCGCGTCCGTCCGCCAGCGGAGCAGTGCGCTGCAGAGCCGGGCGTGCAGCATGCGCGACGGGTGGCCGTCGACAATTCGCGCACCCAGCACCACGATGGGACTGCTACTCACCCAGCAACCGGCTGCGCAGCGCGGCGTCCTTGCGCTCAACCTCCGCGGCCATGTCTGCTTGGTACTTCGCCATCTTCTCCACCAACTCCGGGTCACCGACGCCGAGCATCCGCACAGCAAGCAGGCCCGCGTTCTTCGCACCGCCGATGGAAACCGTGGCAACAGGAACACCGCCCGGCATCTGCACGATAGACAGCAGAGAATCCAACCCATCCAGGTCCTTCAGCGCGCGCGGGATACCGATGACGGGCAGCGGCGTTGCAGCCGCGACCATCCCCGGCAAGTGCGCTGCACCACCAGCGCACGCAATGATGACCTGGATGCCGCGCTCGTGCGCCTGCTTTGCGTAGGCAAGCATCTTCTCAGGGGTGCGGTGCGCGGAGACCACCCCAACTTCAAACGGCACCCCGAACTCAGCAAGCACCTCTGCGGCAGGCGCAACCGTGTCCCAGTCCGAATCCGAGCCCATGATGAGCCCAACGCGTGCGTTCATAGGAAAATCTCCTCCTGTTAGTACCAGTTCGCGTGAACGATGAAGTGCGCGGCGTGCTGCGCAATCGCCAAGGTGGACATGGCGTCGTAGCCGGTGACGTTGACGTGCCCCATTTTGCGGCCCGGGCGCCAACTCTTGCCGTAGAGATGTACCTTGGCTTCTGGGTAGCGGCGCATTACCTCGATGACGCGCTGCTCCATCGGCATCTGCGGATCTTCCTCCGCGCCGAGAGTGTTCACCATCACCGTGACCGGCTCGAGCGTGTCCACGGATCCGAGCGGCCAGTTCAGGACCGCGCGCAGGTGCTGCTCAAACTGGGAGGTCACGCAGCCGTCCTGTGTCCAGTGCCCCGTGTTGTGCGGGCGCATCGCAAGCTCGTTGACCAGAATTTTCGACGCCCCGTCCTCCCCGATGCACTCGAAGAGCTCAACGGCAAGCACGCCCGTAACGTCAAGCTTGGTCGCAATATTGGTGGCAAGATCACGGCACTGCTTCGCCACATCAGCCGGCAGTTCTGGCGCTGGAGCAATCGCGATATGGCACACACCGTCCGCCTGCCGTGACTCGACGACGGGCCACGCCTTGACCTCGCCGTCCCGGTTGCGCGCCACCATCGCGGAAAGTTCGCGGGCGAAGTTCACCTTTTCTTCCGCGTACAGCACAACGCCCTTCTCAAGCAGATCGGTGACCAGCTGCTCGCACTCTTGCAGGGTCTCTGGGAACCAGACGCCGTGCCCGTCGTAGCCTCCGCGCGTCGCCTTGACGCACACGCGGCCGTCGACAAGCTTCCAGAACTCGCGGGCGTCCTCCACGGAGTCAAACTTCGCAAACGGCGGCACCGGTGCCCCCAGCTCCTTGAGCTTTGTGCGCTGCTCAAGCTTGTCCTGGGCATAAATCAGCGCCTGGGGACGCGGCTCCACGTTGTAGCCTTCGTCCAGCAGGCGCTGCAGGAATTCGTTCGGGACGTGTTCGTGGTCGAACGTGATCGCCGAGGCACCCTGGATCGTTGCGTGCAGGTCGTCGAAGTTGGTGTAGTCGCCGAGCTGGACGTCGCCAAACACCTGGGCAGCGGAGGCGTCCGGCGCTCCCGCAAGCACCCGGGGCTGCAGTCCGAGCTCGATGGCTTCCGTGTGCATCATTCTGGCAAGCTGACCGTCGCCGATGACGGCGACTCTGGGCATTCCTTGAGCGTCTCTCACAACGAACTACCTTAGCCTTAAGGGCGCTACGATGTGGACATGACTGAAACGAATCCCGCGATTGTTCGCCATACCATCTTCCAGAACTCACTGATGACCGCGCTTCTCGACGGCATCTACGAAGGCGAACTGACCATCGGAGACATCCTCGGCAAAGGAAACTTCGGCCTTGGCACCTTCGACGGGCTCGACGGAGAGATGATTATTCTCGACGGCGTGTGCTACCAGCTCACCAGCGACGGCAAGGCGCGCGTCGCAAGCCTTGACCAGCGCACACCGTTTACCGTGGTCACCAACTTTGTGCCGCGCATCCGCGTCGACGCGCCGAAAGGGATGCGGCGTGCGGAACTTGCCGAGTTCATCGACGCGCTCGAGCCGAGCCACAACTTCTTCTACGCCGTCAGAATCACCGGCACCTTCGACGAGGTGGTCACCCGCACCGTGACCAAGCAGGAGAAACCGTACCGCCCCATGACGGAGGCCATCGGCGACGACGCCGAGCACCACTTCACCGACGTACACGGCATCATCGGCGGCTTCCGCACGCCCGCCTATGCCAAAGGCATCGGGGTGCCCGGCTGCCACGTCCACTTCATTGACGACGCCCGCACAGCCGGCGGCCACGTGCTCGACTACACCATTAACGACGCCATCATCGAGCTGTGCCCCGCCACCGACATGGATCTGCACCTGCCGATCACGGCAGACTTCCAGGCAGGCAGTCTCAGCCCGAGCGACCTGGATAGCCAGCTGCACACAACGGAAATTAAGGAGTAGTTAGCGGCGGCGCAGGCTCTCGTCCAGCGCACGCTCCACCGCACGCGCCTTGCCTACCTGCGGGAAAAATACCGGTTGGTCGAATCCCCACAGGGCGATGGACAGCCCGCCGCGCTGGCGTCGAAAAGAATGAATCTGGCGCAGCGGGATGGAGTCGACCGCACCGCGCGCCGAGCGGGCGAGGATGCGGCGGTCGGTGAGCAGGAAACGCTGGCGGCGGTGGCGAACCACCGGCAACACGAAGCGCCACACCGACAGCAGCGCCCACACCGCAACCACGATGTTGTGCGCCTGGGGGTTCACAAACGGGGTGACGTCCATCCAGCCGATGGCAATCCAGGCGATCCCGGTAATCACGATGAGCTCGAGCAACGGGAAAATGAGGCTCGTTAACGGCGGGTTCGTGTCGGCGAGGACGGTCTCGCCCTCTGCCAGCTGAAACTTCACCCGCGACTGTTGCACGGCACAGATCCTACTGTTTCGGCCGGAGGTGGTGCACATCTCCGACGCTGTACGCCGTGCCGTCGATGATCACTTCGCCCTCGTCGTTGACGCCATCGACGGTGCCAATCACCTCGCCGTCATGCAGCTCAATGCGCACGTGCTGCCCAATCGTGCTGCACACCTTACGGTAGTCGGCGAGCAGCTGCGGGTCGCGCTGCTGCCACTGCGCGAAACGCTCACCCATCGCGCACAGTACCTGCGTGGTGAAGTCCACGAAGTCGACGTCGATCCCCTCAAGGTTCAGCGCAGTCGCGGTGGGGATGGGCAGCTGCTCGCGCTCGAAGTTCACGTTGATGCCGATGCCGACGACCACGCGGCCGTCCGCCAGTCCGGAGAGAATCCCGGCGAGCTTCTTCCCGCCGATCTGCACGTCGTTCGGCCATTTGAGCTGGGCCTGTGGCACGACGTCGGTCACCGCGACGCCTGGCGCGATTGACAGCAGCCCGAACGGTGGCGGGTTGTCGTCGATGCGCAGCACCATGCTCATCGCCAGCTGCGCACCCTTCGGACTGACCCACTTGCGGCCGAGTCGCCCGCGCGACGCCGTCTGCTCCCCCGCGATGAGCACGGTGCCCGGCTCGCCTTTGTTGAGGAGATCGTCGTTCGTCGACCCGGTGGTTTCCACCCAGCGCACCACCGGCCAGTACTTTTCGACGCCCCGCTGGAGCCTGCTCAGTTCTTCAGCATTCATGTTGACCTAATCTAGCGCTACTGTTGGACCCATGACGATTCAACGTTTCCTCCGCAAGGCACTCATCCCGACGTTCGGGGTGGCCGGCATCCTGCACTTCATCAAACCAGAACCTTTCGACTCCATCGTTCCCGAGGCCCTCCCAGGTGAGGCCCGGACGTACACCTACGCGTCCGGCGTCGCGGAGTTGGCAGCTGCTGTGCTGCTGGCCGCGCCCAAGCTTGGCCCGGCGTCACATGCGGGACACCAGAAACGTGCGCCGAAGCTGCGCAAACTCGGTGGTGGCTTCGCAGCAGCGCTCTTGCTGGCCGTGTGGCCTGCGAACTTCGAGATGGCCCGCCAGTGGCGCAACAAGCCGTGGCAAAAGCAGGTGATCAGCATCGGTCGACTTCCGCTGCAGCTGCCGCTGATCTCAGCTGCGTGGAGCATTTTCAAGGACCCGAGCATGCGCTAAGCGCGTTGCCCGTGCCGTGTTAGCGTCCTGGCACCTGAAACATAAGGGCCCCGCCGCGCGATTTATAATGTGGTTTTCTTTCCGTGCTAGTTAGACTGAGGCGATATGGGCGATAAATCTTCTTCCAAACCTGATATGTCGACGACTGCAGGCCGCATCCAAGATCTGCGCAACCGGCTCGATGAGGCCCAGGCGCCGCTTGGCCAGGACGCGATCGACGCGGTCCACGATGCGGGGGACCTGACCGCGCGTGAGCGTGTCGAGCGTTTGCTGGACGCGGGCTCCTTCGTGGAGGTCGACGCGCTGGCACGCCACCGCGTCGAGGCGTACAAGATGGACCGCACCAAGCCGTCGACGGATGGTGTCGTGGCCGGCTATGGCCTCATCGACGGCCGCCGCGTCTGCGTGTTCTCCCAGGATGCCACCATTTTCGACGGCGGTATCGGCGAGGTGTACGCCGAGAAGATCCTCAAAGTCTACGAGCTGGCCGCAAAGACTGGCGTGCCGGTGATCGGGTTCTACGACTCGCTCGGCCCGCGCTGGCAGGAGGGCGTCGTCACGGCGCATATGCAGGCGAAGATCCTGCGTGCCGCGACGCAGGCTTCTGGCCTGGTGCCGCAGATCGCCGTGGTTGCCGGTGAGGTGGCCACGCTTGCTGCCACCACCGTCCCACTGGCCGATATGCGCATCATGGTCGACGGCGCGAGCCTGCACCTAGCTGCGACCGATGTGGCTTCCAAGGTCGCTGGCAGCGAGGTGACCGCGGAGCAGCTCGGCGGCGCCGACGTCCACGCCGCGACCACTGGTGTGGCCAACATCCGCGTCAGCACCGATGAGCAGGCTGTCGACGAGGTGCGCAAGCTCGTGAGCTACCTGCCGCTGAACAACCGCGCGGCTGCTCCCGTGGCTGACGCCGCAGAGGGCGCTGACGCCAGCGTGCTTGACTCCCTGGTTCCCGACGAGGACGCCCAGCCATACGACATCACCACCGTCATCGAGACGATCACCGACGGCGACTTCTACGAGCTCGGCGGCGCCCACGCCGGCAACGTCGTCACCGGGTTTGCGCACATCGATGGTCGGGCGCTCGGCATCGTAGCCACGCAGCCAAGTGTGCTCGCTGGCTGCCTGAGCGCCGACGCTGCCCGAAAGGCCGCGCGCTTCATCCGCACCTGCGACGCGTTCAACCTGCCGCTGCTGCACATCGTGGACTGCCCAGGCTTCGTCCCGACCGTCGAGGAGGAGCAGGCAGGCGCCCTGTCCGCTGCGTCCACGCTGGCGTACGCCTTCGCTGAGGCCCAGGTGGGCACCATTACTGTGATCACGCGCAAGGCGCTCGGCACAGCCTACTCGGTGCTCGGCTCGAAGGGGCTGGGCGCTGACTTGGTCTTCGCGTGGCCGACCGCGCAGATCGCGCTGGCTGACGCACCGACGGCTGCTGAGGCGTTGGGCGTCGATACGCAGGCGTACGAGGAAGAAAACCTCAACCCCTACGTCGCTACCGAGCGCGGCCTTGTCGACGCCGTCATCGCACCTAGCGACACCCGCGCCCAGGTCGTGGAGGGCCTGCGCCTGCTGGAGCGCAAGGTTGTCTATCCGCCGCAGAAGAAGCACGGCAACCTGCCGCTGTAACCACGAAAGGAACGTATGTCTTCCCTCCCCTTCGACGTTGTGAAAGGCAACCCCTCCCCCGAGGAGGTCGAGGCGCTGCGCCTCGTGCTGGAGCAACTGCAGCAGCAGGCGCAGGCGGCGAAGCGCGGGCAGCGCAACCTGTGGGGCGTAGCGCCCTCGCCGGTGCATGCGCCGACGCTGTTTAACCCGCTCGCGTTCTCCCCTTCGACGTACTCCTAAGCCATGCGGATTGTTCTCGCCTCACAGTCGCCGTCGCGCCGAATGCTGCTCGAGCAGGGTGGCGTCGAGCCGGTGCTTCGGCCCGCCAACATCGACGAGGATGCGGTGATCGCCTCGCTTGTCGACGCCCCACCAGCGCACACCGTCGCCGCCCTCGCCCGCGCTAAGGCTGAGACCGTCGCCGGCGAGTTCCCTAACGACGTCGTGGTCGGCTGCGATTCCATGCTGCTTCTGGACGGCCAGCTGCTGGGCAAGCCGCACACCGTTGAGGCCACGATCGAGCGCTGGCGTGCGCAACGCGGCAAGGCCGCAGAGCTGCTCACCGGCCACGCCGTCGCCTACAACGGCGAGTGGGTCACGGACACTGTGCGCACCACCATCCGCTTCGGTGAGGCAAGCGACGCCGACATCGTCGCCTACGCCAATTCCGGCCAGCCGCTGCAGTGCGCGGGCGCGTTTACGCTCGAGGCGCTCGGCTCCTGGTTTATTGACTCCATTGACGGCGACCCAACCAGCGTCATCGGCTTGTCCATGCCGCTGTTGCGGCGCTGCCTCTATCACTTCGGACTGGACGCATCGGAGTTCTGGGTATCCTAGTCGGCATGAAGTTCAACGACATGCTTGCCCCTGACCCGATCCACCTCCCAGAAGACCCAGCCACCGGCTGCGACCTGCTCGCCGACGCCACCGCCGTCGCACACCCTGACTCCCCCGCCGTGTGGGCCGCCCGCGCCGAGCGCGAGCTGGCAGACGGCGACACGATCGTCGCCTACGCGTACGCCCGCACCGGATACCACCGCTCACTCGACCGGTTGCGCGCCAACGGCTGGAAGGGCTGGGGCCCGGTTCCGGCCTCACACGAGGCGAACGTGCCGGTGCTCAAGGCTATCGCGATGCTCGCCCTGGCCTCCAAGGCCATTGGCGACGACGCCGAGTACGACCGCTGCCGCCAAATGCTTTCCGACGCCGACCCGGACAGCGTCGCTACGCTCCTCTAAACCCCGGTCGGCGCCATGGCGCCTATGGCTAAACGCGACTAGGCGAACTTCGCCTCAACGCGCTTGATTGCCTCCTGCGCAACGAGCTCCTGGATGCCCATGTCGAGCTCGGAGGTAAAGCCAACGCAGGAGCAGTTGATCTCGCCGAGCACGTAGGTGTCCTCGCCGTTCTCGCCGTCGGCCAGCATGAAGTCCGCGGTCCAGATGAGCGGGATGTTGTCGCCGCCGAGGTTCTCGGCGATGACCGGGCGGGCCTCAGCGAACATGTCGATGAGCTCCTGCCATGCCTCTGGCTTGTCGTAGGTGTACGTTGCGCCGGAGAACAGGGTTGCAGAGAAGTTGTCGCCGCCCTCTGCCGGCTTCTTGTGCACAACGAACACCGGGTGCGGGCCGACGAGCAGAATGCGGATCTCGCCCTCGACGATGCGTGGCATGAAGCGCATGTCCACCAGCATGCCGTTGTCGCCAACGATGTACTGGTTGCAGAAGGTCATGAACTCGCCGAGCTCGCGCGTCTCGGTGTGGTTGTCGACGGCCTCGGTGCAGCGGATCTTGGTGTCCAGTGGCAGCGCGGTGCCCGGCTCGACGGAGGCCGCGAGGTCCTCGTCAGCGATGCGGACGCGCCAGATGCCCTCGCCGGTTGAGCCACGGTTCTGCTTCAGCACGCGCTCGCCGTAGGACAGGGACGTCGGGAAGGTCTCATGGAAGGTATCGACGTCGTAGTAGGCGGCGGTGTCGGACGGGACGAGGTCGGTGTCCTTCAGCTTCACCAGGGCGTCCTTCGCGCCGTAGGCCATCATCTCGCCCGGCGTGGACATGCCGACCAGGCCCGCAACCGAAAGGCTGGTGAGCAGGTCGAAGTAGCCCTTCTCACCGCCAGGGATGTTGCCTGGGTTTACGCGGGAAATGTAGCCGTCAAAGTTCTCGGAGACGTAGGTGTAGATCGCGTCTTTCCACTCGGGGCGGTAGAAGACAACTTCGGCGTGCCATCCCATAGCCTTGATCGCGTTGACGATCGGCATGGTGTCTTTCCGGTGTCCGTCGAAATACTTATCCGAGCCGCCCTCGACCTCGAATACGACGATAGCTTTATGCATGGGGCACCTTTCTAGTCATTGTCCCACCTTGTGGGTGGAAACGGGTGTCTATATGTTCCAATTAGTAACTTTATTTGGCAGGATGAATTTTTCCGCACTCGCCTGGGAAAACGTGCCCAAATTCACACCGCGTATAACCCCCGTGAATACACCCTGCGCACGCGAGTGACACCGAGCACACTGGACCCGTTTTTGCGGAATTTTGCGTCACCTATTTTCCTTGACATGTAGGGTGAGGGGCAGTAAATAACTTCGCTCTGTGTTATTGGCCATTGCTATTGGAGGTTAACTCACCGTGGGCATCGAACTCGACGATCACTCGCAGTTTGCGAACTACGCACATCCGGAACGATTCGTGTCAGCCGCGTGGCTTTCTGCACGCTTGGGCATGCCGGGTCTGCGGGTGGTCGAAAGCGACGAGGACGCCTTCCTCTACGACATTGGGCACATCCCAGGCGCCGTCCGGATCGATTGGCACAACGACCTCAATGATCCTGTGCAGCGCGACTTTATCGACGGCGAGGCCTTCGCAGAACTCATGAGCGCGCGCGGCATCTCCCGCGACGATACCGTGGTGATCTACGGCGACCGCTCCAACTGGTGGGCCGCCTACACGGCGTGGGTCTTCGAGCTGTTCGGTCACCCGGATGTGCGCATCCTCGACGGCGGCCGCGACGCCTGGATGGGTGAAGAGCGCGATACCTCCTTCGCGGTGCCGGAGTACCCACGCACTGAGTACCCGGTAGTCGAGCGCCAGGATGCCCCGCTTCGCACCTTCGCATCTGAGCTGCTGCAGGAAACCCCCGCCCAGCTTATCGACGCCCGCTCGCCCGAGCATTACGCAGGAGCAGAGGCGGCCGCAAAGGATGGTGGCGTCGATACTCTGCGCCACGGGCACATCCCCGGCGCAGTGAACGTGCCGTGGGGCAACTCCGTGTTCCCGAACGCGCGCCTCAAGGGCAGGGACGACATTGCGCACGTCTATAAAGACTTCGACCCTGCTACACCGACTGTGGTCTATTGCCAGCTCGGCGAAAGCGCGGCCCACACCTGGTTCGTGCTGAAGCACGTGCTCGGCTTCGAGCAGGTTTCGCTCTACGACGGCTCGTGGGCGGAGTGGGGAAACATGGTGCGCGTGCCAGTGGAGCGCGGCGAACGCTAAGCCAGAACAGGTTGGCGGCCAGTCGCACCGGACTTCTAAGCACATATCAGGCAGGTGGCGGTGGCGTAGTCGCCGTCGTGGCTGAGCGAGAGTGATACGACCGGTCACGTCAAGCTTTGCGAGGACAGGGCGGACCACTTCCCAGCCCATCCCGTTTGTGGGGCTCAAATTTGCGTTGGGCGACGGACCTTTGCGTATCAAAAGAGCCAGAAGTCGTCGCCATCGGTGTCGCTGCCATCGATGCGCTTGATGACGCGCCCTTCCTAGGAAATAATGAGAATGACCTCGTCGATTCATTAATCAAGCAAATAACCAGGAGTTGGGACTCCGAGAGCAGGTGACATAAATGGAAAAGCGCCGTACCCCTAATCAAGAGTTTTACGTCCCAAAGACCAACGTTCCTCCGAACGCGGGCCAGATCGCCGCGGCCAAGCTCATCATGAAGCGCCACCGCGAGGGCAAAGGCCGTGTGGAGATCACACCGAAGATCCGTTACCTCGCGAACTACGGAGACTAATTCTGAGTCTCTCCTGCTCTCCAACCCATTGCCAGGTTGGCTGCCAGGAATCACTTTCCCCGTGTCTGCACCCCGCGGCTACGCATAGGATCGCGGCGTTGAGTGCGCACACAAGCTCGGCGGTCACCGGCTGCCGGTCGTGTTTCGCACGCAGCGCAATTCGTGCAGCGTCCTGCAGGTCTTGGAGCAGCTGCAAGTCAGCCCGCGAGGCGATTCCGGCAGTGCTGCCATTTGCCAAGAACTCCTCAGTCGCAAGCCGTCTGGTATGGAGGTTGTCGAAAACCTTGCCCGCCGAATAGATCACTGAGGCAAAGTCGTCCATCCGTAGCATGCCTCGTAGTGTAACGCTGGGGTGCCACGTGGCGTCGGCAAGCAGGCACTTGGACGAGTGCCCTGTGTGTTCCGGCGCCAAGCACGAACCCCCTGGCACGCAGTAAGCGCTGGCTCGTCGACAAGCACAAACTGATAGTCTGTCGCCAAATGCTTTCCGACGCCGACCCAGGCAGCGTCACCACACCCCTCTCATCTAACCCCAGGACGAAACCATGACACGCATGCTTTTCAACCGCGCATCAGCTGCCACTCTCGCGGTATTGGCACCACTGACCTTCACCGCGTGCAGCTCCGAAACAGACACACCACCCGTCATCACCATTACACAGACCACCGTGGTGGAAGAGCCCTCGTCCTCAGACACCCCTGACACCGCCTCATCGCCTGCCAAGCAGCCAGCGCAGCAGAATAATGCGGATGCGTGTGTCCAGCTACCCAATGATCCACGCGAGGCATACCCCTCCAACTCGACGCCCGGGCGCATGCCCGCTGATGATGGCAGCGACTTCAACTACTGGATCGAGGACATCGACAATCACTACGACCCGTGTCAGCGTCTGAGCTGGATCATCTTCCGCGGCTCACTCGGGGACAAGGAGCGCCCAGCTGGCACCGGCGCCTCCATTACCGACGGAGTAGCGTTCTACGTCGACGGCAAACCGATCAAAGAGATGAAGGCTTTCGGTCGCATCGACAACATCGAGCCGCTCGGGGATGGCGCTGCTGTCTTCGAGTGGTCGGAGCGCGGCAGGTCTACCGCAGAAGGCTTCGTCAACCACTACTCTGCAGAACTCCGCGTCACCGGCGGAGAGGTCACAGCGGTCTCGGGAGACACAGAGAAGTTTCACGAACACTGGGACTACCCCGTCAGCTGCCTGCTGGGCACGTATGATTAAGCGCGCCCCCGCGACGCGTTTCATGCACTCCTCGCTATGAGAATCGCTGGGACCTACCGGCAAGTTGTAACATAGGGTGGCAAAATCCGATATATTTCGGCAAAGCTCAGACTCTTTGAGAAAGACGGGATTTTTTGTGCCTATTCACAATCAGCAAGTGACCAAGGTGTTGGTTGCAAACCGCGGCGAGATCGCGGTGCGCATCATTCGTGCTGCCCAGGATGAAGGCATCGCGTCCGTTGCGGTGTACGCAGACAGCGACGCGGCCGCACCATATGTTTCCCTTGCCGATGAAGCGTTCGCCCTCGGTGGGGAAACCGCCGCAGAGACCTATCTGGACATGGCGAAGCTGCTCAAAGTGGCGGCGGATTCGGGCGCGGACGCCGTTCACCCCGGCTACGGTTTCCTCGCCGAAAACGCTGAATTCGCACAGAAAGTTATCGACGCCGGTTTGACCTGGATCGGACCTTCCCCCGAGGCTATCGCCACGCTGGGTGACAAGGTGGCGGCCCGTGCGATCGCCGAAGCTGTCGACGCCCCGATGGCCCCCGGCACGAAACATCCGGTCGCAGACGAACAGGAAGTCCTTGCGTTCGCAGATGAGCACGGCCTCCCGATCGCGATTAAGGCCGCCTACGGCGGTGGCGGACGCGGTATGAAGGTCGCACATACGCGGGAAGAAATCCCGGAGCTGTTCGAGTCCGCGACCCGTGAGGCCGTTGCCGCTTTCGGCCGCGGCGAGTGCTTCGTGGAGCGCTACCTGGATAAGGCTCGCCACGTTGAGGCGCAGGTGCTCGCGGACCAGCACGGCAATGTCGTGGTCGTGGGTACCCGCGACTGCTCGCTGCAGCGCCGCTTCCAGAAGCTTATCGAGGAAGCCCCTGCACCGTTCCTCACCGATGAGCAGCGCGAGCGCATTGAGCGCTCCGCCGAGGCGATCTGTAAGGAAGCCGGCTACTCGGGCGCAGGCACCGTAGAGTACCTGGTTGGCGCTGACGGCCTGGTGTCTTTCTTGGAAGTCAACACGCGCCTCCAGGTAGAGCACCCGGTCACTGAGCTGACCACCGACCTGGACTTGGTACGCGAGCAGTTCCGTATCGCCCGTGGCGAGCAGCTCAGCATCACGGAGACCCCAACGCCGCGCGGGCACGCATTTGAGTTCCGCATCAACGGCGAGGACCCAACCATCAACTTCATGCCTTCTCCTGGCCCGATCAACGTCTATCGCGAGCCAGCCGGGCCCGGCGTGCGCGTGGACTCCGGCGTGCGCGAAGGTTCGGCGATTAACGGTCAGTTTGACTCGATGCTGGCCAAGCTGATCGTGTACGGCGCAACGCGCGAGGAAGCGCTGAATCGTGCCCGCCGCGCGCTTGCGGAATACGTCGTCGAGGGCATCCCGACCGTGATCCCCTTCCACCGCGCAATGGTCGAGCACGACGCCTTTATCGGCGACGGCACCTCGTTCGACGTCTACACTCGCTGGATCGAAGAGGCCTGGGACGGCGAGATGCCAGCCGTCACCGCAGCTGATGATCAAGGTGTGGAGGGCGAAGCAGGCGTCGATAAGCAGGTGTTTGCCGTGGAGGTTGACGGCCGCCGCATCGAGGTAGCCCTGCCTTCCGCACTCGTACCCGGCGCGGGCCCTGCCCGTAAGCCGAAGAAGCGCCGCGCATCGGCCGCGAAGACCGCCGCATCCGGCGACGCCGTGACGGCGCCGATGCAGGGAACTTTAATCAAGGTCAACGTGGCAGAGGGCGACACCGTCGCTGAGGGCGACGTCCTCGTCGTGCTCGAGGCGATGAAGATGGAAAACCCGGTCAAGGCGCACAAGGATGGCGTCGTGACGGGCCTGGCAGCCGAGCAGGGCGCTCAAGCGGCCAAGGGCGCAACGCTCATGGAGTTGAAGTAGCCCATGGACTTTAGTTTCCGTCGGGCCACCGAGTCCGACCGCACGTACCTCGAGCGTATTTACTTCCTCGCCGAGGCGCACGGTGATGAATCGAGCGAACTGTTCAGTGACTACCCCACCTACGCCGCAGGCTACATCGGCGACTGGGATCCGGAGCGCGACGGCGGCGTCATCGTCTACGACGCCCTCGGCGTACCGGCCGGGGCGATCTGGCTGCGGTTCTGGGAGGATACCTCCGCCGTGGGGTGGGCAAACCTTGGGCCGGATATCCCCGAGTTCGCCATCGCGATTGAGGCCCGCGCGCAGGGCAAGGGCCTGTCACGCACGCTGATTGAGCAGGCTTGCGAGCTCGCGCGCGACAAGGGTGCGCGACAGCTCGCTTTATCTGTCGACGCCGACAACCCCAAAGCGCGACACGTCTACGAGAAATTCGGCTTCCGGGATGTTGCCGATGCCCCACACCCGGGCACGATGGTTATTGACCTCTAGCCGCTGCGATTGAGCGCCACGATTCGACGATAGAGACGATGTCGGGTGCCGCGGCGACGAGTACGCCCAACACGATTGCCAGCACGACTGGCAACACACCGCGCACTGCGGAGTCATCCTCGGAGGACAGCGAGTCCAGGCGCTTGCCCAACTGCGCCCCTGCGTTCGCAGCCGTTTCTACTGGGCGCTTGGCGGTGTGCACCACGGGGCCGTCGATATGGAACCAGCGCTTGAGCACCTCGATTTCGTCATCGCTGCCGTAGTCGCGGCCGTCTTCCGGGTGAACCGCGCGGGAAAGCCCGCGCACGCCCGACGATGAGGAGATGTTGCTCACGCCCGAGTACGGCCCGATCATTCCTTTGCCTTCGACCCACACGGGTGCACCGGAGTCGCCTGCCTGGCCATCTGGGAGCGTGCTGAACACCGTGTTGCCGAGGCGCGCAGCGAACGAGCCGCAGCGCTTCGCCTTCGTCACCCCGCCGTATGTACACACCCGATCCTTCGAGGTCAGCGTCGCGTCCGGGGAAATAAGGGTGTCTCCGCTGAGCCAGTTCGGGCCGAGGGCCACGCCGTTGTCCCAGACCACCATGGCCCAGTCGTTCGCGGTGTAATCCTCCTCATCGCGGTACAACGGCGAGGGGATAAACGTTCCGGTGAGGCCTTCGGCCCCCTTGACGGTGACACGATCCCCGTTGCTCCCACAGTGGGCGCTGGTGTAGCTCACGCCCTGGTTTTTGTCATTCATCGCGACGGTGCATTTCACGTTGCTACCAACAACAATCAGACCCCCCTGCTGCACTACCGGCGCAGCGACCGCAGCCCCGTGTGAGATGCCAAGGGACAACGCCACAGTGACGGCCCCGATGCCGCGTGCAGTTCCTCCTCGCATAGGCCACAGGGTACCGCACGGCCCTGGCTGCGCCTATCCGTAGTAGTCGCGTTACAGTGGCACCATGACACAAAACAAGTCGTTTACTCTACGCCAAGCCACCGAATCAGACCGCATGTACCTGCAGCGCCTGAATTTTCTTGCGGACGTATTCGGCGATGAAACCGCGCCCGTCGGGCACGAGGAGCGCCTCGGGGTGACCGACTACGTGGACCATTGGGACCCGGAGCGCGACGGCGGCATTATCGCCTGCGATGAGTTCCGTACCCCCGCCGGTGGCGTGTGGCTGCGCTACTGGGATGACCCGGATGCAGGCCACGCAAACCTCGGCCCCGACGTGCCGGAGCTCGCCATCGCGGTGGAACGCCGCTTCGCAGGCCACCGGCTCGGCTCGAAACTGCTACGCGCAGTCATTGAGCTTGCAGCGCAACAAGGCGCGCCCCGCGTCGCTCTCTGGGTTGACCCAGACAACGAGCGTGCGCGCCACCGTTACGAGCAGTTCGGCTTCACCACGGTTGCCGACGATGCCAATGTCATGGTGTTTGACTGCAACGTCGGCTAACTGCGGCGAGAAACCCTTTAGGAGATCACGACGACCAGGTCGCCGCCCTCCACCTTGGTTGCCTGCGTGAAGGCGACTCGCTCAATTGTGCCGTCCTTCGTCGCCGAGATCGCGGCCTCCATCTTCATCGCTTCGATAGAAGCAACCTGGTCGCCGGCCTTGACTTCGTCGCCAGGCTTGACGGTCACGTTCACCACACCAGCGAACGGTGCTGCAACGTGGCCTTCCTGTGCCGGATCAGCCTTCTCCACCTCGGCGACTGTGGACTCGGCGTTCTCGTCCCTGACCTGCATCGGACGGATCTGGCCGTTGACCGTCAGGATGACCTGGCGCATGCCCTTCTCATCGGGCTCGCCCACGGCGTCAAGGTTCACCACGAGCGGCGGCAGGTGATCCTCGAGCTCACCGTACCAGATCATCGTCTCCTCGCCCTCAACGAGGCCGTAGAAGAAGGTGCGGTCCGACAGGTGGTCCGTGATGCCGTAGGTGCGGCGGTGTTCCAGGAACTCCTTGTACTGCTTCGGGAACAGCAGCTGGTCCAGCGCAGCACGGCGCGTCACGTGGTCCTCGGAGTCAAGGTCACCAGCGAGTTCCTCCGGCACGTCCACCGTGTGGTCGACTTCCTGGCGGTCCTCGAGCGCCTTGTCGCGCAGCAGCGGCCAGCCACCTGGAGGCGTACCCAGCTCTCCCTGCAGGAAGCCGATGACGGACTCAGGGATGTCGTACTTGCGCGGGTTCTCCGCAAAGTCCTTCGGGTCAACTCCGGCTCCCACCAGGTGCAGCGCAAGGTCACCGACAACCTTCGACGACGGCGTGACCTTCGTCGGGCGGCCGAGGATCTCGTTCACCGCGGCATAGTAGTCCTCGATGAGCTCGAAGCGGTTGCCCAGGCCCAGCGCCTTCGCCTGCGTACGCAGGTTGGAAAGCTGACCGCCCGGGATTTCGTGCTTGTACACGCGACCGGTCGGGCCAGGGATACCAGATTCGAACGGAGCGTAGACCTGGCGTACGGCCTCCCAGTACGGCTCGAGGTCGCTGACAGCCTGCAGGTCAATGCCGGTGTCACGCTCGGTGTTGGCGAAGGCAGCAACGAGTGCGGACAGCGACGGCTGCGAGGTGGTACCCGCCAGCGGTGCCGACGCCACATCCACAATGTCCGCGCCCGCATTTGCGGCCGCTAGGTAGGTCGCCAGCTGGCCGCCAGCCGTGTCGTGGGTGTGCACGTGAACAGGCAGGTCGAAGCGCTCGCGCAGCGCCTTGACCAGTTTCGCGGCAGCGCCCGGACGCATCAGGCCGGCCATATCCTTGATCGCCAGGACGTGCGCGCCGGCGTCGACAATCTCTTCGGCCAGACGCAGGTAGTAGTCCAGCGTGTAGATGTCCTCGGCGGGGTCGAGCAGGTTGCCCGAGTACGCCATCGCAACCTCGGCGACGGTGGTGTTGGTCTCCAGAACAGCCTCGATAGCGGGGCGCATCTGGGAAACGTCGTTGAGGGCGTCGAAGATGCGGAAGATATCAATGCCTGACGACGCCGCCTCGTTCACGAACGCCTTAGTCACCGAATCCGGGTATGGGGTGTAGCCCACGGTGTTGCGGCCGCGCAGCAGCATCTGGATATTCACGTTCGGGATGGCTTCACGCAGGGCGTCGAGACGCATCCACGGAGACTCGTGCAGGAAGCGCATGCCCACGTCGTAGGTGGCGCCGCCCCACGCCTCTACAGAGGCGAGCTGTGGCGTCATGTGGCCGACGTGCTTCGCCGCAGCGACCAGCGTGTTCGTACGGATGCGGGTTGCCAGCAGCGACTGGTGCGCATCGCGGAACGTCGTCTCGGTCACCCCGAGAACCGTCTGGTTGCGGATCTTTTCCGCCCACTTCGTCGGGCCGAGCTCCAGCAGGTCGTCGCGGGAGCCACGTGGCAGGTCGCCGTAATCGAACTCCGGCAGTTTCTTCGAAGGACGAATCGAGGTCGGGCGTGGGCCGTTTGGCTTATTGACGGTCACGTTCGCCAGGTAGTCGAGGATCTTGCCGGCATCGTCAGCCGCGGCAGGAGCCTCAAGCAAGAACGGGTGATCGTTGATAAAGCCGGTGTTGATGCGCTTGAAGCGGAAGTCCTCGTCGGACAGCAGCGCGCGCAGGAAGCCAATATTGGTGGAGACACCGGTGACGGTGAACTCGTTAAGCGCGCGCAGTGCGCGGTCGACGGCAACCTGGAAGTTACGGCCACGGCACGTCATCTTCACAAGCAGGGAGTCGAAGTTCGGGGTGATCTCGGTACCGACGTTTGCGGAGCCGTCGAGACGCACACCCGCGCCACCCGGGGAGCTGTAGCCGGTGATCACGCCGGAGTCCGGACGGAACCCGTTGTTCGGGTCCTCCGTGGTGATGCGGCACTGCAGCGCCGCACCGTTCATCTCGATGAGGTCCTGGGTCAGGTGCACGTCCTCGAGCTTCGCGCCCGCAGCGATGTACATCTGGTTCTTCACGATGTCCACGCCGGTGATTTCCTCGGTGACGGTATGCTCCACCTGGACACGCGGGTTCATCTCAATGAAGACGTGGTTGCCCTGCTCGTCAACGAGGAACTCGACGGTACCGGCGCCCTCGTAGTTGATCTCCTTACAGAAGTTCACCGCGTCCTGGCAGATGCGCTCACGCTGTTCCTGCGTGATGTGCTGTGCCGGAGCGATTTCGACGACCTTCTGGTGACGGCGCTGCAGCGAGCAGTCGCGCTCAAACAGGTGCACCACGTTGCCGTAGGAGTCCGCCATGATCTGCACCTCAATGTGCTGCGGGCGGATGACCGCTCGCTCGAGGTACACGTGGCCGTCGCCAAACGCTGCCTCCGCCTCGCGGGATGCCTCTGCCGCGAGGCGCTCGACATCTTCGATCTTCTCGATGAAGCGCATACCGCGCCCACCACCACCGGCGACTGCCTTGACGAAGACCGGGAAGGTGAATTCCTTCGCAATCTCGGCGAGCTCCGCCGGGTCAGTTGACGGCTCGGAGTCCTTCAACGTCGGCAGCCCGGCGCGCTCAGCAGCGTGCACAGCGGCCGCCTTGTCACCAGTCAGCTCAAGCGCCTCTGGGCTTGGGCCGATGAACTTAATGCCGTTGTCGCGGCAAGCGCGCGCAAGGTCTGCGCGCTCCGAGAGGAACCCATAGCCCGGGTAAATTGCATCGGCGCCGGTCTCTTTCGCCGCACGGATAATTTCGTCGATGTCCAGGTACGCCTTGACTGGCTGGCCCTCAACACCAATTCGTACGGCTTCGTCGGCGAACGGTCGGTGGTAGGACTTTCGATCCTCGCGCGGGTACACCGCGACAGTTTTTGCGCCAGTCTCAAATGCTGCGCGGAAGGCACGAACCGCGATTTCGCCACGGTTTGCTACCAAGATCTTTTTGAATGCCGGGAGGTCATTCAGGGGGAGCTGCTCCATCGATGCAATCCTTCCATACTGTGACATACGTGACAGTTTGAATGTTATTTGGTTGGCCTGACAATCCTAACGCAGGTTGGCGCCACACCACGGGAAAATGCACAATTGCATCTGTTCCCATAGCGATTACCCCCCAAGTTGGGGTCAGCGGTCAACGCCTCTCATATAAAAACAAACAAAACGGATGGTCCGCCCCAAAGGCAGACCACCCGTCGTTCTGGCTTACTGCGGCTGGTAGGTGCCGTCCAGGTGACGCTCCTCCGGGCCGTTGTACGCGGACAGTGGGCGGATCAGCGAGTTGTTCTCGTACTGCTCAATGATGTGCGCGGTCCAGCCGGTGATGCGGCTCATCACGAACAGCGGCGTGAAGAACTCGATGTCAAAGCCCAGGATGTAGTAGGACGGGCCGGACGGGAAGTCCAGGTTCGGGCGGATGTTGATGGACGTGTTCTCGTACATCGTCTTCGCCATGATGTCGTAGATTTCCACCCACTTCTCGGCGCCCTGGTCCTTGTGCTCCGCGGCGAGCTTCTTGAACGCGGCTTCCATGGTCGGCACGCGCGAGTCGCCCTTCTTGTACACGCGGTGGCCGAAGCCCATGACGAGCTCCTTGTTCTTCAGCTTGTTCAGGCACCACTGCTCCGCGTTTGCTGGGTCGTCGATTTCCTTCATGTGGTGCATGACGAACTCGTTCGCGCCACCGTGCAGCGGGCCCTTCAGTGCGCCGATCGCCGCGGTGATCGCAGACCAGGCGTCGGACTGCGTCGAGGTCACCGTGCGGGCGGTGAAGGTGGACGCGTTGAAGGAGTGCTCCGCGTAGAGAATCATGGTCTTCTCGAATGCCTCGATATCCGACGGGATGGTTGCCGGGGACCCTTCTTCGTCACCGAAGACCATCCAGAGGAAGTTCTCCGAGAAGCCCTTGTCCTTGCTCGGGGCGATGTAGCCCTTGCCCTGGCGGCGGCGAATGTCGGTGGCCACGATGGTCGGCAGCTTCGCCAGCAGCTCGGTACCGATCTTGCGGATGTGGTCAGCATCCGGGGTGAACTTGTACTCGTCGCGGGTGCCCAGGAAGGACACTGCGGTGCGCAGCACGTCCATCGGGTGGCAGTCCTTCGGCAGGTAGTTAATGACCTGGATGAGTTCCTCATCGATGTCGCGGTTGTTCATGCATCCGAGGCGGAACTCCTCTGCGCCCGACTTGTCTGGCAGCTCGCCGTGCCAAAGCAGGTACGCAACCTCTTCGAAGGTGCAGTGCTCTGCCAGCTCGTGGACCGGGTAACCGTAGTACAGCAGGGAGTTGGTCTCAGGGTTGACCTTGGAGATTGCGGTGTAGTCCGCAACGACGCCAGCGAGGCCCTTCTTGATTTCTTGAGTGGTCATGGGATGAAGTCCTTTCAGGATAGGGATTGGGTTAGGGATGCGGGATAGGGATTACTCGAATGTGGACGAGTAGGTGTCCTTGGAATATGTGAAGACGGACTGGTCGAACTGGTTGAAGTCTTCGTACTTGACCAGCTCGTATAGGCGGGACCTGTGCTGCATGCGGTCCAACCACGGCTCCTGCGTGCCGGTTTCCGCGATGTCGCGGAGCATGGCCTCGGTCTGCCCCATTGCGAGGCGGAACGTGGTCACCGGCCAGATCACCGCGTTATAGCCGAGGTCCTGCAAGGTTCCGGCGGAGAGCAGCTTGGTCTTACCGAACTCCGTCATGTTCGCCAGCAGCAGGATATCGACGGCCTTGCGGAAGGTCTCGAAGTCCTTCTCGGTATAGAGTGCCTCCGTAAAGATAAGGTCCGCGCCGGCATCTGCGTAAGCCTTGGCCCGCTCGATTGCGGAGTCGATGCCCTCGATGCCAGCCGCGTCGGTACGCGCACAGATGACGAATGCATCGTCGTGGCGCTCCTTTACTGCGGCGCTGATGCGTCGCACCATCAGGTCACGCGGCACTACTTCCTTGCCGTCGAGGTGCCCGCAGCGCTTCGGGTTCACCTGGTCCTCCAGGTGCAGCGAGGCAAGCCCCGCGGCCTCGAACTCAGCCACGGTGCGTGCTGCGGACATCGGTTCGCCGAAGCCGGTGTCGGCGTCGATAAGCACTGGAAGGTTCGTAGCGCGAGCGATGTGCCCGCCGCGCTGCGCGACCTCCGTCAGTGTGGTCAGCCCAATATCCGGCAGGCCTAGGTCGTTGGCGAGTACCGCGCCGGAGACGTAGACACCTTCGAAGCCACCGATGTCCTCGATGAGTCGAGCCGTCAGCGGATTGAACGCGCCGGGCAGTTTTGTAATTTCGGTGGACTCGAGTGAGGCCCGCAGCGCCAGTCGGCGCTCATTTGGCGTTGTATCAGGAACAAACATCTTAGAAAATCCCTCCTGGGATCTGAGGAGCATTGGCTTGCGCGTCCGCGTTCACCTTGATGTTGAGCTTGCTCAAGTCGGTGAGCTGCTCGAGGTTCTGCACGTCTTCAAGGAAACGGTCCTGCTCTTCCTTATCGACGATCCCTTCCGCCAGCGTGCGGAACTTCTGGATGTACTGCTCACGGGCAAACGGGCGTGCCCCCAGTGGGTGAGCGTCCGCCACGGCCATCTCATCCTCGATGACGGTGCCGTCGTTGAAGGTGATGACGGCCTTTGCGCCGAACGCCTTCTCGGCCGGGTCCTGCGAGTGGTAGCGGCGCGTCCACTCCGGGTCCTCGACGGTGGAGATCTTGTGCCACAGCGTGACCGTCTCTGGGCGGTTCGCGCGTTCCGGGGCGTAGGAGTCGACGTGGTGCCACGTGCCGTCCTCGAGTGCTACGGCGAAGATGTACATAATCGAGTGGTCGAGGGTCTCGCGGGATGCCTTCGGGTCCATCTTCTGAGGGTCGTTGGCGCCGGTGCCGATGACGTAGTGCGTGTGGTGCGAGGTGTGCAGCACGATGGACTCGATATCGGCGGTGGACTTACCGGCATCCGCGATGGTCTGCTTCATGCGGCGCGCCAGGTCGATTGGGGCCTGCGACTGGTACTCAGCCGAATGCTCCTTGGTGTAGGTATCCAGGATTGCGCGCTTTGCCTCACCGTCTGCAGGCAGTGGCACCACGTAGGTGCATTCTGGGGAATGCAGCATCCAGGCGATGAAGCCGTCCTCGCCCTCCCAAATCGGAGCGGGTGCACCCTCGCCGCGCATCGCGCGGTCGACGGCCTCGATGCCCATCTTGCCGGCGAATGCCGGGGCGGACGCCTTCCAAGAAGAGATGAGGCCCTTGCGGGACTGGCGCGTCGCCGTCGTAGTGTGCAGCGCCTGGCCAACCGCCTGGTAGATGGTGTCAATGTCCAGGTTCAGCATGGTGCCCAGACCCGCCGCAACAGATGGGCCGAGGTGCGCCACGTGGTCAATCTTCCACTCGTGCAGGCAAATACCCTTGACCAGGTTGACCTGGATCTCGTAGCCGGTCGCGATACCACGGATCAGCGCCTTACCGTCGAGGCCCTTGTGCTGTGCTACTGCAAGGATCGGCGGAATGTTGTCGCCCGGGTGGGAGTACTCCGCCGCGAGGAAGGTGTCGTGGAAGTCCAGCTCGCGGACCGCTGTACCGTTGGCGAATGCGGCCCACTCTGCGGAGTAGGAGCCGTCGACACCAAAAATCTGCGCACCGCCTTCGGATACTGGATGTGCCTCCGCCATCACGCGAGCGGTCGCGACTGGGCGGCGACCGTAGGAAGCGACGGCGACCGACGCATTGTCGATAATGCGGTTGATGATCATCTCAGTCGTATCAGCTGGAACCTCTACCGGGTCTGCTGCAACCTTGGCGATCTTGTATGCGAGGTGCTCTTCAATCGGGAAATCTTCTGCCGAACGGTGCGTGCGCACGTTGTGTTCGATCATCTTGGCTCCTTCGTCTTCGTTGTAGTTCCGCTACCGCGAAACCTCGTTGATGTTGCAGCTCATACTAGGGAGCCAAATGTGATGCGGGCCATGATTTTCGCATGTAAACTTCTGCGTACAAATTCTGCTACTTGTGCAAATTCTGTTAACTACGCAGTACACGCATACAAAATGGGAGAAAGGTACGATGGCAAAGCTGTACGCGGGGGCAAAGATACAGACGCTCCGCCATGAACTCGAACTCACACAAGGCGAAATGGCCCGCCGCATAGACATCTCAACGAGCTACCTCAACCAGCTCGAAAACGACCAGCGTCCACTCACCGTCAGCGTGCTCCTCCAACTCACCCACGCGTTTCAGCTCTCCACCACTTTCTTCTCCCCCGATGAAGACCAACGCGTGGTCAACGAGCTTTCCGAGCTACTCCCCGACGTCCCACAGCCGAAACTGCACGAGTTCGCACAGCGCTTCCCCGACATCGCCAACTCTCTCAGGGTGCTGCCTTCACCCGAGGCCACCGACTCCGAACACCCCCACGCACTCGTGCGTGAATTCTTCCAGAACCACAAGAACTACTTCCACGAGCTCGACGTTGCTGCCGAGCAGCTCGCAGCGCACGCCGCGAACCGGCAACTGCGACTGACACGCCTCGCGGCAACCTTCGACAGGGAATACGGCATCCAAGTGCGCTTCAACCAATACGCCCACGGCCCCCGCTCGACCCTGCAGCACGACCAGCGCGAGATCCGCCTACGCACCGGACTCACCGAGTCCCAGCAGTGCTTTGAACTCGCCTACCACTACGGCCGCACCGCCTTCGCAGAGCTCATCGACGAGTACGTCCGCGACACTTTCGACGAATCGACACAGCCCGAGCCCGTCCAGCTCGCGCGCCACGGGCTGGCGCAGTACTTCGCCGCCGCTGTCACCATGCCCTACGCGGAGCTCCTCCAAGCTGCCGAAGAAACCCGCTACGACATCGACGTCATCTCCGCGCGCTTCGGCACTGGTTTCGAGTCAACCTGCCAGCGCCTCGCGACGTTGCAGCGCCCCGGCGCAGAGGCGATTCCGTTCGTCTTCGTGCGCACCGACCGGGCAGGCAACATATCGAAGCGGCAGTCATCGACAGCCTTCCACTTCTCGCGCCACGGTGGGGGCTGCCCGTTGTGGGTCGTGCACCGCGCGTTTGAAACTTCGAATAGAGTGACGCGTCAGGTCGCCGTCATGCCGGACGGCCGGACCTACCTATGGATTGCGCGGATGGTGCAGGGCCCCGTCGTAGGATTCGACTCCCCGCGCCGGGAGCACGCGGTGGTGCTGGGCTGCGATATCGCGTTCGCCCAACGCATGATCTACGCCGACGGACTGAACATCTCCCCCGAATCGGCAACAAAAATCGGCCCCGGCTGCGCTACCTGCCCACGAACATCCTGTCCGCAGCGAGCGTTTCCGGGGCCGCCTAGTTCTAGCCCGAGCGCTAGTCCAGATCGGACTTAGCAATCAGCCTGCGTGCCGCCTCTGTAATCGAACCGGACAGGGACGGGTACACCGCCATCGAGTTCGCCAGCTGACGCACAGTCAGGTCGTTGGCTACCGCGATGGTCAGCGACAGAATCAGTTCGGAGGCAGTCGGTGCGACGATCACGCCGCCGAGTACCTGGCCGGAGCCCTTGCGGGCGAAGATCTTCACAAAACCGTGCTGGAGGGAACGCATCTTTGCGCGAGGGTTCGTGGACAGGTCCAGTTTGTAGATGTCCGCGTCAACCTCGCCGTCGGTGATCTGCTGCTGCGTCACACCAACCGCGGCGATCTCCGGGCGGGTAAAGACCGCGTTGCCCACCGTCTTCAGGCGTACCGGTGACACGCCCTCGCCCAGCGCGTGGTCGACCGCAATGCGTCCCTGCTGCGCCGCGACCGATGCCAGCGGCATCAGGTCGCTGCAGTCACCCGCAGCGTAAATACCTGCAACGTTGGTACGCGACACGCGGTCAACAATGATGTGGCCCGACGGGGCGACTTCCACACCGGCCGCCTCCAGGTTGAGGTCCGCCGTGTTCGGAATCGAACCAATGGACATCATCACGTGCGAACCGGCGATCTCGCGCCCGTCCGTCGTGCGCACAACCACGCCGTCGCCGGTGTTCGTCACCGACTCCACGCGAGCGTGTTTCTCCAAGTGGACGCCACGGCCCGCGAGCACCTCCTCGAGCACGTCAGCGGCATCGGCGTCATCGTGCGGCAGGATGCGGTCACGCGAAGCAACCATGGTCACCTCGACGCCCAACTCAGCGAACGCAGAAACAAACTCAGCACCGGTCACACCGGAACCGACCACGATCAGGTGCGTCGGCATCTCCTGCAGGCTGTACATCTGACGCCAGTTCAGGATGCGCTCGCCGTCCGGCTCAGCGCCCGGCAGCACGCGCGGGTTCGCGCCGGTGCACACCAGCACCATGTCGCAATCAATAATCTCGGTGTCTTTACCCTCGCAGTGCACCTCCACGCGGTGCGTGGTGTGACCGTGCTGTTGGTCCGTAAAACGAGCGCGCCCCTGGATAAGGCGCACGCCGCGCTGCTCCAACTGCTTAGCGATGTCACTGGACTGCTTATCAGCCAGCGCGATCACGCGTGCGTTCAGGGCGGTCAGCGAAAGCTGGGCTTCCCCAAGCCCGTGGTTGAGCCCCATGTCGTCTGCACGGCGAAGGTCCGTCTTAATGTTGGCGCCGGCGATAAAGCTCTTCGAAGGAACAACGTCCTTGCGGATAGCGGAGCCGCCCAAACCATTGTCTTCCACAATGGTGATATCGGCCCCGTACTTTGATGCAACCAGCGCAGCCTCGTAACCAGCTGGCCCTCCGCCAATGATGACGATCTTCTTCGACACCTACATACTCCTCAACGGTCTTCGTCGTTCGCACAAATACCTGGCTAGTCTACACGGCCGCCCACGGCTTCGTTACCAACCAAAAGTTGCACTAGCTGAGGTTTTCGGCGTACTTTTCGACGACCCCTCCGAACAAACGCACCCCAACTTCAAGTGCTCGCTCATCAATATCAAGGTTGCCTTGGTGCAGGTCCTGCATCTCTCCCTCACCGCTCCAGGCACCGAGCCGGAACATCGACCCGGGGACGTGCTCCAGGTACCAAGAGAAGTCCTCCCCGCCCGAGGACTGCGGCGCGGTCACCACCGCGTGTGGGTCGATCCTGCGCCCTGCCTGTACCCCGATCGCCGTCGCGGCGTCGTCGTTGAGCACCGGTGGCACGCCCCGCATGTAGTCGAGGTGGTACGTGCACCCGGTCGGTGCGACGACGAGGTCAATCAGGTCAGTGACCAGATCTTCGAGGATGCGCCACGTCCCGATATCCGCTGTCCGCAGCGTGCCCAGTAGCTCGCCTGTCTTCGGGATCGCGTTCGCCGCGTCGCCCGACTCGACGTGCCCGAACACCAACACCGTGCCCGTACGTGGGTCGACCCGGCGCGACAGCAGCGCCGGCAACTGCGTAATCAGCGCCCCGAGCGCGTAGACCACGTCCGCCGAAAGCTGCGGACGAGAGGTGTGGCCGCCAGGCCCGTTAACCGTAATGCGCAGCACGTCCGACGCCGAGGTAATAGCGCCCGTGCGCACACCGATCTGGCCTACGCGCAGTTTCGGTTCAGCATGGAGGGCGTAAATGCTCGCGACATCCTGCAGCGCGCCCCACTCGATCACGTCGAGCGCACCGCCGTTCATCACTTCTTCCGCCGGCTGGAAGATGATGCGTACGCCGAGCGGCAGCTGGACCGTCGATAAGGCGCACGCCAGCGCGAGCACCACCGTCGTATGCACGTCGTGGCCGCACGAGTGGGAAACGCCCGGGTGCTGGGATGCGAACGGCAGGCCGGTTTGCTCAGGCACTTTCAAGGCGTCGATGTCGCCGCGGAACGCGAGCCGCTTGCCGTCCTTTGGGCCCAGGTCGACGTAGAGTCCCGTGCCGGGAAAGAGGACGGGCTCAAGGCCGTGCTCACGCAGCACCTTCGCGATGAACTCGGTGGTGGCGAACTCTTGGTTGGAAAGCTCCGGGTAGGAGTGGAAGTGACGGCGCCACTCCACCATTGTCGAGTGATGTTCCTTCACCCATTGGTCTACCGCGCGCGCAATTCCTCCGGCCGTCATCGTGTATGTTCACCCTTCACCCAGCATTTGTGCGCGTGGCTCCCACTGCGCCTTATTGTGGCACTGATTCTACGCTCATCTCCGCCGAATCTTGTGACTGGTCGTGTTCGTCCACCTGCTCCTCGTCCGCTGGAAGCAGCTGCAGCGGCGAAACATCGAGCGCGGCAGCGATCCGGTAGATCGTCGAAAGCGTGGGGTCAGCAGCCCTATTCCTGTTGTAGCTATTGCGCTCCAAGTTAGAGAGCAGCGAACGAGAGATCCCCGCCCGCTCCGCCAGGTACGCCTGCGATAGCCCCTGCATTGTTCGCAAGGCGCGGATCTTCTCTCCTAACGCGAACGCATAGCTGGCCCAGTACTGGTCCGAATCCACATCCGAAAAACGTGCGCCAAGACTCCCCTGAAAGAACACGTATACCCCCTCGTGTACGTAACAAACTTCCGGTGATTATATCCGACGCACGTTACTTTGACTAGAGGTCAATATTGCGTGGCCCGTACAACCTATCTCCGGCGTCGCCGAGGCCCGGCACGATGTACGCGTCCTCGTTGAGTCCTGGGTCAATGACGGCGGTGATCAGTCGCACCGATCCGCCGTGCTGCTTCAGCTTGTCGACGCCCGGCTGCGCACTGACCATGCACACACAAGTAATGTCGTCTGCCCCACGGCCTTCCAACAGTTCAATCGCGTGGATGAGGGAACCGCCCGTGGCCAGCATCGGATCAACCAAGAACACCGGCTGTCCCGACAGGTCGTCGGGAAGCGCCTCGAGGTATGGAACCGGCTCGTGCGTCTTCTCGTCGCGCGCCATGCCGATGAAGCCGACCTGCGCGTCCGGGATCATGGACAACGCCGGGTCAATCATTCCGAGGCCGGCACGGATGATCGGAACAATAATTGGGGGCTTTTCCAAGCGAACGCCGGTGGCTGTTGCAACCGGCGTTTTGGTTTCAAAGGTTTCGGTTTTCAGGTCACGCGACGCCTCATAAATCAGCATCGCGCCCAGGTCAGCGAGTGCGGCACGAAACGCGGTGTTGTCGCTTCGCTCATCGCGCATCAGTGTCAGACGGGAGGCTGCTAGGGGGTGGTCAACAACGGTAATTTCCATGATTCACATGGTAATTGAAATTCGGAGGGAACCGTTTACTGACTCCGTGCGTCCAACCTCTTATGACTACTTTCGCTTTTGACCAATCAACGATCCATTCGCACGCTGACTCGCTACGCGACGACGCCGCTGCGCTCCAACCACTGCCAAACGTTCCGGTTCCCAATGTGTGGCCGCTCGCGGAGTTCAGCCAGGCGCTCTCGCAGGCCGTGGAGCAGGAAAACGCGAGAAGCGAGGCTTTGAGTGAGGAAGCAAGCCGCGTCGCTTTCGCGATGCTCCTGGCTGTAAAAGCGGCCATCAGCGTTGATGAGCGATTCAGCAACCTTCTTCAGGCGGTGTTGTGATGGCTGCACTGGCTGCGGGCATTGACCCGATCGCGGCAGCGCAGCTCATTCTGCGACACGTCCCTGCCCCACTTCCCCAACTCCCATTCCTGTCCACTCCAGATTTTTCCGCCATCGAGCCCCTCGCCGCGTTCGTAGGAGCGCACCCTGCGGGCCAGACGCTGCGCAATGCTGCGAACCTGCTGGGGAAAGATCGCGACACCATTGTGAAGATGTTCGGCCAGGCAAGCAGCCTCGTGTTCTTTGCTGCCAAAGACCTGAGCAATATCGTGGTTGACCTCATCCGAGACACCCAGCCGCTCATCCCACTGTTGCTCAACCCTGCAACTGCGATCGGAGCGGGGATCAAGATCGCCGCCCAGGTCGCGTGGGCGGTCACCCAGGCTGGGCTCACTCTCAACGGGCTGGCGAACGACCTCGCACCACTGGCCAAGCAGCTCTCAGAGATCGTGGCATACGCAGCGAGCCAACCCGCTATTGACGCATCCTCGCAAGCAAAAGCCGCCATGTACGAGCTCGAGCGCCTCATCACAGCCCGCGAACTCCCTCACGCTAAGAACGAGGTCACCCAGCTCGCCGCCGTTCAGCAGGCGGGACCTCCTCCCTCCCGGGGTGGCTCGGCAACTGGTGCGGCTGCGGTCGCGGCGGCGAAACAACAGCTCGGCACACGGTACGCGTGGGGTGGATCTGCACCCGGCGGGTTCGACTGCTCCGGGCTGACAAGCTGGGCGTATCGGCAAGCCGGTGTGGAGCTGCCACGCCTAGCCCAAGAGCAAAATATCGGGCAACAGGTCCGCTACGAAGACCTGCAACCGGGCGACCTCGCGGTGTGGGATGGACACGTTGCCATGTACGCCGGTGACGGGATGCTCATCGAAGCTGGCGACCCAGTTCAGATGAACCCGGTGCGAACAGAAAACATGGGAATGGCCTTCAAAGGTTTCTGGCGTCCAACAGCGTGATAGATTTGCTGCATGATTACCCGTGCTATTTTGCCCGTCAAGCTTTCACTGACCGACGGCGATTTCTACACCCTGTGGGCGCCAACCTGGAAGGAGCACGGCTCCGAGTGGCAGGCCTTTTTCGGCGATGAAAACTCGGTGCTCGTCTTCGAATCCCCCGAGGCGCTGCTCGCATATATCAACAACACGCCGAAGCATGACCTGGCGGACCACCCCAAGTGGGAGCAGTTTTCCAACCAGGGCGACGACCGTGTGGTGCCGAATGACAAGCAGTACTTCGACATCATTGGTGCACCGGAGTTGCTGGCTGGCCGCCCAAGCCACGAGAACGTCTCGCACCTGTCCCGCGTGTTGCAGATTTCGCGCTCCCTCGCGGAGGTAGCGGCGGCAGAGCCAGCACTGATCTTCTTCGCCTCTCACTCGATTTTGGGCAACGTCAACCGCGGCTCTGATCACTACCAGGGTGAGAACGGCCTGGACGAGTGGTCTGGTGTCGGCCGCGTCGTGCTGGCGAACTGGGAAGAGGTAGTCAAATCCCTCGATGAGTCGGTCCGCGTGGTGCAGACGGACTCCATCGACGCGGCAGCGGTCAGCGCCGCTGCCGCAGCTATCGAGGCCGCACAAAAGGCCCGCGAAGAGGCGAAGCAGCAAGCCAGCGAGGCCGAGCGTGCTGAGCAGGAGGCACAAGACCCATACGACAACTCCGCGTGGGCACGTGCCGGAATCGACCCAGTGAAGGTTTCCATCCAGGGCAAGAGCGTCTACACGCTGCGCACCTACTTGGGCTCCAACCCGGTATTCCTGGGCAAGTACGGTGAAATCTTCACGTTCCCGTCCACCAAGCACCTTGGACGCTGGATTATCGAGAACGATGACCATGACCTCGCCGCAGTAGCAACCTGGCCTGACCTGGTTACCCTGGCCAACGCTGGTGAGCTCGAGGTCACCGTCCACCCGGACAACTCCTACTCCTTCAACGGCATCGCGCAGGACATCAAGCAGGGCGTCGATAGCGTCGATACCAAGCAGATGGCGAAGGCCTACGAGCTGCTTGCCGACGCCGCCGACTGGGCCAAGGACGACTCGCTCAATTCATTCCTCCTGGCAAACCCACGCATGCAGGACTACCTGGCGTACATGCTGGGCTCCACCGAAGCCGCAGGCTACGTCCCATCCGCGCCGTTTACGGATAAGGCTGAGGCGTGGAACGAGATGGAGCTGCAGCTCATCAAGCGCTTCTCCAAGTTCTAGTCGCAGCCTAAATTCCTGAGGCCGTCGAAGACGCCGGATTCTGGCACACGTAAAATGTGCCACCATGGACCAGGTCGATCCGTTAATCTCCGCTATTTATCGTTGGTTCGATGTATCCGGTGTCTTACTGATGGGCATCATCGGTGGCACAATCGCACGCCACCGTGGCTACGACATCATCGGGTTTTTCTTCATCGCGATGCTCTCCGCACTCGGCGGAGGCATGCTTCGCGACGTCCTCATCAACGAAGGCACCGTGGCGGCAATGAGCCAGCCGGAGTACCTCATCCTGGCTTTTACCGGCGCGGTGATCGCGCGCTTTACATACTTCAAAGGGCGCGCGTGGAGCGTGCTTGAAAGCCACGGCGACGCCTTCGTCTCAGCGCTGTGGGCGGCCACCGGGGCGTCGAAAGCCCTGACGTACGGGCTGCCGGTCCTGCCTGCGATCATGATGGGCGTGTTCACCGCGACGGGCGGCGGCATGATCCGCGACGTCGTCACCGGCCGCGAACCGAGTGTCTTCGGCAACAACCAACCAACGGTCATTCCAGCCGTGGCATGCTCTGTCATCGTCCTGATCGGGCACGCCACGGGCCACATGGCGATCGGGATGGTGATTGGCCCGATGGTGAGCTTCGGACTCTTCCTGCTCGGCTACTACGGAAACTGGCGGATCTCCACGAACTCCGAGTTCGCGCCGGTAAACCAGACCGCGGCACACCTCGCGGAACTGGCTCGGAAAGCGGAGCGTCGCTCACGCAACATCGCACGTGAACTCGAGCCGACCCGCGTGCGCTCCTGGCGCCACCGCCAAATGGAAAAGGCGCTCCAGCGCAGGATCGAATCGGAGGTCAAGCGCGGCAAAGGGCGTAAAGAGGCCGTGCACGAGGCAGACGCGTTCCTGCAGGAATTCACCTCCCAGTTCGAGGCGATTGATGCTGAGGACAAGCAGGATGTGACGGAGGAGGCGTCGACCGGCGAGTCGCTGCTCGACGGCATCGGGGTGGATCTCTCCGGCGATTCCTACGACGAAGACCGCAACCTTGATCAGACCGCCAGCAAGATGCTGGACATGATTCTGCAGGACGACAAACTCACCGACGAACTCATCGAGCGGCTGGTCAAGCAGTACGAAGCGCGAAACTCTTAGAGCGCCGCGGTGCCGAAGGCCCAGCCGGCGCCGAAGGTGATGGCAAGCCCAAGCCCGCCGCCGATGACCAGGCGCAACACGGCGCGCGTCACGCTCGCGCCACCGATGCGGGCAGAGATCGCGCCAGTTGCCGCCAGCGCCACGAGAGTCACAATGAACGTCGACGCCACACGCCACGAGTCTGGCGGAAGTAGCACCGCAGCAAGCGGCAGCAACGCACCGAGGAAGAAGGAAATGAACGACGCAATGGCCGCGGACCATGGGTTCGCAAGGTCGTCCTCGTCGATGCCGTAGTGCATTTCCAAGTGGGCCTTGATGGGGTCCTCGGCGGTGCGCTCCTTCGCCACCTTCAGCGCCGTCTTCGAGCTCAAACCAGACGCGACGTAGCCTGCGACCAGGTGCTCGAACTCCTCGTGCGGGTCCTCCTTGTGCAGCTCGAGCTCGCGCTCAATGAAGGCGTTTTCCATATCCCGCTGGGAGGACACGGACACGTATTCGCCGAGCGCCATCGACACCGCGCCACCGATCAGCGCGGCGATGCCGGCCGTAGCGATCGCGGGAACGTTCGGGGTAGCACCCGCGACGCCGACGACCACCGCGGCCGTCGAAACGATGCCATCATTCGCGCCGAGCACTGCCGCGCGCAGCTTGTTCAGCCGCTCATTCATGCCTTCAACCGCAACCATGCGCTACATCGTGGCTGAAACTACACACCCGCGCAACAAAGCGCAGCCTCACCAATATCGTGGGTGACCTGGCGTACGATAGCCTGCGATGAACACTGCAATACGCATCGCAAGCGCCGTGTGCGCGCCCCTGTGCCTGACTCTCGCCCCTGCCCCGCTTGCGCAGGCGGAGGATACGACGGTCACGACCACGGTCACACCCCGCCCCGGGTTTTACGACGACTACGGCAACTGGGTCCCCCCTGTCCGCCTCCATGCGCCGGACACGAACAATTGCGAGCGCTCCCTGTGGCCACCCGAGCCAGTATCGACGTCCGAGGCCCGCGAAACCGAGACGCTCCAACCACTCCCCGTAACCTACGAGGGCTCCTGCGGCATCGAGGCGCCCGAGGGATTCCATGTCGATGAGGGGGTGCTCGCGTCCGCGTGGCTGGTCGCCAACCTCGATACCGGCGACGTGATTGCGATGAAGGATCCGCACGGCAGGTACAGGCCGGCCTCGATTATTAAGGTGCTGCTCGCACTCGTGGCGATTGACGAGCTGCCCCGCGAGCAGCGCGTTGTGGTCAGCGAGGAATCCGCTGGCCAGGAGGGCTCCGCCGTCGGCATCGGGGCCGGCGGCGAGTACACCGTCAACGACCTGCTACACGGCCTGCTGATGGCCTCGGGCAACGACGCCGCCCATGCGCTCGCGCAGGCGCTCGGCGGTGACGACGCCACCCTGACGAAGATCAACGCGAAAGCCCGCGAGCTCGGCATGCTCGACACCCGCGCAACCTCCTACTCCGGGCTGGATCGGGCTGGGATGTCCACTTCGGCATGGGATATGGCGCTCGCCTACCGGGCCGCGTTTTCCAACCCGACGTTCGCCGAAATCGCAGACACCGCCTCCTACCCCTTCCCCGGCTACGGCGACATCCCGGGCTACGAGCTGTGGAATGACAACAAGCTCTACCTCAACGACCCAGACGGCATCGGCGGCAAGACCGGCTACACGGATGACGCGAACCACACGTTTGTAGGCGCAGTCGACCACGACGGCGTGCGTCTGGTGGCGGTAGTGCTGGACACCACGGTGGATAAAATGCGCGCGTGGCAGCAGGCGCAGGCGCTGCTCCACGAGTCCTACGCCTACGCCTCCGAGCGCTCGACCCACGTGGCGTCGCTGAACCCTGTCGAGGAAACGCCAACGACGACGCAGCAGCCGACTGATACCGATGCTCATAAGCCTGGAACAACAAAAAGCCAGGGAGGCATTCCCTGGCTCTCGATCGCGCTCGTCGGCGGAGTGCTGGTTGTGGCCGCACTCGCCGTCGCGCTTAGTCTCGCGTCAGCAAAGAAACGATCCCGACGCCAATAGCGCCAATCGCCGCACCCACGCCCAGCGCCTTGCCTGACGCCGAGGCGCTGTTCGCCGGATCCTGGTACGCACCCGCGCGCACGTTAATGATCGCGGACTCCGGCACCTCAACCGGCTCGAGCTCCAACGACTCCTCTGTAGTTGCGGTCCAGGCAGAAACGTAGAGCACAACGCGCCAGATGAGATAGAGCACCACCATCAGCACAATCACTGGGCCGAAGATCGCGCCGGCTGGGTTGCCCGTCGCCGAGCTGACGATCACGGTTGCGAACTGCTTCACCAGCTCGAACGCGACCGCGCCGAGCAGCGCGCCCTTCAGGCCGGACTTCATCGGCACCTTCGTGCGCGGCATGTACGTGACCATCCACCACATAACCAGGAAGTTCGCCAGCACACCGACCAACAGGCCGACGGCCCACACCACGAGGCAGGCCCCCGGGAAGTCACCGAGACCGAAGTGCTCCATCGCCTGCGAGGTCCAGGAGGATGCACCTACAGCGGTCACACCGAACGCCACGATGAAGAGCAGAATCAAACCGATCAAGCCCAACAGGTCCGTCAGCTTCTTCACGACGAAGTTTCCACCATCATTCGCGTCAAGGTTCCACATCGCCGAAACGCCGACTCGCAGGTTGTTCATCCATCCCAAGCCGGACCAGAGGGTTGTGAGCAAACCGACACCTGCGACGGCTCCACGCTGGTCGATCGCTGCCTGTAGCAACTCGTTGACGGTCTCGCCGAGTCCCCCTTCGAGGTTCTCAGTGATTTGGTCCTGCACCTGCTGCATGATGTCCGGGCGCCCGTTCAAAAACATACCGAGGGCAGCGAACAGCAACATCGCCAGCGGGAAGAGTGACAGTACCGAGAAGTACGTAATACCTGCTGAAAGCTGGTTTCCGCCCTGCGCGGAGAAACGCTCGTTCATCCGCATCAGGTGCCCGACCGCCGGAGCCTTCTTCGCAATCTCGTCCGCAGCGCCCTCTGTTTGCTGCTTCGTGGCGCGCTCAATGCCCTGCCGATCGGTGTACTCCGTCTGTGGCGACGTCGAAGTGGCCATCACAGTCCCTTCCCTACTTCTGGTTTGTTACGTTAAGCACACCATCGTAGAGGAAAGGTCCACCATCTAGCCACCGAATTGCTAGGCTCCCGCGAGAAAACCAACCTTCTCATACACGTCTTTTACCAACGGCGCCGCGATCTCGCGTGCGCGCTGCGCTCCGTCCGCAAGGATGCGTTCCAGCTGTCCACGGTCGTTCATGAGTTCGTCGTAGCGGGCGCGAAGTGGCGTCGTAAAGGCCTCAAGTGCATCGGCCGTGTCAACCTTCAGTGCGCCGTAGCCCTTGCCCTCGTAGCTGGCCACCAGCGAGTCGATCGGGGTGCCGGTCAGCGCAGACTGGATCACTAAGAGGTTGGAAACACCTGGCTTGTTTTCCTTGTCATAGGCGACGACGCCATCATCATCCGTCACCGCGGAACGGATCCGCTTCGCGGACACCTTCGGATCATCCAGCAGGTTAATCAGACCCTTGGGGTTCTGCCCAGACTTGCTCATCTTCGACGTCGGGTCCTGCAAGTCGTAAATCTTTGCCGAGCCTTCCGGAATCAGCCCCTCCGGCACAACGAACGTGGAGCCGTAGCGGGAGTTGAAACGCTCGGCGAGCGTGCGGGTCAGCTCAAGGTGCTGACGCTGATCTTCACCAACGGGCACAACCTGTGGCGAGTACAGCAAAATATCGGCGGCCATCAACACCGGGTAGGTGAACAGACCGACCGAGGTGCGATCCTGGCCCTGCTTCTGGCTCTTGTCCTTAAACTGCGTCATGCGGCTTGCCTCGCCGAAGCCGGTGAGGCACTGCAGCACCCAGGTCAGCTCCGTGTGCTCAGGCACATGCGACTGCACGAACAGAGTGGACTTCTCTGGGTCGATGCCGAGCGCGATCAGCTGCGCGCAGCCCGCGATGGTGCGCTCGCGCAGCTCCTTCGGATCCTGGTCGACCGTGATGGCGTGCAGGTCCGGGATGAAATAAAACGCGTCGTACCCGTCTTGCAGGTCAATCCACTGCTTCAATGCCCCAAGGTAGTTGCCGAGGTGGTAGGAATCTGCCGTGGGTTGAATGCCGGAAAGTACGCGCTGTTTTTTAGTCATGCCTACCTACTGTAGACCGGAACGTGCGCGTGCGGTACCTGCCCTATTCTTTTTCCTCTTTGTCGGTCTTATTGTTTGGCCGCGGGTCGGTTCGGCGCATGCGCTTGATGCCGCGGTAGACCTGGCGCGCCCCCGGCACCATCCGCGCTCGCCGGTAGAAGTAAGAGGTCAGCGCGTACTTCGGGTCGATCTCGGCGACGCGCTCGTCGTCGTACACATAGACCGGCAGTGACCAGCCACGCTTCAGGGAAACCAGGCGGATACCCAGCACGAGCAGCACGGTAACAATGACGTTGACCCACTCCGGGACCCTCGCCATCATCATGAGCCACCACGCCACGGTGCCAATCACCGCCGCCGACGCATACAGCTCTTTCCGGAACACCAGCGGCACACGATCGGAGAGGAC
The DNA here is from genome assembly GCF_024453995.1 of Corynebacterium sp. CCUG 51687. Taxonomy (NCBI): domain Bacteria; kingdom Bacillati; phylum Actinomycetota; class Actinomycetes; order Mycobacteriales; family Corynebacteriaceae; genus Corynebacterium; species Corynebacterium sp. CCUG 51687. The sequence goes on along the minus strand of NZ_JAGPYT010000002.1, from coordinate 224,518 downwards.
GTCGCGAATGATACCGCCGGACACACCGGTGGTGATGGCGGCCACGCAGGCAATGATGAACCCGTGGCCGTTCTCAATCGCGATTCGAATACCAACAACAACGAACGCGGCGAGCCCGATGGCGTCGGCAACTAAGAAGCCGCGACGCAGCTGGTGCATCAGCCAACTAATGCGGACAGTCAGTACGGAAGCAACTACGACGAGCAGCAGATACTCGGGTTTTTCCACCCACACCATCGGGTAAATCCCCAGCAGCAGGTTGCGCACCGTGCCGCCGCCGAGCGCGGTCAACGCGCCGAGGGTGATGACCCCGAAGAGGTCCATGCGCATGCGGCCCGCGGACACGGCGGCGGTCATGGCCTCTGCGACGATGCCGATGATGAAGAGCGCCGTGATGAGCTGATCGGTGCTGACTGCGTCCATATTAAATGTCGTATTCCACGATGAGTGGGGAGTGATCCGACCAGCGCTGCTCAACCGTAGGCGCCTTTTCCACCCAGCTGCGCTGCGCGCGCTCGAGCATGGACTTCGTTGCGGCCTGGTAGTCGATGCGCCAGCCGGCGTCGTTGTTAAACGCCTGGCCACGGTAGGTCCACCATGTGTACGGCGCGTCCTCGGGCTGCAGGCGGCGCGCGACGTCGAACCACTGCGGGCTCTCATTCGCTTGTCGACGCCCCTCCGACTCATACTCCACCGCCCCAGCCCACCGGCTTGCTTCCTTGTCTTCGAGGTCCTGCGCGGCGTCATCCGGGAACGCACCGAAGACGGAGTCCATGAACGCGCGCTCGTCGGGCAGGAAGCCGGACTTCTTCCGGTTCGTCTTCCAGTTCTTCAAGTCTTCGCGGCGGTGGCAGATGTTCCAGTCGCCTGCGATCACCATGTCGGGGTACTTCGCGGGCAGTTCCTCGAGCACCGGGCCGAACTGGTCGAAGAAGCGGTACTTCTCGTCCTGCTTGGCCGTCTCCGCCGCACCCGACGGCAGGTAGAGCGATGCCACCCGCACACCATTTTCGAGCGTCGCCGCAATGAAGCGCCCCGCGTCCTCGAATCCTGAGATACCAACACTTACCTCAGATAGGGGGGTTCGTGAGAGAATTCCCACACCCGCGCGGCCTTTCGCGCCCGGAGTTTCTGCCGGGGCGACGGCGAGATACCACCCTTGCTCAAGCGCAGGCGCCAGCGCGAGCTCGGTTTGTTGCTGCGTTGCCCGCACCTCTTGCATCAGCACGACGTCGACAGACGAGGCGTCGAGCCATGCGTGCATCCCGTGATTAAGCTCGTTGCGGACCTTCGTGGCCGCGCGGATTCCGTTGACGTTGACCGAAGCAATGCTTAAAACCATGCCCATGACCCTACCTTTCCCCGCTAATACAAGACACGCGGTATGTAAAAGCTGTACGCTGTGGGTTTAGGCAACACATTTGACGCGATACTTAAGGAGAACCATGGCTCAAATCATTTGGACACGCACCGATGAAGCGCCACTGCTGGCAACCTATTCCCTCAAGCCAATCGTTGAGGCATTCGCCGCTCAGGCGGGACTCGATGTCACCACCGCTGACATCTCGCTTGCAGGCCGCATCATTGCGCAGTTCCCGGAGCGTCTCACCGACGAGCAGAAGATGGACGACGCACTTGCGCAGCTCGGCCAGCTTGCTACTACCCCCGAAGCGAACATCATCAAGCTTCCGAACATCTCGGCTTCCCTGGTCCAGCTGAAGAAGGCCATCGCAGAGCTGCAGGCCGCTGGCTTCGACCTGCCGGAGTACCCGGACAATCCTTCCACCGACGAAGAGCGCGAAGTACAGAAGCGTTACGACGCCGTGAAGGGCTCCGCCGTGAACCCCGTCCTGCGCGAGGGCAACTCCGATCGCCGTGCGCCGGAGGCCGTCAAGAACTTCACAAAGAAGCACCCACACTCGATGGGCGCGTGGTCGAAGGACTCCAAGACCAACGTTGCGACCATGGATGCTGGAGACTTCCGCCACAACGAGAAGTCCGTCATCATGCCGGCGGCCGATTCCCTGACCATCAAGCTGGTCGCCAATGATGGCACCGAGACCGTCCTCAAGGACTCCCTGGCTGTCGAAGCTGGCGAAGTCGTGGACGGCACCTTCATGTCCGCCAAGGCGCTCGACGCGTTCCTTCTCGACGCGGTCAAGCGCGCCAAGGAAGAGGGCGTGCTCTTCTCCGCTCACCTGAAGGCAACGATGATGAAGGTCTCCGACCCAATCATCTTCGGCCACGTCGTCCGCGCGTACTTCAAGGACGTCTACGACAAGTACGGCGAGACCCTTTTCGCTGCTGGCCTGAACGGCGAGAACGGCCTGGGCGCGATCCTCGATGGCCTTGCTGGCGTCGATAATGGTGAGGAGATCCGCGCGGCCTTCGAGCAGGCACTGAAGGACGGCCCGGCGTTGGCGATGGTCAACTCCCACAAGGGCATCACCAACCTGCACGTACCATCCGACGTGATTATCGACGCCTCGATGCCTGCGATGATCCGCACTTCGGGCCACATGTGGAACGCTGCCGACCAGGAGCAGGACACCCTGGCGACCATCCCGGATTCCTCCTACGCGGGCGTCTACCAGGCGGTTATCGACGACTGCCGCGCCAACGGCGCCTACGACCCAACCACCATGGGCACCGTGCCAAACGTCGGCCTGATGGCGAAGAAGGCTGAGGAGTACGGCTCCCACGACAAGACCTTCAAGATCCCTGCCGACGGCAAGGTCCAGGTTGTCAACGCCGCCGGCGACGTACTCATTGAGCACGACGTCGAGGCCGGCGACATCTGGCGCGCATGCCAGACCAAGGACGCCCCGATCCAGGACTGGGTCAAACTCGCGGTCAACCGCGCACGCCTGTCCGGCATGAAGGCCATCTTCTGGCTCGACGAGGAGCGCGCACACGACCGCAACCTCATCTCCCTTGTTGAGAAATATCTGCAGGACCACGACACGGACGGCCTGGACATCTCCATCTTGAACCCAGTTGAGGCAACGAAGGTCTCCGTCGAGCGCATCCGCCGCGGCGAGGACACCATCTCCGTGACCGGTAACGTCCTGCGCGACTACAACACCGACCTGTTCCCGATTCTGGAGCTGGGCACCTCCGCGAAGATGCTCTCCGTCGTTCCACTGATGGCTGGCGGCGGCCTCTTCGAAACCGGTGCTGGCGGCTCCGCACCGAAGCACGTGCAGCAGGTCCAGGAGGAGAACCACCTGCGCTGGGACTCCCTCGGCGAGTACCTCGCACTTGCAGAGTCCTTCCGCCACGAGAAGAACACCAAGGGCAACGAGAAGGCAGGCGTCCTCGGTGACGCGCTGGACCGCGCAACGGAGAAGCTGCTCAACGAAGGCAAGTCGCCATCGCGCAAGGTCGGCGAGATCGACGACCGCGGCTCCCACTTCTGGCTGGCACGCTACTGGGCCGAAGAGCTCGCCGCGCAGTCTGAGGACGCGGACCTGGCGGCCACGTTCGCCCCGGTTGCTGCAGCGCTGGCAGAGAACGCCGAGACCATCGACGCAGAGCTGCTCGCGGTGCAGGGCTCCCCTGCCGACTTGGGTGGCTACTACTGGCCTGAGGAGGCCAAGGTCACTGCCGTCATGCGTCCGTCGGCAACGTTTAACAAGGTGATTGACGGTTTGAAGTAAACCCTCGGTTTGATCGGCCCCGGTTGCTGCGTTTTCGCGGCGGCCGGGGTTTCGTTTACGGTTCTTAACCTGGCGCCCAGGATGGCAACCCCAGGATGGTAATCAGCCGAGTAACTGAGTCGACGGCGATCACCTCTACTCGGCTGATTACCATCCTCTGGTTACCATCCTCGGCGAAGAGCGGGCTGCGGGTGTGGTGGCGTCGAGAAGCAGGTACTCACCCGAGGGCAGCCCGGCGGCCAGCGATGGTGTCGCGGACCTCGCGGATGAACTGATCGGGGTACCGACGCAAGAACGACGGCGAGTAGCGGAGGAAGACATACCCCCTGTTGGCGATCATCTTCTGTCGCTCGAACTCTTCCTGCCGCGCGCGTTCGGCGTTGGGTCCCTGGTATTTCACGTTGCCGTCGATCTCGATGAGCAGCCAGCCGTCGACGCACAGGTCCGCGTAGCGTCCAGCCACTTCGTACTGCGTAAACAAAGGGCCGATCCCCGCCCGGATCAGCAGAGCGCGTGCGAAAGATTCGTAGGGCGAACCGGAATCCGCGACACAGTGCCGGATGCACTCCCGGACCACGGCAACGCCCTTTAGCCTGCCAAGTTGGGATGCCTCCCGTTCAAGAAGTTCAAACGTAAACCCACTACACCGAAGGTAGTCGGCAGCGACGAGCCCTTCGACGAAGCCGTAATGGCGGGCGATGTCAGCAAACGTTCGGAAACCGTTAGTAACCCGGTGGCCGTCGCGCAACGAGATTTCGTTGCTACGCAGCACCATGCGCCGAAACATTATCCCCTCCCGGTTTCGGCGAGATGGCGGGCTCCCCCTCGAAAGCAGACACAGTTCGACGGGTTCTTCCGTCGTACTGATCACCCAAATGCCGTGCATGCGCGCGGCCGATCTTCCGACCAACACCGCTTCCCTGCTCATCATCGCAGCAGCTTCGACGCGCAGCCACTGACGTTCGTGGAACCTCAGCTCTTTCCATCCCGTCTCTGCATACACAATGCTCGTGTCGAGCACCCGATACGGACCTCGGAGTTTGTCGAGTTCCTTGTGGGAAAGAACCCGCTTGTCCACAATCCCCCGCCGTAGCTCTTCCTTCCGTTCCTCCCACCGTTGCCGTTGTGCATTATGAGCTCTGTCAATCCCCATGTCTTTTCTGACGGCGAAAACCCGGTACCGGTTCCCTCCCGCCGCGAAGGCCTAGCCCGCGTTGCGCAGCGCGAAGGTTCACGAACGTACATCACCGTCACTATCGTCAACATGGTTGAACCAGCAAGTTGGCATGACTACCGCCCGGGGTGAGCGTGGCGCTGGACGCTCTTCACTATTCTATTTATATTCACATATATCGCCTGGTTAAACAGTATCGCTAGACAGCTTGGTTCACACGAAACCTACCAAGCGTTACATTGTTCCCCATGACTCAATACGACAACAGCAATACGAAAGACTGGTCCTTCAACACCCGCACCATCCACGCCGGACAGGCCGTGGACAGCGACTACGGGGCCCGCAACCAACCCATCTACATGACCACCTCCTACGTGTTCGACAACGCTCAGCACGCAGCAGACCGCTTCAACCTCTCCAACCCAGGCCCGATTTACACCCGCCTGACCAACCCAACCCAGCAGGCACTCGAAGACCGCATCGCGGACCTCGAGGGTGGCGTCGCAGCTACCGCATTCGCCTCTGGCATGGCTGCAGAGACCGCCGCCATCACGAACCTGGCGTCGGCAGGTGACCACATCGTCACCTCGCCTCGCATCTACGGCGGCACCGAGACCCTGTTCCAGGTGACGCTGCCACGCCTCGGCATCGACGTCACGTTCGTCGACAACCCTGACGATCCAGAGAGCTGGCAGGCGGCCGTCCAGCCGAACACGAAGGCGTTCTACGGCGAGACCTTCGGCAACCCGATCGCCGACGTCCTCGACATCCCGACCATCGCAGAGGTCGCGCACCGCAACCAGGTGCCACTGATTATCGATAACACCATGGCCACCGCTGCCCTGGTCCGCCCACTGGAGCTCGGCGCGGACATCGTGGTCGCTTCCACTACGAAGTTCTACACGGGCAACGGCGCAGCTATCGGCGGCGTCCTCGTCGACGGCGGCAAGTTCGACTGGACCGTCGAACGCGACGGCAAACCGGTCTTCCCGTACTTCGTCACCCCGGACCCGGCGTACCACGGCCTGAAGTACGCGGACCTCGGCGCACCGGCCTTCGCCCTGAAGGCTCGCGCCGGCATCCTGCGCGACACCGGCGCTGCAATCTCCCCGTTCAACGCGTGGGTTGCGCTGCAGGGACTGGACACGCTCAGCCTGCGCGTGGAGCGCCACAACGAGAACGCACTGAAGGTGGCAAAGTTCCTCAGCGAGCACGACAAGGTAGCCAAGGTGAACTTCGCCGGCATCGAGTCCTCCCCGTACTACGCGGTCAAGGAGAAGCTCGGCCTGCGCTACACCGGCTCGGTCCTCTCGTTCGAAATCGCAGGCGACAAGGACGACCACACCAACGCTTGGAAGTTTATCGACGCCCTCAAGCTGCACTCGAACCTGGCGAACATCGGCGACGTCCGCTCCCTGGTGGTTCACCCGGCCACAACGACGCACTCCCAGTCGGACGCGGAGGGCCTGGCACGCGCCGGCATCTCCCAGGCAACCATCCGCCTGAGCGTCGGCATCGAAGACGCCGACGACATCATTGCGGACCTCGAGCGCGGATTCGCAGCGATCTAAGATGCCCAACCTGGCGCCTGAAGGCGAGCTGCAGAGAGTCCCAATCGGCGACTACACCACAGAGGCGGGAGCCACCATCCAGGACGTCCACATCGCCTACCAGCGGTGGGGGCAGTTCCGGGGTGACCCGAAGGGCGAGAACAACATCCTCCTTGTTGAGCACGCCTTAACCGGGGACTCCAACGCCGCTGAGTGGTGGGGCGGGGCGATCGGCCCCGGCAAAGCACTCGACACCGACACTTGGTGCGTGATCTGCACCAACGTGATCGGGTCCTGCTACGGCTCGACTGGCCCTGCGAGCACGCATCCCGACGGCGCCGCGTGGGGGTCCCGCTTCCCCGCACTTTCAGTCCGCGACCAGGTCCGCGCCGAACGCACCTTGTTCACCCAGCTCGGTATCCACCGTGTGCATGCCATCATGGGGGGCTCCATGGGCGGGGCGCGCACCCTGGAGTGGACGCTGCTTTACCCCGAATCTGTCGGCTACGCCTGCGTCATGGCGGTCTCCGCGCGCGCAAGCGCCTGGCAGATCGGCATCCAGGAGGCTCAGATTTACGCCATCGTGCGCGACCCCAACTGGCACGGCGGCGACTACTACTCCACCGGCACCTCCCCCGATGAGGGGCTGGCCGCCGCCCGGCGCATCGCGCACCTCACCTACCGCGGTGAGCTCGAAATCGACGAGCGCTTCGGCACCAGCGCCCAAGACGGCGAAAACCCACTCGGCCCCTACCGCGAGCACGACCAGCGCTTCGCTGTGCAAAGCTACCTGGACTACCAGGGGCAGAAGCTCGTCAAGCGTTTCGACGCCGGCGCCTACGTCACACTCACTGAAGCCATGAACCGCCACGACATCGGTCGCGGTCGCGGAGGCCTGAACAAGGCGCTGCACTCGTCGACGGTGCCGACGATGATTGTGGGCGTCGATACGGATATTTTGTACCCCTACCACCAGCAGGAACACATGTCCCGCAACCTCGGGAACCTGCTGGGGATGCACAAGCTTTCATCCCCTGTCGGCCACGACGCGTTTCTCGTCGAGGCCCGCCAGATGGACAACATCTTGCGTAACTTCATCGCGCTGACCAGCGCCTAAGATCCCTTAGGACCCCAGCGCGTCCACCGACCAGGCCAGCCACACCATCGCGGCGCCCAGGCCGGTGGCAAACGCGATATCAAACCGCTTCGAGCGCACCGCCAACAAGCCGATGACCTGCGAGTCACAGGTCAGGCGCAGCAGTGCGCACCACAGCATGGTCGCCCCCAGCGCGAACGTGGCTCGCCGCCAGTGGTCCGTCAGCGACCACACCCCAGCGGCGACAAACCCCAGGATGAACACGCCGACCATCGCCAGCTGCACGCTGCGCGGCAGCGGCGAGGGCGGGTTCCCAATGTCATGGGGGTTGTCCAGCGACAAACCCTCTGCCGGATTAGGCAAGCTGCTCAGCCCGCTCCACGATGTTGCGGACCAGGAACGTGCGGGTCATCGGGCCGACGCCACCTGGGTTCGGGGAGACCCAACCGGCCTTCTCCCACACATCCGGGTGCAGGTCGCCGACTGTTTTGCCGTCGACACGAGAGACGCCCACGTCCAGCAGCGCGGCGCCTTCCTTAATCATGTCCGCAGTAATCATGTGTGGTTTGCCAGCCGCCGCGATGACCACATCCGCCCGGCGCGTCTCCGCGGCCAGATCCTTGGTGCCGGTGTGGCACAGCACCGTCGTGGCGTTGACGTTGCGCGAGGTCAACATCAGCGAGATTGGGCGGCCCACGGTTACTCCGCGGCCGATGACGCACACGATCGCACCGTTCAGATCCACACCGAAGCGCTCAAGCAGCTTGATGGAGCCGTTCGGCGTACACGGCAGCGGCGCGGGCTCGTTGAGCACCAGCTTGCCCAGGTTGACCGGGTGCAGGCCGTCGGCGTCCTTGTCTGGATCGATGAGTTCCAGGATGCGGTTCTCATCCAAGTGCTTCGGCAGTGGCAGCTGCACGATGTAGCCGGTGACGGCGTCGTCGTTGTTGAGCTCCTCGATGACTTCCTCGAGTGCTTCCTGCGTGATGTCCCCTGGCAGCTCCTTCATGATGGAGGCAATGCCCAGCTCTTCACAGTCGCGGTGCTTCATGCGCACGTAGTTCTGGCTCGCCGGATCATCGCCGACCAGCACGGTGGCCAGCCCCGGCGTAATCCCACGCTCGCGCAGGGCGGCAACTCGTGTTTTGAGATCCGCAAAGATCTCCTCGCGGTACAGTTTTCCGTCTAATTTAATCGCAGTCACGGTGACCATCCTAGACTGTAACCATGTGCGCTTTTCACGTTATCTTTGACAATCCCGTCATCCCAGGCAACACCGGCAACGCAATCCGGCTGTGCGCAAACACCGGCGCCGTGCTGCACCTGGTGGAGCCGCTCGGGTTCAACTTCGAAGACAAACACCTCAAGCGCGCAGGGCTGGATTACCACGACTTAGCGGACGTCCAGATCCACCCAACTATCGACGCCTGCTTCGCCGCCATCCCGGATGCTCGCATCTTCGCGTTCACCACCCAGGCGACCGACTACTACCAGGACGTCGAGTACCGCGACGGTGACGCCCTCCTCTTCGGCACCGAGCCGACCGGTCTCCCCGAAGCACACCGCAGCCACCCGCGCGTGACCAAGCAGCTCCGCATCCCGATGCTGCCGAGCCGCAGGTCAATGAACCTTTCCAACTCCGCGTCCGTCGCCGTCTTCGAGGCCTGGCGGCAGTTGGGATTCGTCGGCGGAGTCTAAGCGGAAGGGTTGCTACAGCTGTTAAGATCTGTGCCTGTTACCCTGCCCCTTAATTGAAACGAGTCCGCCATGCTCTCTACGACTGCATCCCGTGCCCGTTTGACCGCTGTACTCGCCGCTTCTGCATTGTTGGCGAGTTGTTCGGGTTCCTCCGATGAAGAGCTCGACGCATGGCGCGCCGAGCAAGACGCCGCAGTCTCGGACATAGCCTCAATGCTTAACGAGAACTCTCCGACACCAGCTACTACTACCTCCGCCCGTCAGTCACCGTACCGGCCAGAACCGGACTACCGCGAACGCCCAAGCGCCCCCAGCCAGCGCGTCGAGCCACCGATTCAACGCAACGTCATCGATCCGAGAAACGACTCATCTGGGCAACGGGGCCGCGACGACAACCGTGGCGTGTACTACCACAACTCCGTCGACTGGAAGTGGCTGGAGCAGCCTGGCGGGATCGTACCTGGCGGCAGGATCATCAACGAGACACAAAGCTCGGGCTGTTCGACGGGCTTCCTTGCATCCAAAGGCGAGCGGATCTTCATCATCACTGCGGGCCACTGTGGCGATCGCGGCGATCAGTTCTACGTGCAGGACGCCCAAGGCAACTGGTCGTATGTCGGAGAGATGGTGGAGTCCTATCTGGAGAAGGACGCATACGGCGGTATCGTCGGCGCGGATATCGGGCTGATCGAAATCACCGGCGATGCGCGGTACTCCTCAACACTCCCGTTGGATCTTCCGCTCCGCGGCTGGATCACCCCGCAGGAGGCACAAGCACGCGGCATGGCTATCTGCCGTCTCGGCGCCACCACCGGTTACTCATGCGGAGAGTTCGAAAGCATTGGAAACAACGGCCTCTTCTACTTCCGCAGCATCACCGATCGTGGAGACTCAGGCGGTGCAGTCTTCGCCGCCGACAACTCTGGAGTGTGGGCCGTAGGCGTCAACTCCAACGTGTCCGATGCGAATAAGACTCGCGTAGGCGCCATGGAGATCGGCAGCGCCATCCAATACTGGGGCCTGACCATCCACAATTAAGGCTCTTCGGCGAGCGCTACCGCATCGTCCATGCCAGGCAGCGTACGGGTGCGCAGGGTGTCGACGAGCCAGCGCCCCTCCCCCGCGCGCACATCCCGCGCCACCATTTTGACAGCGCCCGGGACCAGGTCGAAGCGCACATGCGCCAGGCCAAGCCCGCGCTGCAACGGCCCTTGTTTGAAGGAAAGCTCCTGGATGTGTGTGTTTTCCACCATCTGGTACCGCTTGGACAGGCGACCGAACGTGACCACGGTGACCTCCGGGTACAGCGTGACCGTCTGCCGTCGCCAGTCGATCGGTGAGACCCATCGCGCCGTGCGCGGGGAGCGCAGCTGCGCACACGACATGTCACGCATGGCCTCGCCGGACAGTGGCGCGATCGCGTCGATGACCTGCATGGCCTGCTCCAAGGTACCGACCGGCAGCAGCTTGGACGTGCCAGTTGCCTTGTTGCGCTCGGATCCGTACCCGGCCACAGTCACCGAGACGGTCCACCACCCAAACATGCGCCACAGCAGTGGCTGGCGAAGCTGTACCGCGTGGATGCGGTGCAGCGGGACCGCTTGGTGCCTGCGGTTCGCAAGCCCGTACGTCATGTTGATGACGGCCCCGTTGCTGCCGGAGGTGGCGTCGTCAAGCACTGAATTGAAGCGCCACGAGTGGTCGATGGTGCGCCAGATCTGTGGCACGAACCCGACGAGGATCGGTACTGCCGCGGTGATCGAGAGATCGGTGAAGAGCGGGACGGCGCTCGAGACAACAGTAATGATGGTTGAGAGTTGGAACGCCGCAGCAAGCAGCGAACGACCAATCGGGATTGGTGGCACCAGCGTATTAGCCGGGTCGGCGTCTTGCTCGGTGGGCGTCAACGCGGACGCAGCTGCGCCGGGGCGGGCAGCGATGGCCTGCAGGATCTCGGCGCGTAGTTCGTCTGCTTCCGCGCGGGGCAGGTAGGCGATCTCGATGGCCGAGTTGTTGCCGCCGGCCGCTTCGACGCGCACCGCCGCAAGCCCGAACAGGCGCGGCGCGAACGGCTCGATGACGTCGACTGCCTGGATCCGGTCGTAGCGAGCGGTGCGCACCTTAGTGGTGAGCACCCCTCGCGTCAGCTCGATGTCTTCTTCGCCAACGCGGAATCCGATCTTGGCCCACCACAGCTGCGAAATAATGAACACTACGAGCAGGCCAACGACGAACACGCCGACGGCCACGCCCACATCCATGATGCCGATGCCTTCGTCCTGCAGCCAGTTGACCAGGGGCATCGTGAAGTTGAAGACAGCGATCGTGAGCAGCGCAAGCAGCGTCGCCCACACGCGCAGCAACGGGGTCAGTCGGTGAACCCGCCGGTGCTCAGAGGCCGCCGTCATAGGCCACTCATCTGTTCGCGTGCTTTGACCACAAGCCGGTCACGCAGCGCGTCGGCGTCGTGGGCGGGAAGCCCAGGCAGTGTGGTCACCGAACTGACCGATGCCGTGTTCACCACCAACTTCTTGAGCCCAAGCATCCGCATCACCGGTCCCGTGTTGACGTCCACGAACTGGATGCGCCCGTAAGGGATAACGGTGAGCGTGTGCCACATCTTCCCCTGGCTCAGGATGAGCTCGTTGTTCGTTTCCAGCCACGCCAGGTTGTGTACCTGGAACGGGATAAGGAAGTACTTCCAGATGAAGAACACTCCGCAGACGGCCGCACCCCACATCCACCAGCCGCCGTACTTCCATTGCGCCCACAGCAAGCCGCCGATGACAATCAGCGCCCACACCGTATTGGTCACCAGCATGGGCACCATGTACTTCGGTGATACGCGGTGCATCTGCTCAACCGAGGCCGGTAGCGGTGGTCTCGCGAGTGCGTCAGTCTGCTGTTCCATGGGCCCTACCCTAGCGACTTCACCGAAAATCACGTGAACCACGCGAGAGCCACTGGCCGACATCGATTTGCTCCAGACGGTCCGCCACGACGCTGACCGCACCTGACGCATTTTGGACAATCCCGCGCACCACCAGCGCGTGCGCTGTGCGCGCCACTACACGCTGCCGCTTCCACAGCCCCGGCGACACCATGATGTTCAGCAGCCCGGTTTCGTCCTCCATCCCCAGAAACGTCAGGCCTGATGCCGTCTGCGGCCGCTGCCTGTGCGTGACCACGCCTGCGACGCGGACGCGGGTACCGTCTTCCACGCTACGAAGGTCGACCGCTCGGAGAATCCCCTCCCGTTGCAAGTGTTCGCGCAGCAGCTGCATCGGTTGAGCATCAGGGGTGACGCCGGTCGCGGCAACATCGGCCGCGAGTAGCTCGAACGCGGTCATCCCGGGCAGCACTGGGGCGTCGATACCTGAAAGCCCAGGAAGCATCCCGTCGCGCTCTGTTGCTGCGATACCCGCAGCCCACACTGCTTGTCGACGCTCCCCTCCGAAGCAGTCCAGCGCACCGGCCTTAGCGAGCGCCTCGACGTGCTCCACGGTCAGCTCCGCCCGACGCGCCAGGTCCGCGATGTCCGTAAACGGCGCGGCCTCCTCGATCCTGGCCGCAGCCTTCTCCCCGACCCCCTTCACCAAATTCAGCCCGATCCGAATTGTGTCATTATCTATACAGCGCGCCTGTACGCCGGACCCATTCACGCTCACCGGCAACACCGTGATGCCGTGGCGGCGGGCGTCTTGAATCAGGGACTGGGGCGAGTAGAAGCCCATCGGCTGTGCCCGCAGCAGGCCGACGCAGAACTGCGCCGGGTAGTAGTACTTCATCCACGCGGAGAAGTACACAAGCGACGCAAACGATTGCGAGTGCGACTCCGGAAATCCGTAGGCGGCAAACGCGACGATCTTGTTCCAGAGCTTTTCCGCGACGTCCGCCCCGATCCCGTTCGTGGTGTTGCAGCCCTCGAAGAACCGGGCTTTGAGCGCCGCCATTTTTGCTGGAGAACGCTTCGAACCCATCGCGCGGCGCAGCGCGTCAGCCTCCCGGCCGCTGAATCCTGCGGCGTCGACGGCGATCTGCATGAGCTGCTCCTGGAACAACGGAATACCCAGCGTCTTCCCAAGAGATTTTTCCAGCACCGGGTGATCGTAGATAACGGGCTCGAGGCCATCGCGGCGCCGTAGATATGGGTGAACGGATCCGCCTTGAATTGGGCCTGGGCGAATGAGGGCCACCTCGACCACGAGGTCAAAGAAGCGCTGTGGTTTCAGCCGTGGCAGCGTGGAAAGTTGCGCGCGCGACTCCACCTGAAATACCCCGACGGCGTCAGCGCGGCACAGCATGTCGTAGACGTTGGTGTCGGCGAGGTCGAGCTCCCACAGGTGCACCTCGGTGCCCGTTGTATCGCGTACGAGGTCCACCATGTGGTGCAGGGCCTCCAGCATGCCGAGCCCGAGCAGGTCAAACTTCACCAACCCCGCCGAAGCACAGTCGTCTTTGTCCCACTGCACCACAGAGCGCTGTTCCTTGCGCGCCCACTCGATGGGAACGACGTCCGCGATCGGCCGGTCGCAGATCACCATCCCGCCCGAGTGGATCCCGAGGTGGCGTGGCTGGCCAATGAACTCCTCCGCCAACGTACATACCTGCTCCGGCGGGTCGCTGAGTCCTTTTGACCAGGCATCCGCAGCACCTTGTGGGTACCCGAGCGCCCGGGAAGCGTCACGAACAGCACCCTTCCTCCGGTACGTAATCACGTTCGCCACCTGCGCGGCACGCTCGCGGCCGTAGCGCCGGTAAACGTACTGGATTACTTCTTCGCGCCTGCCGGACTCAATATCAATATCGATATCCGGTGGGCCATCGCGGTCCGGCGACAGGAAACGCTCAAAGAGAAGGCCAGCACTGATCGGCTCGGCGTTCGTGATCCCGAGAGCAAAGCAGACCGCTGAGTTCGCCGCCGACCCACGGCCTTGGCACAGGATATTGCTGCGCCGACAAAAATCGACCAGGTCGTACACGATTAAGAAGTAGCCGGGGAATTGGAGCTCCTCAATCACGCTGAGTTCGTAAGCAATCTGCTTCATCGCCTGCTCACGGATGTTTTCCGGTCGCGTCGCGTACCGCACCTGCGCACTCGCGTAGGTCAACTCCTTCAGATAGCCCATTTCATTGTGGCCAGCAGGAGTGTCGTAGTCCGGTAGGTTTGGCGCGACAAGGTCGAGCGTAAACGCGCACTGTTCGGCAACCTCCACGGTGGTGGCCAGCATCGGCTCACATCCCGGCAGCAGCCGGGCGAGCTGCTGCCCGCTGCGCAGCCAGTGCGCCCCCATGGGGTGCAGGTCAGCAACGTCTTGCCGCAGCGCGCGGCGCTGGCCAAGCGCATGTTTCGCTGCAGCGAGGCGCGCGTGTCGGCGCGTCGCAGCGGCAGGCCGGGTACTCACTATGGCGGGAAGATGAACGAAGCGGTCTAATTGTTGGTGATGATCGGCGTCATCCGGCATGAGTGAGACCACGTACTCCCTCACCACATTTTCCACCCCGAAGCTCTCGCTCAATTTATCGAATAGCGGGGTCCACTCCCACCCGCCAAGCGCTAAGCAGGAGCCATCAAGCCACTCCCCGATTTCCCACATCGGCGGGTACGAGAGCTCGCCTTTTTGCCTACCCTCCATGTGTGCGCGCGACATCAGATGCGATAACCTCCGGTACCCTTCCGCACCACGGGCCAGGACGGGCAGCACCCCCTCTTTCAGCGTCAGCTCTGCACCAAACACCGTGGGCATCCCGGCCGCCGCAGCAGCTTCCGCAAACTTCACCGCACCGTAGAAACCGTCACGATCACACAGGCCAAGCGCCGAAAGTCCGAGCGACCGAGCGCGTGCAACCAGCTGTTCAGGCTCGCTCGCCCCGCCAAGGAAGCTATAGGACGACACCGCGTGCAACTCGGCGAATGGCACCCCACCGCGCCGACCACCGACCCCCTCGCCCTCCGCTTCACCAGCAAAGGTGAGGTGATCTACCGGAACGACAGGACCGACGTCGTTCCCAGACAGTATCCGCTCCAGCTTTGACCATGTCAGCGGGGCACCCCCATTGAATCGCATGTTCGATAGTGTAAACATGTTCGAATGCTCGCGCAAGCGGATTTATATTCAACGTTTGTAGCCAGGGATAGACTAAGCGGTCCAATAGATGCTAAGTTTTCAAACCATCAATGATTCCCCAACGAAAGACATAAAGGAGACATCATGCGCCTCAACCGTGTGATTGCAACCATCGCAGCTTCAGCCCTCGCCGCTACCAGCCTGGTAGCTTGCTCCAACGACTCTGCCGAGAAGACCACCGACGCTGCCGGTGGCGGCGAGGACACCGTCGTCAAGATTGGTACCACCGACGCTGACCAGAAGGCATGGTCCGTCTTCGAGGACCTCGCGGCAGACAACGGCATCACCCTCGACATCGTGCAGTTCTCTGACTACGCACCAGTCAACGAGGCGCTTGCCCAGGGCGAGATTGACCTGAACAAGTTCCAGCACATCCTCTACCTCGCCACCTACAACGAGGCTTCCGGCAATGACCTGAAGGTGCTGTCCACCACGGAGATCTACCCGCTGGCGCTGTTCTGGAAGGATCACGATTCCCTCGACGGCATCGAAGGCACCGAGGTTGCTATCCCGAACGATGACTCGAACCAGGGCCGTGCAATCAACGTCCTCGTCCAGGCTGACTTGATCACGCTGAAGGACGGCGCTGATGAACTGGCACCGTCCCCAGCAGATATCGACGAGGCAGCGTCGAAGGTGAAGGTCGTTCCGGTCGACGCTTCCCAGACGACCTCCGCATACAAGGAAGGCCGCCCGGCCATCATCAACAACTCCTGGCTGGAGCGCGCTGGCATTGAGCCAAAGCAGGCTATCTTCCAGGATGACCCGGCTTCCGAGCAGGGCGAGCCGTACATCAACGTCTTCGCTGCACGCGCTGAGGACCTGGACAACCCGACCTACAACCGCCTCGCAGAGCTGTGGAACTCCCCAGAGGTCGCAGCTGCCGTCCAGGAGGATTCCCGCGGCACCGCGGTCGCTGTTGAGCGCTCCCGTGATGACGCAAACGCTATCCTCGCACGCCTTCAGGAGAAGTAATCCGTGACGAAAACCGGCACCCGGGTTGAGTTCCGGGACGTATCGAAAGTCTTTACAACGGGTGGGCGCGAGGTTGTGGCCGTCGACAATGTGTCGCTGACGGTCGAGCCTGGTGAGATCCTTGGAGTGATCGGCTACTCCGGCGCTGGCAAGTCCACGCTGGTGCGGCTGATCAACGGGCTCGACATGCCTACCAGCGGCGAACTCCTCCTCGACGGCACCAACATCGTCGGCAAGAGCGAGAAGCGCCTGCGGGAAGTGCGCCGAAACGTTGGGATGATTTTCCAGCAGTTCAACCTGTTCTCTTCCCGAACTGCGGCGGGCAACATTGAGTACCCGCTGCAGCTTGCCGGTTTGGGCAAGCAGGAGCGCCGGGCGCGCGTCGAGGAGCTCCTCGAGTTCGTCGGCCTGTCGGATCGCGGCAAGAACTACCCCGAGCAGCTTTCGGGTGGTCAGAAGCAGCGCGTGGGCATCGCTCGTGCGCTCGCCACGAATCCCTCGCTCTTGCTTGCCGACGAAGCCACCTCCGCCCTCGACCCCGAGACCACCCACGAGGTGCTTGAGCTACTGCGCCGCGTCAACGCGGAACTTGGCATCACGATCGTGGTGATTACCCACGAGATGGACGTGATCCGCGCGATTGCGGACAAGGTCGCCGTGATGGAGGCTGGCAAGGTCGTCGAGTATGGCTCCGTCTACGAGGTGTTCTCGGACCCGAAGACGAAGGTCGCGCAGCGCTTCGTATCGACGTCACTTCGCAACACCCCAGACAAGCACGAGGAGCTCGAGTTGCTGAACGCGGCGCCTGGACGCCTCTTCACCGTCGACCTGACCGAACACTCGGGATTCTTCGGCGCGGCGGAGAAGGCGCGCCAACGCGGCGTGTCAATTCAGCCGGTGCACGCGGGTATTACGACCCTGCAGGAGCACTCCTTCGGCAAAATGACGGTCCGCCTCAACGGCGACGATGCAGCGATTAACGAGTTCCTGCACACGCTGCAGGGCACCACGGATATTCAGGAGATACGTCGATGAACAGTGCTGTCAATGAATTCATTCTGGCGCAGCCGAACTGGGACCGCCTCGGTCCCACGTTCGTAGACGCCATCGGCGACACGCTCTGGATGGTGGGCATCACCCTGCTGGTCGGTGGTATCTGCGGCCTGATCCTTGGCGTGTTCCTGTACACCACCCGCCCGGGTGGCATCCTGCAGAACAGCGTCGTGTACTGGGTGATTAACTTCGCCGTGAACTTCTTCCGGCCGATCCCGTTCATCATCATGATCGCGATGCTCTACCCCATCACGTTGTCGGTGGTGGGCACGACGATTGGTCGTGGTGCAGCCACGTTCGTGATGTGCTTCTCCGCGACCTTTACCGTGGCCCGTATTGTCGAGCAGAACCTGGTGTCCATCGACCCCGGCATGATTGAGGCCGCACGTTCGATGGGCGCAGGACCGTGGACGATCATCCGCACCGTCATCCTCCCCGAGGCGCTCGGTCCGCTGATCCTCGGCTACACGTTCATCTTCATCGCGGTGATCGATATGTCCGCGATGGCCGGCTACATCGGCGGTGGCGGCCTCGGTGACTTCGCCATCGTGTACGGCTACCGCCAGTTCGAACCGCAGGTGACGTGGGCGGCTGTGATCGTCATCGTCGTCATCGTGCAGCTGGCGCAGTTCTTGGGCAACTGGCTGTCCAAGAAGGTGATGCGCCGCTAAGGTGTGACCAGTTGGTTAGGATGGGTGCCATGAAAATCGCAGCGTTTGATTTTGATGGCACCCTTCATCATCCCACGGACACTGACACGGGCGAGCACGGCTTCGACCCGGCCGACATGGCCGCGATCCAGGCCTGGCGCGACGCCGGCTACATCGCCATTTCCGCCACCGGACGCTCGCGCACCGCGCTCGAGTTCGGAATGCGCCACTGCCCCATCCGCTTCGACTACCAGGTGCTCTCCAACGGCGGCTCCGCAACCACCGGCGACAACGAGCGCCTGCTCTACTCACATCTTGTAGACCCGGAGATCGTCGAACAAGTGGTCACGCACTTCGCTGACACGGATGGGGTGGCGGTGTTCGGCACCACGATCGGCCACGTCGATGGTGAGTTCAGCAACAACACGCAGGCGCGCAGCAGCTTTACCGTCAACTTCGACGCAATGACGACGGCCGACATTCCCCACCACGAGTTCGCCGTCGTCCCACTCTGGATCCCGAACAACGAGGCGCTTCGCGCGGAAGTCTACGAGTGGACGCGCGCGCTGCCGCATGTATCGGTAGCGCAGAACCAGGACTTCATCGACATCATGGCGCCCGGTCGCACGAAGGGCGCAGGCATCCAGGACCTGTTGCAGCTCCTCGACGTCCCACGCGAAGACATCGAGCTGTACACCTTCGGCGACTCGTGGAATGACCTGTCCATGCACGAGATCGCAGATCACTCACACAGCTTCCACCACTCGCCCGCCGAAGTGCAGCAGCGCACCGACCACGTCATCAACAGGGTGGCAGACGTGCTGCCCAGCTACATCTAGGAGCGCCCGACTGCGACCCAGCTCTTGCCGGGCTTCGGGTCCTTCCCGCATGATGCCATCACGGCATCAACGTCGCGCTGTTCCAACGTCACCTCGTAGGCGGTGTCGGTCGCGGTGTCGGTGACGGTGACGTGGGCGGAGGGGCCGTCGATACGCTCGGCAGTGACTTCGAGCTGGCCGTAGCGCACCTTGTCCCCTCGGGTGGCGAGCTGCGTTGCGACGTCCACTTCCGCCACCTGGCCCACCGGACTAAAGGTGCCGCGGCCGCGGTTGCCCGGCACGAAGTACTCGCCGCGCATCGCGGCTTCAAGCATGGCCTCAGTAGCCTCGAGGTTCATTCGGCCAAAGCTGTACGCCCACGGCATGAGCAGCATCGTGGCGGCAAAACGGTGCCCCTTGATGTGCGAGGTTTCCCACACCACGTCGTTGCCCTGCCCAAACGGGTACTTCTCTACGAGCTCGTTGACGATGGGGCGCCCTTTGATGGCGCAGCACATGTCGCGCTTCGCGTGGGTACAGACCAGGACGAGTGGCTTCGTACGCGACTTGGCGCTGTTTTGCCCTGGGCCTGACAGGTCGAGATCCAGGATCGCCTCAGGCCCATCGACGTGCAGCACCTCGGTTGCTGCCTGGTCGGCGAAGACCAGGTAGACGTGGTGGTCTTCAATCTGGCGGCCTTCCCTCGTTGGGTGGCGGATGAGCAGCAAGGTGGCGTTGTAGCGCTGCATGTGCGCTTTCAACTCTTCGGTCAGTTCGTCCCCGAAGGTGTCGCCGTCGAGTACGTCGTGGCTCCACTTGTGTGGCCACTCAAACAAAACGTAGGTCGAGCCGGGTTTCGCGGTACCCGGCAGCGGCTCACTGTCCGTATCGGAGCAGAGTGTGCGTGCATGGGCTGTAGTCATGTCACCTACTGTAGCGAAAATTTCCCGATTGATTAGGCATACCTAAACCGGACCGAGTCGGGCAGTTAACATTTTGATAACCTTTTTGATTTTTTGCCGTTCTGCTTTGCTCTTCGAGATTCGTTCTGGCTACGGTAATTTGCGTGTTTCCCCTACCGAAGTTCGCCGTTGCGGCGCTGGCGCCCTGCATTGCTGGCGCCGTGCTCGCCGGGTGCGTGTCCTCTCCTGCTCAGGACCAGGCCGCGACCCGCGTCGGCTCGATGCATGCTGCGCCATCAACGACGCAGCTGCGCCCGCTCGGTACCGCGAACGCGAGCCCGAAGACTCAGCGGCCTTCCGCGCCTGCTCAGCTCGCCGTGGCTGGCGTGCGTGTGGGCACCCACGAGGGGTTCGACCGCGTTGTCGTGGACCTCGTCGGCAAGGGCGAGCCGGGCTGGTTCGTGGATTACACCTCCACCCCGATGCAGGAGATCACCGGCAAACCACTGAAGGTGACTGGCAACGCGTTCCTCAATATCAACATCGACGGCACCGTCTACCCCTACGAACTTGGCCTGGACGCGGACCAAATCAAGGTGGATACCCCGGCAGAGACCGGCAACATTATCGACGTCGTCAACGCCGGCACCTACGAGGGTCGCAGCCGCGTGGTCGTAGGGCTGCGCTCTGACCTGCCGTATTCGGTGCAGATTCTGGAGCACCCGCTGCGCCTGGTCGTCGACATCGTGCAGTCCTAACACCTAGTGATAGAGCGCCTCGACGCTCCAGCGCTGCCGGTGCCACACCAACAACCACCCGCGCTGCCCTGTTCCTACCGCCTGGTCGTGACCCAGCACCTGGAGGCGCGCAAGCCGGGTCGGATGCGCACCCCACCAATCTTCGTCAACGGGCCAAGGCCCTGCCCACGCGGTGATGTCATAGCAGCGCTTGCCCCACACTAGCGTTGTCGGCTGGCCGCTGAGCAGGACTTCGGCATTGAGCAGTATCGGCTGGTCGGCACTGTCCAGCAGCTGCACCCGCGATGACGGGTGTTCGATCCCACCGCCGAGCCGGGCTGGAAGTGGTGACGGAACGGCGCCGACGAACGCCCCGCGGCCCTGCGGCAGCACCTCCCCATAGGGCACCAGCTGAATACGCTCGGCCACGCCGCGACCTCCAACCGCGACCGGCTGCAGCACCGCCTCCATTCCGAGCTGGGACTGCACCCGCTCGATCACGCGCCGCGCCCCCTCGTCCGACGCTCCGTCGGACCACAGCTCCCCCACCATGTCGGGTTGCGCAAGCTCAAGTGGTTCCAGCATGAGCGAGGCGATCGGCCCTGCACCCCCGTTGGTGAGCCAGCCGTCGAGCTGCCAGCGCACCCGGTCGGCGGTGCCAGCCTCCGTCAGTGCTTCCCGGGTGCGCCACACGCGCTCGACCCGGGTGGCGTCGACAAGCTCGGCGGAGATTTTCAGCCGGAGGCAGTGCACCCCGGCCCCCTTGAGGCGCTGGTGCAGCGTGGCCGCGAGCGCCCGGGCGGCGAACGCGGCGGCGTCGACGCGCTCGATCGGTTCCTCCGGCGTCATCTCGACGGCGAAGTCCTCCACGGGTAGCTCCGGGGCGACGCGCCGGTCCGGGGCCGCGCTGGAGATCCGGTGGAGGTGGATGCCCGCGACCCCGAAGCGAGTCATCACGGCAGAGGACGGCAGTTGCGCGAGCTGCCCCAGCGTCTGGATGCCCAGCTGGCCCAGGGTACGGACCGTTTCCGGGTCCGCGCCGAGTGCTGTCTCGGCGGTGAGCACCCGAAGCGGCTGTACTGCAAGGAACTGCGCCGACTCCCCCGCTGCAACCACGTGCGAGCTCCGGGTAGCGATCACCGCAGTGGCGATCTCGTCCGCCGCCCCTGCCATGACGTCAATGCCGTGGCGTGCGGCGGCGTCGAGAAGCATCTCAAGCGCCGTATCTTCATCGCCGTGGAACTTCCCCGCCGCGGCGAGGTCCGCAACCACCAGGCCAGGGCGCAGCACCTCCACGGAGGCCGCCACGTCATCCAAGGATCCCGCGAGCGCGCTGAACGTGCGGCCGTCGCGCTCCGGGTTGTCCTCCACCACCGTCAGCTCAGGCGCGACGGCCTGCGCGTTGCGCACCCGCATCCCACGGCGGACCCCGGCGCGCCGCGCCTCCTGCGAACACACCTTGATACGGTGCTGCACCGCGATCGCGATCGGTTCCTCCAGCGTGTCCTCGGCTTCGAGCTTGGCTGCTTGCACGGGCCAATCCGGGAACCAGAGCGCCGCAACCCTCATGAGGGCACCGCCTTCAGGTGCGCACCACCGCCCGCCACAACCCCAAGCGTCAGTAGTGCCGGTGGCCGCTTCCAGCCTTTCGCGTGCGCGGACACCTCCAGGTCAATGCCTGCGATGCGCCCGCGGCCGCGCCCGATGCCGTGGAAGCTAGCAATGTCCGCGCTCATGCGCAATGCAGGCGAAGGCACCGTCGCGTTCACGCACAGCATCGCCGCCTCCCCGGCGCGCACGCGGGCAAGCAGTGGGCGTGCCTGGGCGGGCGTGTACTGGATTTCGCTTCGGGTGTGTAGCACCACCACGTCTAGCCCCTCGGCGAGCACTCCTGCGGCGTGCATGGCATCCAGCCCCGGTTCCGGGACTGCGATTGTTCTGCGCAACGCTTGCGCTGAAAGTTCCGCGTAGGACAGCTCCGGCCACCCCACCACGGCCGCGTATCCGCCGGCCTCCGTGACCTGCCGGAGGATCTCTACGATAAGCGACGGCGTATCGCTCACCTGCGTGACCTGCCGCCGTGGCAAACCTCCGTTCGGAAGCACATTCGCCAACTCACCACCCAGCGGAATAACACCTTCGCCCCCGATCTGCTCCTGCACGGCACCACCGTCGAGCTCGGCTAATTGTGCTCGGAGTTGCGCAATCTGCTCAGCTTTGCTGAGCTGTCCGCCATCGTCCGAGGCGAACTCACGCAAGCGAATAGGTGTTCCATTCATGCCTGTAAGTATGCAACGCGCCCCCGACACGAGCAACAGTAAAGGTCGAACACTATTTCGAATAGTAGCGCCACAAGGCAGGCCCTATGCGGTACGCTCTGCCCTATGTATTACGCAGACTTCCGCAACCGCGTCACCCCAATTCCCACGCCGCCCGTTGTGCGGGCGGTGGCGGCGGGGTGCGTAGCGGCGTCGATAAGCGTGATGGCGGCACCGTTACCCGCAGCCGTGAAAGTTGGCGTTGCTCTCGCGGCGGTGCTTATCGCCCGTGCGACTACCCGGGCGCACCCGTACCGCAAGGCCATGGCCGAATTTGCGCGCAGCCGCAACGTCTCGCAGGTGCCGTCGCTCAGCATGGTGGTGCCGCTCATGCTGTGGTGGCTCGCAATCATGCTGTGCCCACTGATCTCGCCGCTGCCCGGCTGGGGGCTGGCGCTGCTTGCGGGCGGGCTGTTTGTGGTGGCGTGGGTGCTCATGCCGCACGTCGACGGCACGCGGCGCCTCGCATACGCGCCCGCAGCGCCCACCCAGAAGCGCTAGCGGTAGCGCTTCGGCACATCAGCCGCACCGAGACTGAGCATGAGGCGGTTGGCCCAGTTGAAGAACGCCGCCGAGTTGATCAGGTCGAGGATCTCGAGCTCGCCGCAGCCGGCCTCGCGCAGCGCTGCGACGTGCTGTTGCGAGAACGCGATCGGGGTGTGCGTGAGCGCCACGGCCGCATCGCGCAGCGCGTTCCACAGCGGGGTGCCCAGGTCCGCGGTCACGCCTTCGGCAAGGAGCCGGGAGATCGCCTCGGCGTCGCCGCCTTCCTGCTTCGCGCGTCCCTGGTGCACGGAAGCACAGTACTCGCACCCGTTGAGGCGGGAGACCACGGTCGCGGCGAGTTCGCGCTCGGCGCGCCCCAGCCCGCCGTCGGTGTTGTAGAAAATGTCCAGGTCAGTTAGGGTGCGCGCCTTGAGCACCGCAGGATCACGCGCGAGCAGCCGGAAGTACTCCATGTCGATTCGCTCGGGCTTGAGCAGCGCGTCGCGGTGCTCGTCGGTGAACTCGGACTTGTCCAGGCTGGGCACCCACGCGCGCCAGCCCAGGGAGTGCTCGACGAACTTCGTCGGCGCCACAACTTCGGGCAGCAGGGTGCGCGGCCCGGGCTCCCAGCCGGGGTCAGCCACGCCGTGCGCGCGCCCGCTAATCGACGCCCGCTGCGCCCCACCAGCGTCAACCCCGCCGAGCACCCGCACGCCGTGCACGACGCGCAACTGGAACGTCACGAACGCGATGAGCTGCGCCAACGTCACGATGTCGTTGTCGCTCCACCCGGAGGTCTGCAGGTGACCGATCGCTGCGGCGGTGGAATCCTTCGGGTGGACAACCAGCAGGTGCGCGAAGTCCAGGGCAGCGGCGAACTGCTCCGACGCCTCCCCAATGTCGTCACCGAACAGGACGAAGTCGCCGTGCCAGTACGGCCCCTCGGATGCACCGCGCGCGATGGCGGCGTCGACGGCCTCGGCGAGGCCGGGGGCTTGGTCTTCGAGGTCCTCGAGCAGCTCCCGATAGAACGCACTCGCAGTTGGTAGCCCGGTGAGCCCTGCCACGAACGCGGCGACACCATAGCGCCAGGCCAGCGGCACATCCCCCTCGTCAGCAGGCTCGAACAGGGCCGTAAACGTCAGCTCCGCGTTCTCGACTGCTTCCGGGCGGCGCCTGCGAAGGCGCGCGAGTTCCGGAGAGGCGTCGGCAAGCGTATCGATGATGTTAGACACTAAATTCTCCTAACTGCCGGGCGCGGAAGCGCGCGCCCGGGATTGCATGGATCAGGTTCTTTGTTACTTCGTGGCGCGGCCACTGGAAGACGTCGTCGGTCGGGCCGTACTCCACCTGGGTACCACGGCTGAGCACGCTGACCGTATCCGAGACCTGGCGCACCACCGCCAGATCGTGGGAAATAAATATGTAGGTCAGGCCCAGCTCTTGCTGCAGGTCCTCCAGCAGCCGGAGGATCTGCGCCTGCACCGTCACGTCGAGCGCGGAAACCGCCTCATCGAACACGACGAGTTCCGGCTCCACCACGAGCGCACGCGCAATGGCGACACGCTGGCGCTGCCCGCCGGAAAGCTGCGACGGGGTGCGCCGCGCGAGCTGCTGCGGGTCCAGCGCCACGCGCGCCAGCACCTCGTGCGCCTTCGCGCGCGCCTCGCGTTTCGACGCCCCCGTCAGGTTCCGAACCGGCTCGGCCACGATGGCCTCCACCGTCATTTTAGGGTTCAGGGAAGAAAACGGGTTCTGGTGCACCAGCTGCACCGTGGAGCGCAGCTTCCGGCGGGTGGCGTCGTCGACGCCGGTCACGACGTTGCCGCCGATGGTGACGCTGCCGCTCGTCGGATCCCGGAACAGGGAGATCGCCCGCCCAGTCGTGGTCTTCCCGGAGCCGGATTCGCCCACAATCGCGTGCGTGGACCCTCGCTTCACTTCGAAGGAGACGTCATTGACGGCCACGAAGTCCCCATACTCCTGGCGCAGGTGATCCACGCGCACCAGCACGTCGCCGTCCGGCGCTGGCCGGTGGTAGGCGTTCGCGACGGCGAGCGAAGGGGCGTCGGCAAGCAGGCGCTGTGAATACTCCTCTTGCGGGTCGGCGAGCACCTCCGCGGCGGGGCCTTCCTCCACGACGACGCCGCGCTGCATAATCACCACGTCGTCGGCACGGTCACCCGCCACCGCCAAGTCGTGCGTGATCAGCACGATGCCGAGGTTGAGGCGCTCACGCATCTCGTCGAGCACGTCCAGCACCTTTTCCTGCACGGTCACATCCAGGGCGGACGTCGGCTCGTCGGCGATCAGTACCTGCGGCTCGGGCGCGATGGCTGCTGCGATGAGCACGCGCTGCTTCATCCCGCCCGAGAGCTCGTGCGGGTACTGGCCGTGGCGGCGCTGCGGGTCGTCGATGCCGACGGCCTCCATGAGCTCCAGCGCGCGTGCGCGACGGGAGGCGGCTGTGCCAATACCGTGGACCGCCATGGCTTCCTCGATCGAGGCCCCGACGGGCTTGAGCGGGTTGAGCGAATTGTTCGGGTCCTGCGGCACCAAGCCAATCTTTGTGCCACGCAGCTGGCGCCACTGCCGCGGAGACAACTGCGTGATGTCCTTGCCTTGGAAATAGACCGCGCCGTCCAGCACCCGCGCGGACCCGCCGAGGAGTCCCAGCGTCGCCATCACCGAGGTGGTTTTGCCGGAGCCGGACTCCCCTACGATCGCGGTGAGTTTGCCAGGCGCGACGGAAAAGGACACGTCTTGCGCCGATGGCGGCTGATTGCCGTACGCGACGGTCAGGCCACGTACTTCAAGTAAAGGTTGCAGGGGTTGCATGGGTTAGGCCTCCGTACGAATGAGTTGGGACAGGTGGTTCGCGCTCATGACGGTGGCGATGATCGCCACGCCGGGCAGGACGATGATCCACCAGGCGGTGGCCATGAAGTCGCGGCCTTCGGCGATGATGAGGCCCCACTCCGGAATCGGCGGCGGGGCGCCGTAGCCGAGGAACCCGAGGATGGACAGCTGCAGGATCGCCGTGCCGAACTGCAGGGCCGCCAACGCAATGACCGGGGTGAGCGAGTTCGGCAGGATGTGGCGCACCAGCACCTGGGACTTCGTCGCTCCAGAGCCGTAGGCGGCCTCAACGTAGTCGGTGCCTGCAACCTGCATCACCTGTGAACGGGCGAGGCGGGCGAACGTCGCCACCGTGGTCATGCCGACAGCGAAGGCCGCCTGTAGTGAGCCGAAGCCCAGCACGATGATGATGGACAGAGACAGCAGGATGCCTGGGATAGCGAGCAGGACGTCCACGATCCGCATCAGTACGGTGTCGACCCGCCCACGCAGCGCGCCCGCCACCAGGCCAATCAGCGTGCCGAACACCAGCCCGACCGCCACCGCGATCACCGCGCCGAGCAGCGACTGGCGCGCGCCGTAGACCACGCGCGAGTACACGTCGCGCCCCACGGCGTCGGTGCCGAAGAAGTGCTCCGCGCTCGGCGCTGCAAGGGCTACGTCGACGCCCTTGTATGGGTCGTGCGTGGCAAATATGCCCGGCAGCAGGGCCCACGCGCACGCAAGCAGCAGCACGAGCAGTGCGAGAACCGTTCCCGGTTGTTTCCAATTCGTCGTTCGCATGGTTGCTACTCCCGTCCCGTTTCGATTGCCCGCACGTCAATAGCGTCGGCGGACTGGCTGGCGTACTGCTTCGGTGTTGCGGCAAACGGTCCGCCGGCGGTGCGCAGCCGCACGTCAAGCACCGGGTAGAGCAGGTCAATGATGAGGTTGATGGTCATGTACGCCACCGCCGCGATGAGGACTACGCCCAGCAGCACCGGCGTGTCGCGGTTCGACACGGCGGTGACCACCATGGAGCCCAACCCCGTACGCCCGAAGACGGTTTCCGTCACCACAGCACCACCGACGAGCTCGCCGAAGAGCAAACCAGCCATGGTCAGCGCTGGGAGCAGCGCGTTTCGCAGCACGTCGGACCAGAAGATGCGGGTCTCGCTCGCGCCGCGCGCACGCGCCACCTGCACGAATGGGCTGCGCTGCACCTCGTCGATGGAGCGGATCAGCACCTGCGCGAGCGGGGCCGCCATCGGGACGGACAGCGTGAGCGTCGGCAGCACGAGCCCCTCGAGCGGGCCCGGCGCAATCACGTTGATCCAGCCGAGCTCGAAGGACACGAGCTGCAGCAGCACGATCGCGATCCAGAACCCTGGCAGCGACACCATCAGGGAGGGCACCGCGCGAAACAGCGCGCCGATGCGCCCGGCGCCGGGCAGCGTCGCGACGAATGCGGTGATGAGTGCCACGATGATCGCGAGCCCGACCGAGGTCGCGGCCAACGCCAGCGTATGCGGCAGGGCGTCGGCGATGAGCTGGCCCACCGGCGTACCAGTGCGCACGGAGTAGCCGAGACTGCCGGTGAACAGACCCGTCAGCGTCGCCACGTACTGCGTAAGCAACGGCTTATCGACGCCCATCTCCGAACGGATCGCCTCAATCTCAGCCTGGCTGAGTCCCAGTGCCGGGTCAGCGTAGCGGGCCATGACACCGTCGGATGGCAGAGCCGAAAGCAGAAAGAATGCGAGAGTGTAGGTCAGCAGCAGCACGATCAGTGCTTGGCCTACCCGCTTTACGATGTACGGCATGGCGTATCCCCTTCCTGGAGGTAGGCGCTATAGAGCGCAGGGCGTGCAACGGCTTCCACGCCGAACCCGCACAGACGTGGGCTGACGGCGTATACCTGTGGTTCTTCGAACAGCGGCAGCGTGTAGGCCTGCTCAGTGACGTAATCTTGGACGGCTTCCACTGCGCGGGCCCGGCCGGCGTCGTCGGGTGTGGAGACCACGGTCTGCAGCAGGTCTTCGAGGTGCTGGTCGATCACGTTGTCGTTTTCATCCTGGTTAATGAAGGAGTCTCGGCGCCCGACCGCGTAGTGCGACTCGATGGCGTCGTAGTCCGCCCGGCCGACCATCGTGTGGTAGAGCTGCACCTTGTTCGGGTCCTTCGACGCCACGTTTTGCGTCGAACGGTCGCCGGAGAGCACGGAGAGCTCAATGCCGATGTCGCGCAGGTTGGACTGCACCATCGTCATCACTTCGCGGGCGCGCGGCTGGGTCTGCGCGTAGTTGACGGTCAGGTGCAGGCGTTCCCCGTCCTTGACGCGGATGCCGTCGTTGCCCACGACCCACCCGGCCTCATCGAGGAGCTGCCGGGCAAGCTCCGGGTCGTACGTATAGGCGTCGCCCTGGTTTTTGTAGCCCAAGCCCGTGGCGGCCACGCTCGAGGTCGCCAGCGGGTAGGAATCAGAGAACAGGATGCGCAGCAGCTCTTCGCGGTCCACGCTGTGCGTGATCGCGCGGCGCACCCGGATGTCTTGCAGGTACAGGTGCTGCGGGCGCATCGCGATCTGGTTGTTCATCGCGTTCGTGCCGCGGGAGACGATCTGCACGCCGCGGTCTTGGAGGTGGCGCTCAGCCGATGCAGTCACGTCGCGCACGATGTCCGCCTGCCCGGATAGGACCGCTCCGGTGCGCATCGCTTCTTCGGCGGCGAGCCGGTACGTCACGCTGTCCAGCCGGGCGCGGCCCTGGTGCTCGAGGATGGGCGGTGCCCAGTCGTAGTCCTCGCGCGCCCGCAGCTCGATGGAGGTGCCCAGCTCCTCACCGGCGATGACAAACGGGCCGGAGCCGATGATGTTGTGGGCGCTGCCCGGCCCGAAGGACTCGTTGTCGAGCGCCAGGGTGGCGTCGGAAAGCAGCCCGGCGTTGTACACGGAGACCGCTTGCTCGAACCCCGGCGAGGGTGCGGTGAAGTGGAATCGCACCGTGTCTTCGTCGATGACTTCGCCGTAGTCGTAGTTCGAGATCTGCTCGGATGCGTTGAGCAGCCGCTCCTTGTCGCCTTTGCCGTAGAGGTCGAAGTTGGCCACGACGTTCTCCGCGGTGAGCGGCGAGCCGTCGGAGTAGGTGACGTCGGTGCGGATGTCGAACGTGTATACCGTCGCGTCCTCGTTGATCTCCGGCAGCTTCGTGGCGATCCACGGGTGCAGCTCGAGCGTCTCCGGGTCCTGATAGAGCAGTCTGTCTGTTATTTGATTCACGACGCCACCATTCGGGTAGAACCCGGCCGCAGGCGGATAGAGCGAGGTAAACCAGTTCGGCTCCAGGTACGTGATTGCCTGCATGTCCCCGCTTTGCTCTGTTTGTCCTGCACATGCGGTGCATAACCCGAGTAGCGTGGTAGCCGCAAGCAGCGCTCCGGCCTGCGTTCGACGTGTGTGCTTCACTGTTCTCCCTTCGATGAGCGATAACGCTAACACAGATTAGACGGAGCGGTCTCATGCGTCTAGACTAAGCAGTCTAAACGGTCACTGTCGCAACAGGAAGGAACACACAGTGCAGCCAGCAATCGCCATCGTCGGCGCAGGTCCACGCGGCATTTCCATCATCGAACGCGTCGCCGCCACGCTCAACGAATCTAATTCCACCAAGCCGCTGACAATCCACCTCATCGACGACGCCCAGCACGGCGCCGGGCGCGTCTGGGACACCGCACAGACCCACACGCTGTGCATGAACACGCTGGCCGGCGCCGTCACCCTCTTCACCGAGCCCGGCGCGACCGTCACCGCCCCCGTACTCGAGGGCCCCACCATGTACGAGTGGATCCAGCTCCTGCGCGGCGAGCGCGACGCCGTGTCCGCCACCAAGCAATCACTGTTCGACGCCCACCCAACCCCCGACCACGTCACCGCGGACTTCGGCGCGGAGCTGGCTGCCACCCGCCCGGAGTCCAACCCATCCCGCGCGCTGTACGGCGAGTACCTCCACTGGGTCCTCACGGTCGCGCTGGCGCAGCTCCCCGAGCACGTGACCATCACCAACCACCGCTCCCGCGCGCAGCGCATCACCGCCGAGAACGGCCGCGACGCCATCACGTTTGAGGACGGCACCACCGTCCACGCCGACGCCACCGTGCTCGCCACCGGCTGGGTCGTCCCCGAGCACTCGGTGGCCTTCCGCGGGCACTGGATTCAGCCGGGCAACCCGGTGGAACAGGACGTCGATACGCTGGTTGCTGGCGAAACCGCAATCGTGCGCGGCCTTGGCATGGGCTTTTTCGACCTCATGGCGCTGAGCACCATCAACCGCGGCGGCCGCTTCGTGCCCGCCGACACCCGCTCCGGCCTGCGCTACGAGCCCAGCGGTGCCGAGCCTCACCTCGTGGTCACCTCGGGCCGCGGCTACCCCTACCTGCCGAAATCCGAGTACCACTCGCTGCCGCCCAAGGCGGACCTCTCGCGGCTGCGCGCCGCGATCGAGCACCACAGCGGCGCCACCACGGTGAGCTTCGGAGAGCAGCTCTGGCCGGCGCTCATCCGCGACTCCTACGCCGCCTACTACACCACGCTTGCGCGCGTACGCCCCGACGCCCTGCACATCCCGCTTGCGGACATCATCTCGCGCATCGACGCCGCACCACTCGCCGGCGCCGCCACCCGCACCAGCCTCCTGCCCTGCGCCCGCGCACTCAACGAATCCCTTGCCGACGCCACCACCGAACCCTTCGACATCTCCTACTGGATCGACCCCCTCGCCGGGTGCGACGGCCTCGACACCGAAAGCCTGAACTGCGTCATCGCCGACGCCCTGGCCCGCGACATCGCCGAGGCCATCGCCGCTCAGGACTCCCCCATCAAGTCCGCCCTGTGGGTGATCTCCGCAGGCCGCAAACCAACCGCCATCGCCGTCGAGAACGGCCGCGGCACCCCGGAGGACCAGCGCGGCGCGCTCTCCGACTACATGGCATTCGGCCAGATGGTCGGCTCCGGCCCGCCGCTCTTCCGCTCCCGCGAACTCCTTGCTCTTATCGACGCCGGCCTGGTCACCCTGCTCGGCCCAACCCCAACCGTCACGCAATCGGGCACAACCTTCACGGCCACCAGCGCCGAGCGCACCGTCACCGCGGACACCCTCGCAGACGCCTTCCTGCCGTCCCCCAACATCACCCGCGCAGCCGACCCACTGACCGCGTCACTGTTGGAAAGCGAGCGCATCCGCCCCTTCGCGCCCTTCGGCACGCCCACCGGTTCCCCCGAAACCGACGCAGATACCCGCCGCACCATCCACCCCGACGGCACCCTGGACCCGCGCCTGCACATCGTCGGCATCCCCACCGGCAAGCAGTGGGCAGACACCACCATCTCCCCAATGCCCGGCACCGACCCCCGCATGCTGCAGGAAACGGACCTCACCGCCCAGTCGCTGCTGCGACAGGCGGGCGCACGCTAGCCCAGGTCGCGCGCAACCGCCCACCGGGTCAACTGGTTGCGGTTCGAGGTCTGCGTCTTGCGCAAAATATTCGACGCGTGCGTCTCCACCGTCTTCACCGAAATGAACAGGCGCTGCGCGATCTCCTTGTACGTGTAGCCACGCGCCAGCAGCCGCAGCACCTCGAGCTCACGCCTGGTGAGCGAGTCCACCGCCGGGTCGTCCTCCTCGACGACAGGCCCGCTCGCAAACGCGTCAAGCACGAACCCCGCCAACCGCGGAGAGAAGTACGCGTCCCCGCCATGTACCCGCTCGATCGCCTCCGCGAGCTCCCCACCCGCGATGTTCTTGGTCACGTACCCGCGGGCGCCCGCGCGGATCAGGGCGATGACGTCCTCAGCGGCATCGGACACGCTGAGCACGAGGTACGCCGGGCCGGGTGCGCGTTTCAGCACTGTGAGGCCGCCGCCGTCGGGCATGTGGACGTCGAGAAGCACGACGTCGGGCTGTGTCTGCTCGATCCCCCGCACCGCCTCGGCGACCGTGCCAGCCTCACCGACGATCTCCACAGCCTGCTGCAGCTCGGCCTTCACCCCAGCGCGGAACACGGAGTGGTCATCCACCAGAAACACGCGAGTCATAGGTCCAACGCTAGTTCAATCTCGGTGCCACTGCTTTCCGACGACACCACGTGCACCTCTCCCCCAACGCGCTCCACGCGGCCCACGATAGAGTCCCGCAACCCGTGCCGGTCAGCGGGCACCGCCTCGGGGTCGAAGCCGCTGCCGCGATCGCGCACGAACACGGTGAGCCTGCCAGCAAGGTGCTCCGCGTAAACATCAACGGTGTCCACACCGGCGTGCTTTGCCGCGTTGACCATCGCCTCCCTGGCTGCGAGCACGACTGCCTCGGCGCGCTCGCCGAAAGGGATGTCCTCGCCCACCGTGACCGGTTTGATCACGATCCCGTACGCATCCTCCACCTCGCCGGCAGCCTTGCACAGCGCGGCGAAGGTGGTGGTGTGGTTGGACACGGTCTCGTCGAACAGCCAGGCGCGCAGCTCACGCTCCTGCCCGCGAGCAAGTCGAACCACCTCGTCCGGGTCACCGGCCTGCCGCTGGATCAGCGCCAGCGTCTGCAGCACCGAATCGTGCAGGCGCGAGGCGATCTCCGCGCGCTGATCCGCCACCGCTTTCGCCTCACGCTCCGCGACAAGCGAGTTGGCCAACTTGGCAATCAGCGGCACCACAAGCACCCCGACACCAAGCACCGTCACCAGCACGGAGACGACCACACCGGCGACCCCGGCGCTCTCCCCAAGGAGTGCCACAGCCAGCACCCCGCTCATGACCAATAGCGCACCCAAGGACAGCGCTGCGATGTTGCCCCACGAATCCGTGCCACGGTCATACGCCTGCAACGCGATCACTGCACCGACGATGAGCACACCGATGATGAACACCACCATGGAGCCCGCACCGGAGGAAATCTGCAGCGACGTCAACGCACCCGCAAACCCTGCAAGCACTAGGAAGATGTCAAGCGCACTCGGGCGCTGCCGCGGCGCAGCAATTTCAGCAACCGGGGTAAACACCCACAGCCCCGCATACAGCAACACGCCGAAGCCGCCGGCGAAGCTCGCCGCAACCAAAAACAGGCGCACCCATTTCACGTCCACCCCGAGCAGGTCAGCTGCCCCGGACGCCACGCCAGCAATGACGCGGCGGGAACGGTCACGGGTCAGCCGGGGATACAACGCAGACATGTCCCCCATCGTTGCACGGCAACCCCCTCAGGCACATCGGGGTAAACCCTGAGATGAAAAATCAGGGTCGTTCCCGATACCGCGCTTGGCGTTGCCTCGCAACAATAGAAGCCATGGAAACCAACACGCTGAAGCGCATGTGGGAGACCCGCCCGCCCCGCATCCCGCAAGACCAGGGCGGCAAGGCCGTCGTCGGCGGTGTCTGCGAAGGCATCGGTGCCCGCTACCAAATCGACCCAACGCTCAT
This sequence comes from Corynebacterium sp. CCUG 51687, assembly GCF_024453995.1. Taxonomy (NCBI): domain Bacteria; kingdom Bacillati; phylum Actinomycetota; class Actinomycetes; order Mycobacteriales; family Corynebacteriaceae; genus Corynebacterium; species Corynebacterium sp. CCUG 51687. Next base: position 190,977 of record NZ_JAGPYT010000002.1, on the reverse strand, counting down.
CCGCGTCCTGTTCGTCGTATTGTCAATCGCCTTCGGCGGTGGCCTGTTCCTTTACCTATTGTGCTGGATCAACATGCCCCGCTTCGGGCTGACCCGCACCCCAGCAAGTTCGATCGCCACCCCGAAAGAGCAGCTGACCAAGGTAGAGAAGAAAGAGCGCGACACCGGCTGGCTGCTGCTCCTCGGCCTTGTCATCTTCTTCCCCTCCGTCGCCGTTGCCAGCGACCTGCGCGGGGTTTTGGTCACCTTCGCGCTGTTCGCGCTCGGCTGGTACCTCGCCTACCAGCGCCAGCCAGAGGCACCGGAGGGACTCGTGGTGGGCGTGGAGTCGCAGACAAACAAAGGCCCTGTTGTGGACACCTCCCACCTGACGGTGCCGGAAGGCTACGAACACCCCGGGCAGAAACCACCGGCATGGGACCCACTCGGCGCGGCACCTGAGCTGTGGCACCTGCCGGACCCTGTCGAGCCAGCTCCGGAGCGTGCGCAACCAAAGAAGCGCTACTGGCTGTGGATCCCCGTCACACTGGTGCTGACAACGGCAACATTCTGGACAATGACCGTGGTTAGCCAACTTCGCATCGGCTCAATCGGCAACTACGGCGTTGCAAATGTCTCTGCCTACTCCGCGGAGGCTATACCGGAATTTAAACACAACATCGGCGAGGCTCGGATCGACCTCACCATGCTCGAGCCACTCGACGAGCCGAAGACAATCAACATCAGCAACGGCGTCGGCAAGATCGACCTCAAGCTTCCCAATCACATCCCCGTCGACATCAACTGCAAGGTGAACATCGGCGAGGCCGCATGCCCCGAAGAACGACAAAACGCGAACACAGACAGCGCACTACTCACGATTAACGTGTCGCAGCGCGTCGGATCCGTGTCCGCGTACTACGCCCGCGAGGACGCGGGCGAAAGAAACTGACTTACTCCCACTCGATGGTGGCCGGCGGCTTGGAGGTCACGTCCAGCACCACGCGGTTGACATCCGCCACCTCGTTGGTGATGCGGGTCGAGATGGCCTCCAGCGTCTCGTACGGGATGCGTACCCAGTCCGCGGTCATCGCGTCCTCGGACGCGACAGGACGCAGCACAATCGGGTGGCCGTAGGTGCGGCCATCGCCCTGCACACCCACCGAGCGGACATCGGCCAGCAGCACGACCGGGCACTGCCAAATCTGGTCGTCCAGGCCAGCCTTAGTCAGCTCCTCGCGCGCGATCGCATCCGCGGCGCGCAGGGTCTCCAGGCGCTCCTCGGTCACCTCACCAATGATGCGGATACCCAAGCCCGGACCTGGGAACGGCTGACGGTTCACGATCACCTCGGGCAGGCCCAGCTCGCGGCCGACCGCGCGGACCTCGTCCTTAAACAGCAGTCGCAGTGGCTCGACCAGCTCGAACTCGACGTCATCCGGCAGGCCACCAACGTTGTGGTGGCTCTTAATGTTCGCGGTGCCGGTGCCGCCGCCCGACTCGACGACGTCCGGGTACAGCGTGCCCTGCACCAGGTAATCAACCTTGTGATCCGACAACACATCGGCCACAGCGCGCTCGAAGGAACGGATGAACTCCGCACCGATCGCCTTGCGCTTCGCCTCAGGCTCAGTCACACCGGCCAGCTTGTCCAGGAAGGCCTTGCGCTCGTCGACAGTCACGAGCTTCGCGCCGGTCGCGGCGACGAAGTCCTTCTCCACCTGCTCGCGCTCACCCTGGCGCAGCAAGCCGTGGTCCACGAACACACAGGTCAGGCGGTCCCCGATCGCACGCTGCACCAGCGCCGCAGCAACAGCCGAGTCCACACCACCGGACAGGCCACAGATGGCGTAGCCGTCGCCAACCTGGGTGCGAACCTGCTCAATGAGCTGCTCCGCAATATTGGATGCCGTCCAGTTCTGCTCCAGACCAGCGATCTCGGTGAGGAAGCGCGTCAGCACCTCCTGGCCGTGCGGCGAGTGCATCACCTCCGGGTGGTACTGCACACCGGCGAACTTGCGCTCCACGTTCTCGAACGCGGCGACCGGCGCACCCTTCGAAGACGCGGTGACCTCGAAGCCCTCCGGAGCCTGCGTTACCGAATCACCGTGGCTCATCCACACCTTGTGCTCCTCCGGCAAGCCGGCGTGCAGCACACCACCCATGACGTTCATCGCCGTGCGGCCGTACTCACGGGCGCCGGTCTGCTCAACCTTGCCGCCGAGCGCCTGCGTCATCACCTGGAAGCCGTAGCAGATGCCGAAGATCGGAATCCCCAACTCGAAAATCTCAGGGTCCAACTGCGGGGCGCCATCCTCATACACGGACGACGGGCCGCCGGACAGGACAAGCGCCAGCGGCTGCTTCTCCTTCACCTCCGCAGCGGAGATCGTGGACGGAACGACTTCGGAAAACACGTGCGCCTCACGCACACGACGCGCAATGAGCTGCGCGTACTGCGCACCGAAATCAACAACAAGAACAGGGCGAGTTTGAGCTGTAGTCACGCACCAAATCTTAACCTACGCAGCACCTAATGTGTACGTGAGCCCGATGACAGTGTCCTGCGCACCACATTCCCGCGCGCACAATTCGGGACCTGGGGAAACGCCAATGCACCCGGCCGAAATACTGGAATCTGGTGCGGGAATCCCTTCGAAACAACAAGACACCACCCGCTTGGCGGGTGGTGTCTTCAGCGTTGCGACGTTACAACAGACTACTTCAGCAGCGCGCGCAGGTTCTCCAGCGCATCGTGTACCCCGTCAATCGCCGGGTCGGAGCCCAGCTTCTGCGAGGAAGCGTGCAGGCGCTCGATAGAGTTATCAGCAGCCTGGATAGCGCGGTGCACCTGAGCAACAAGCGGCTCGATGTTCTCGCCGAACGGCTCCTGCGCCGTGGTCTGGGACCAGCGACGAATCATCTCGAGCGGCATCTTGGTCAGCTCGGAAATCGAGTTCACCTTCAGGTCCACGCGGTTCGCCAGGGAGGAGTGCAGGAAGACTGCGTCGTCCATCTGCTTCACGTCCACCTCGAGGGCGTCGAACAGCATAGAGAGCACCTCGCCGCGGTTCGCCTCAAGGGAGAAAATCGCGGTCTGCGCAGTATGCAGACGAGCCAGCGCAATCGCCATACGCGCGGACGCCGCCTTCTTCGCCAACTCGCCAGCCACCTCGTTGAGTGACTGCGCGTTCTCGTCGATGATGCCACGCATCGTTGCCCACACCTGCAGCGGTGCAAGCAACAGCGTACGGGCAGCGCCCTCCGCCATGACGTTTTCCATCTCGCCCTTCACACTGTTGGTCACAGCGTTTTCTTCCACCAAAGTCTGGCTGGCCTTTGCCAGTTCTTCGGCGGCTTCCTTAATGGAGGACTGGATTTCCATGAAGCGGTCCAGCTCGCGGTAGAGGCGCTTAGTGGCCTCGTACACCTCGCCGGTGCCCTCTGGAAGGTCGAAGCCCGCTTCCTCACGCGCCAGCACCTCGGCCGGCAGCGCTTCGGCAACGAAGGCGTCGTAATCAGGCACAAGCTCCTGCAGCTTGTCCAAGCCAAGCTCTGCACGGCGGCGACGGCCAACGCCCTCGTGGCGCGCCTTCCACTCAACGTCGTTCACCGCTTGGTACACGTCGCCGACGACCTTGAACAGTTCGGTCATCGGGCGGGTGCGCACCGAGAGGTAGTCGCCATTTGGCAGAGGCGTCACGGTAGCAAACACGTCGTACGCAGAGCCGCTCTTTGCGCGGTTACGGACATAGCCTGCGAACGGTCGGCCGTCCTCAATGACGTCCCACATCAGCTTGAACGCGCCACCAGGCATCTCAATATGGCGAATGAGATTGTGTGGCTTCCCGATCATCTCGACTTCGGGATACTGCGCGTAGTGAATAAAGACCTCATTGACATGGGTCATAATGCCCTTGCTGTCCGTCACCGAGAAGAAGATGTGGTTGACATCAACCTCGTGGTGTGGGCCGTCAGGGGCATCTCGTTTAATAACTACTTCGTAGGCCATATTCGATATATTAGGTCAATCTGTTTACGGGCGGACGGTCACGTCGACCTTTTGGAACGACTTGAGATCAGTGTACCCACATTTCGCCATAATACGGCGCAAACCGCCCACTAAGTTCGTGGCAGCGCCCGAATCGCTCGATGGACCGAACAAAATCTCAGACAGCGGAAGACGATCGCCGAACTCCCAGTTGGCAACCTCGCCGCGCGGGAAGCGCGGGTGCGCAGCCGCCGGTTCCCAGTACGCGCCGCCAGCAGCGGCCTCGTTCGCCTTCGCGAACAGACTGCCTACCATGACGGCGTCGGCGCCCATGGCGAGTGCCAACGCGATGTCTCCGGCGTTCGACGGTGCCGAATCAGCGATGACGTGGACATAACGGCCACCGGTCTCGTCCAAGTAGTCGCGGCGAGCTGCAGCCACGTCAGCAATCGCAGTTGCAAGGGGAACGTCCAGCGCCAGGCCGGAAGAGGAACGACCCGAACCGACAATCACGCCAGCAGCGCCAGCACGCATCAGGTGCGTGGCCGTCGTGTAGTCGAAGACGCCACCTGCGATGACCGGAACGTCGAGGGAGCCGATGAACTCCTTCAAGTTCAGCGGTTCCCCACCGGGCTGCACGTGCTCGGCGGAAATCAACGTGCCCTGCACGAACAGGATCTCTGCACCGGCCTTGATCACTGCAGGGGCAAGCTCGCGCACGTTTTGCGGGCTCACGCGCACAGCGACGGTCGCGCCCGACGCGCGGACCTGCGCAATGCGCTCGCTCAACACGTCCAAATTAATTGGGGCCTGATGGAGTTTCTGCAGCGTTGCCGTAGCCTTGGCAATCTTGCTAGGAATCTCGTGGTAATTCTCCTGCTCGAGGTCCTTGGGATTTGGCGCCTGCCCGCAGACCTCGTTGATCGCCTCTTCGAAGTTCGCGTGGCGGCCCAGGATGCCCTCGGCGTTGAGCACCGCAAGTCCGCCCTGCTTACCCATCTCGATGGCGAACTCGGGGCTCGCTAGGGCATCGGTCGGGTGGGATACGAGCGGCATGTCAAAGGAGTAGGCGTCGATGTGCCACTCCGTGTTGACGTCCTTCGACGAGCGGGTGCGCCGCGTCGGAACCAGGGTCAGATCGTCAAGGTCGTAGGCCTTGCGGGCTTCGCGTCCGATGCCAATTTCTACATATTCACGCATGTCAGGTTCTCTCCTTCAGGAGCCAGTCAGAAAGGATTAGTTGTGGTAGTTCGGCGCTGCAACCGTTTGCGTGATGTCATGCGGGTGCGATTCGCGCAAGCCAGCCGTGGTGATTTGGACGAACTGCTTCGTCTGCAGTTCTGCGATCGAGGCGGAGCCGGTGTAGCCCATCGCGGCGCGCAGACCACCGACGATCTGGTGGGTGATGGCGTCGATATCTCCGCGGAACGGAACGCGGCCCTCGACGCCCTCCGGCACCAGCTTGTCTTCGCTGGTGACGTCTGCCTGGAAGTAGCGGTCCTTGGAGAAGGAGCGCTTTTCGCCGGTCAGGCCACGGCCCTGCATCGCGCCCATCGAGCCCATGCCGCGGTAGCGCTTGTACTGCTTACCCCCAACAACCACGACGTCACCGGGTGCCTCAGTGGTGCCTGCGAGCATGGAGCCGAGCATGACGGTCGATGCGCCAGCGGCGAGGGCCTTAGCAACGTCGCCGGAGAACTGCATGCCACCGTCTGCGATGATCGGTACTCCGGCCTTGTGGGCAGGCACGGAAGCCTCCAGGATGGACGTGATCTGTGGTGCTCCGACGCCCGCAACAACGCGGGTGGTGCAAATGGAGCCAGGGCCAATGCCGACCTTGATGGCGTCCGCACCGGCATCGATCATGGCCTGCGCGGCTTCGCGTGTCGCCAGGTTGCCACCGACGACGTCAACGCGGTCGCCGAAGTCCTTCTTCACACGGGACACCATCTCCAGCACGCGGTTGTTGTGTGCGTGCGCGGAGTCGACGACGAGGGCGTCGACACCTGCCTCAACGAGCAGCGCGGCGCGCTCGTAGGACTCTTCACCAGTGCCGATACCAGCGGCAACAAGCAGACGGCCGTTCGAGTCCTTCGACGCGTTCGGGTACTGCTCGCTCTTCACGAAGTCCTTCACCGTGATCAGGCCAACCAGCTTGCCTGCCTTGTCCACGATCGGCAGCTTCTCCACCTTGTTCGCCGACAGCAGCGCAAGTGCCTCCTGCTTATCGACGCCCTCATCCGCCACAACCAGCGGCATCGGTGTCATCACCTCTGCGACCTTGCGGTCGTAGTCCGGCTCGAAGCGCATATCGCGGTTGGTGATGATGCCCACCAGGCGCTCGTCGGCGTCGATCACCGGCAGGCCCGAGATGTGGAAACGGCCGCACAGCGCGTCGACGTCACGAATCGTCATGTCCGGTGTGGCGGTCACCGGGTTGGTGACCATGCCGGACTCAGAACGCTTTACGATGTCAACCTGCTCCGCCTGGTCCTGAGCGCTCAAGTTGCGGTGCAGCACGCCAATGCCACCCTGGCGCGCCATCGCGATCGCCATCCGCGACTCCGTGACCGTATCCATCGCAGCCGATGCGATCGGGATACCCAGCTTGATGTTGCGGCTGAACTGCGAGCTCGTGCTCACTTCGGCCGGCACAATGTGAGACTCGGCTGGCAGCAGCAGCACATCATCAAAGGTCAAGCCCCGCAGTGCAACCTTGTGCGGGTCATCCCCACCTGTAAGAACTCGCTCGTTTGCCATTGACAACTTCTCCTTCCGCGCGCGGTGTACCCGACATTGGTTTTCAGCCATGATATAACGTCGCGCGACACGACACACAGCGGCGTCGAAAAATCCCAACGCACATGGCTAATTGGCCTTGCTACTCCCCACACAATAGGCTGATCGGTGTGAATTACGACGACATGATGCCACTCGACCCGTTCGCAAACGACCCGAACGACCCGGCATCGTTCATCGAGGACGACGAACAGCCGGAGCCCTTAAGCAGCGAGGAGCGACAGGCGATCATTCACGACCTCGCCCACGTCCGCGACGCACAACGTATCCTGCGCCCCCGCGGCATCCTCGGGATCTTCTTCATGTGTGAAGACTGCGAGCAGACGCACTACTACGACTGGGACATCATGGAGCAAAACATGATCTCCACGCTCAACAACGCGCTGCCGCCCGTCCACGAACCAAGCGCTAACCCGGACGTCAACGCCTATGTCACGTGGGATTACGCGCTGGGGTACATGGATGGCATCGAGTCCGCCGGGCGCTAGTGCTGCGGCGAGGCTGACGCCGGGGGCTCAACCGGCTTGGGGGAGGTCGTCGCCACTGGCGATTCCGGTGCGGCGTCCTTACCTGTAGTAGCCGACACGTGCGCACCGCTCGGTTCCGCACTCGCTGTCGGCTGCGCGGAGGAATGCTGCTCGACGGCAGGCTGCTCCGTGACCACCTGCGTCACCGTCACTGGTTCGCGCGGCTCAGGTGTCACCGTCACAGTCACGGTGCGCGTCACCGTCACCTCGGGGATTGTCGACGCCACCGTGGGCTCAGACCCTTGCGTCTTCTTCACATCCATGGAGTCAAGCAACGCCTTGGCCTGTAACACCAGGGCACGCACAGCGTCGCCGTTACCCTCATCGCTGGCTACTTCCATCTCGTCGAGCGTGCTCGCAAGCTCCATGACCGACGCCCGCTCCCCAAACACGGTTGAGGCTACTGGCCACAGAGGGGAATCAGGAGTCGCGTTGTACAACACTGCCCCACTTCCAGCAACGATTGCGGTGGCTGCTGCCGCGCCCACAAGCCCACTGAGCCACGGGTTCATCTGTTTGCGCGCAGGCGCCGCCACGGGCGCTATGTATGGCGGCTCCGGCATCGGACGCTCGACGTCCTCGCGCAGCGCACCCATCAGGCCCAAAAGCGGATCGGTGCCGTCGCTAGGGTCCTCTCCACGTGACGCTTTGGTCAACAGGGCGTCATCCGCCAACAGCTCATCAAACTGCGGGATACGGTGAGCATCACGTGTCATTTCGCAGACTCCTCTTCTTCAAGGGCCTCACGCAGGCGAGCCAGGGCACGGTGCTGTGCGACACGAACCGACCCAGCTGTCCCGCCAACAATCTCTGCTGTTTCTTCCGCCGAAAGGCCAACAAATACGCGAAGAATAATGATATTTCGCGCCTTCTCATTGAGTACATCGAGCAGCTCGCGCATTTTGTTACTCGCGTCGACATCCAGCGCATATCCCTCTGGATCCGCCTCTTGCGATACCCCATCGGGGATATCTTCGGTAGGCAGCATTCGGTCTCGCGCATAGCTGCGGTGCGCATCCGTCACCTTATTAAATGCAATCCCGTACACGAATGCCATGAACGGCTTGCCCTGGTCCTTATAGGTACTGAGCGCCTTGACTACCGCAAAGCACACGTCCTGAGTGACGTCTTCCGGGGTCGGGGTGCGCCCACCGCCAATGCGGGCGCGGGCGTAGCGCAGCACAAATGGATAAATGAGCGCAACGACGCGCTGCGTCGCCCGATCATCACCGGACTGTGCAGCAGGCAGCAGTTGCGCAAGCTGCGCATTCACGTCATCAGTATCTATACCGCTCATACGCGACGCCCGACTCCTTTCCAGTATCGCCTAAGGGTACAGCGCCGAGCATGCCATTCCCAAAGCCTGACCCATCAGGCACGCAAAAGCCCGAACGGCATGTATCCGTCCGGGCTCCCCTCGTCACAAACACTAATTAGTGCGCGTGACCGTGTGCGTGTTCCTCAGCTTCTTCCGGCTTGTTCACCACAGAAACCTCCGTGGTCAGCACCATGCGGGCTACCGAGCAAGCGTTGACAACCGCGGAGTGCGTCACCTTCACAGGGTCAATGATGCCCTGCTCAACCAGGTTGCCGTACTCCATCGTTGCGGCGTTGAAGCCTTCGTCGTTCGCCATGTCTGCGATCTTCGACACGACAACTGAGCCGTCCAGCCCAGCGTTGTCCGCAATCCAGAACGCCGGCTTCACCAGCGCGCGGGCAACCGCCAACACGCCGGTCTTCTGCTCGCCCTCGAAGGACTCCGCGTACTCCTCCAGGTCGCGTGCGATCTGGACCAGTGCGGAACCGCCACCGGCGATAATGCCCTCTTCGACTGCCGCGCGGGCAGCGTTGATGGCGTCCTCGACGCGCAGCTTGCGCTCGTTGACCTCGGTCTCAGTCGCGGCACCGACGCGGATGACGGCGACGCCACCCGACAGCTTCGCCAGGCGCTCCTCCATCTTCTCCTTGTCCCAGGTGGAGTCCGTCGCCTCGATGTCGCGGCGGATCTGGTTGCGACGCTCCTCGACGTTCTCAGCGGAACCGGCCCCGTCGACAAGCACGGTGTCGTCCTTGGTCACGGTGACGCGGCGCACCGAGCCGAGGTCATCCAGCGTGGCGTCCTTGAGCGCCATGCCAACCTCAGGGTCGATGACCGTCGCATTGGTCACTACAGCCAAGTCATCCATAAAGGCCTTGCGGCGCTCGCCGAAGTACGGCGACTTCACGGCGACAACCTTCAGGGACTTGCGCAGCGTGTTCACCACGAGCGTCTGCAGCGGCTCACCGTCGACGTCCTCGGCGATGATCAGCAGCGGGACGGATGCCTCCGCAACCTTTTCCAGCAGCGGAAGGAAGTCCGGCAGCGAGGAAATCTTGTTACGGACCAGCAGCACGCGGGCGTTTTCCAGCACCGCCTGGCCGGCGTCAGGGTCCGTCATAAAGTACGGCGAGAGGAAGCCCTTGTCGAAGGAGACACCCTCGGTGACGTCGACGAACGAGTCGATCGTCTGGGACTCCTCGACGGTGACGACGCCGTCCTTGCCGACCTTGTCCATCGCACCGGCAACCATCTCGCCGACCTCAGGGTCGCGGGAGGAAACGGTGGCAACGTTGGCGATCTCGGCGGACGAAGAAACCTCCGTCGCACGCGACTTCAGCTCCTCGATGACCTTCTCGGCCGCAGCCTGGATGCCCTTGTTGAGCTGGATCGGGTTCGCACCAGCAGCGACGTTGCGCAGCCCCTCGGTGACCAGCGCCTGCGCGAGCAGCGTCGCGGTCGTGGTGCCGTCACCGGCGATGTCGTTCGTCTTCACTGCGACGGATTTCACCAGCTGCGCACCGAGGTTCTCAAACGGCTCCTCGAGGTCGATGTCGCGGGCGATCGTCACACCGTCGTTGGTAACGGTCGGGCCACCCCACGACTTCGAAAGCACAACGTTTCGGCCACGCGGGCCAAGAGTGACCTTGACGGTATCCGCCAAAGTGTCAACGCCCTTCTTGATGCCTTCGCGGGCCTCCTGATGAAATGCAATAAGTTTTGCCATTGGTGGCTACGCCCCCTTCAATTACTTTTCGACGACGGCCAGCAGGTCGCGAGCGGAAAGCAGCAAGTACTCTTCACCGTTGTACTTCAGCTCGGTGCCGCCGTACTTGGAGAAGATCACGGTGTCGCCCTCGTTGACGTCGACAGCAATGCGCTTGCCCTGCTCATCCAAGCGGCCAGGGCCGACAGCGATAACAACTGCCTCCTGTGGCTTCTCAGCAGCGGAATCAGGGATAACCAGGCCGGATGCCGTCGTGGTCTCCGCCTCAGCGATCTGTACCAGAACCTTGTCTTCCAGTGGCTTGATGTTGACGTTTGCCATGATCTGAACGCCTTCCTTCAATGTTGTATCTATCAGTTCAGTAGTTTTGCGGTTATTTGAAGGCCCAGCCGTCGTCGCGGGTGTACAACTGCGCTCTCCACAACCTTGTTAGCACTCTACCCCTGCGAGTGCTAACACTCAACATTGTGACGACACTCACCAATCTTTACTGGTGAACGAGCGGGATCTCCACTTCCAACGACGTATCCGTCGCCACGGACAGCTCCGAAGGCTTGGCCCCCTCATGGATGAGCTGGCCCGCCAACGCCGTGATCATCACGCCGTTATCGGTGCACAGCCCGAAGCGCGGTACACGCAGCTCCACGCCAGCCTTCTCGCAACGTTCTTGGGCAAGTCCTCGCAGGCGACTGTTCGCCGCCACCCCGCCGCCGAGCAACAGCGTCTTCGCACCGGTCTCCTCCAGTGCCAGCAGCGCCTTGCGCACGAGCACGTCACACACCGCCTCCTGGAACGACGCGCACACGTCCTCCACGTTGACCACCCAGCCTTCGCGCTCCGCCTTTTCCACGTAGCGCGCCACGGCAGTCTTCAAGCCGGAGAACGAGAAGTCGAAGCGGTGCTCGCCCCGCAGATCGTCGGCCTTACTGAGCGCGCGCGGGAACGGAATCGCATCCGGGTTACCCTTCGCCGCCAAGCGGTCGATGACCGGGCCGCCCGGGTAGCCAAGCCCAAGCAGGCGGGAGACTTTGTCGTAGGCCTCGCCGGCGGCGTCGTCAAGGGTAGAGCCCAGCTCACTCATCGGTTTGCCGACGGCCTCAACCTCCAACAACTGCGTATGCCCACCAGAGACCAGCAGTGCCACCGAGTGCGGAAGCCGCTCCTGGCCCTCCAGGTTCGCCACCGCCACGTGCCCACCCAAGTGGTTCACGGCGTAAAACGGCACACCCCACGCCGCCGCGTAGGCCTTCGCAGCGGACGCGCCGACCAGCAGCGCACCGGCAAGACCAGGCCCGATCGTCGCCGCAACCACGTCCGGGGCATCGATACCGGCCTCTTCCAGTGCCGCGGCCATCACTTGTGGCATCGCCTCAAGGTGGGCACGCGACGCGATCTCGGGCACCACGCCACCAAAGCGTGCGTGCTGCTCCATCGAAGACGCCACCTGGTTCGCAAGGATCTCCATGGTGCCGTCGGAGTGGACGTCGACAATGCCAACGGCCGTCTCGTCGCACGATGACTCAATCCCGGCAACAATCATGCCTGCTCCCTTTCGCTCTTCCGCGGACGCATCATGGAAAACGCGTCCGCGCCAGAAGGTTGATAGTAATTCTTTCGGGTGCCAACGACAGAAAAGCCGTAGCGCTCATACATGCCAAGCGACGCGGAGTTGTCGGTGCGCACCTCGAGGAACATCGGGCCGTCGAGAAGGTCGGCGGTGTGGACGAGCTGGTCCATCAGCTCCCTGCCCACCCCGCGGCGCTGCACCTCGGGCGCGACGCCGATGGTGTGAATTTCGAACTCCGGGTCGTTGCGCGGGCCCAGCATCGCAAGGCCCGCATACCCCAGAATTGCGCCCTCGTCGTCGAAGGCGCCGATATAGAACGTGTACGGCTGTGCGAACTGCGTCAGCAGCACCTCCCGCGACCACGGGGTCTCGCCAGCGAACAGCACCGCCTCCAGCGCCGCGACTGCGTCTGCGTCGCTGGGTGTGAGCTCCCGGATATTCACAGTTTGATGTCCGGCAGCGCAGCAGAGCGCGGGCGCGGCTTCGGCGGCACGGCGTCCGGGCGGCGCAGGTACAGCGGTGTGAGTGGCTCCGGCGTATCTGATGGATCGCACGCGGCGAGCAAGCCGCGAACACCCGGCGCGAGATCGCGTACCTCACCAGCCGCGACAGTCACAGTCTCACGCAGCGCTTCTGGGACGACGAGGAGGTCCACCGCGTCGCCCTCGACGTCGATCGCGCTGGCTGCGCTGACGTGTGGGCCGTCGACGCGCTGTCCGTCACGGTAGAGGCTCCAGTACACCTCGCGGCGGCGCGCATCAGTGACCACTAGCACGCTTTTCCCGGTGGTGTTCCCGGCTTCCGCGGCGATGGCGTCGTGGGTGCAGACCCCGTACACCGGCACACCCAGCGCCTGCCCGAAGGCGGACGCGGTGGCCATGCCTACGCGAAGCCCCGTAAACGGGCCAGGCCCCACGCCAACGACGACGGCTTCGAGCGCACCGTAGGTGCAGCCCGCTTCCGCCAGTAGTTCGTTGACAGTGGGGACCAAAAGTTCGTTATGCGAGCGGGTTCTGATTACCCGCTGTGCATCCACGCGGCGCGACTGTTGATCGCCCACGCCGACAACGAGGTCGTGCGTGGCGGTATCGAGCGCCAGCGTCAGCATTACGCCGCTACTCCCATGACCCAGCCGTTACCGTCCTTGTGGAACGGCAGCGGCGTGTTCATCGGGAACATCTCCGACTGCGGGATGGAGCAGATGTTCACCTTGGAAAGCTCCACCTTGTCCAGGTCGATCTCCGCGTTCTGGTCCTCGTCGAACAGCAGCATGTAACCCCAGTCGCCGGAGAAATCGAAGCGGTCCTGGTCAAGGTTCAGCGCCTGCAGCTTGCTCAGCAGCAGCTGGTCCGGCTCGTTCGGGCACAGCGTGGTGAACCCGATGTAGTCCTTGTCGTAGACGCGAGTCAGGTCGATGAGCTGGCCCGCAACGGCTTCGCCACCAGGCTTGACCTCTTCAAGGGAGCGGGAAAGAGAATTCGTTGGCGTCGCAGCCGCCATTGGGGACGGCTTGGTCAGTGGGATGAAAATTAGAGCAACGAGCACAATCACCCACAGTGCACACGCAATAGCGACCCAACCACGGCTAGTATTGTTCAGCTTCAGCATGGCCTACAGCCTACATCTTCCTATTCTGTGTGCACCCACCGCCATGTGATGATGCGGCCCTCACTGTCTTCGTCTTGCTCCACGAGCGTGGTGCGGTCAATGGTGACCAAAAGGTATTCACTGGCGATGTGAGCTGCGAGATCACCACCCCACTCGGCCACCACGACGCTGCGGTCGAGCTCCGACTCAAGGTCGAGAGCATCGAGCTCACCCAGCGGGTCGCCAGAGCTGCCCTCCCCCAACAGGCGGTAGGCATCGACATGAATTAACGACGCCCCCTCCGCCTCCTTCGCGCGGTGTTCCCTGGCGATGGTGAAGGTTGGGCTCGTCACACGCCCCTTGACCTGCATCCCTTCGGCAATGCCCTGCGTCAGCGTGGTTTTCCCGGCGCCGAGCGGGCCGTCGAGAATCACCACGTCCCCGGCGCGCAAGGTCTCCCCCAGCTCACGCCCCAACGCTTGCGTTTCCTCGCGCGTCTCGCAGACACGCCTGCCGCCGTACTCCCGCACTGTCCGTCCTTTCGGTGCACACAGCACCTCGTAGTGAATGGTGTTCGCCCGCAGCGCGAACTCGTCCGCACTCACGCCGCCGGCGCCAAAAAGTACCGCTTCATCGCCCGGCGCGACACCGGCTTCGTTTGCGCCCAGCCACACCACAATCTGATCCATGCACACCCGACCCACCTGGGGGTAGCGGGCTCCGTCAATGGTGACGTCCATCCGGTCCTGCCAGATGCGCATCACGCCGTCCGCGTAGCCGGCGGGCACCACGGCGGTAAACCCGTCCTCGGGCGCAGTCCATGTCCCTGAGTAGCTCACCGGATCCCCCGCGCGGATCGGTTTGACCGCGGTCACTGTTGCGACCCAGCTCATCGCGGGCCGCAGCCCGTTGTCGGTGCCGTCGATTGCTTCCAACCCGTACAGGCCAATCCCGGGACGGATCTGTTCAAAGCGGGCGTCGTCCCTCGTCCACGTCGCCGGCGAGTTCGCCACGTGGTTCACCAGGTCCTCTAGCCCCGCCTCGTGCGCCTGGTTGAGCGCTTCACGGAACGTCGCCAGCTGCCGGTCCGTGTACGGGTCCGCTGGGTTATCCGCGCACGCAAAATGGCTCATCAGCCCGGCCACACGGATCTGACCGGCCTGTTGCGCCTCGGCGGCCATCGCGAACAGCTCCGGCCACTGTTCCTCATCTACGCCCGAGCGGTTCATCCCCGTGTCGATCATCAGATGCACGGTGGGTACGAAGGGGGCGTCAATAAGCGCGCGCAGGTGCGCAAGACTCGGCACACCCATCTCGATGCCCTCCACCAGCTCCTCCCCCGGAGCCCACAGCCACGCCATCACGGGTTTCGACGTCAGCTTCGCCACACTAGCCGCCTCCGCGATCGTCGCGCAGCCGAACGCATCCGCACCGTTCGCCTCCATGATGGGGACGCACTTCGCCGCGCCGTGGTTATAGGCATCCGCCTTCACCACGCACATCAAACGCGCGCCACCAGCCTGACGGCGCATCTGCCTCGTGTTATGTGCAATCGCCGCCAGGTCAATGCGAAGTTTTAAAGCGTTCATGGGCATCTATTGAACAACGATCACAGCAAATGCGCCACGCCGACTACACCCAGCAGCAGCGATACCGCCCACGTCGCGGTCAAACCAACCGTATCCGGGTGTGAGCGCGCCCACGCGAAACCACGCCCGGCCAACGAGTCCGGCTTCGCCCGTACCCAACCGACCAGCAGGGCGCACAGCGTGGGTAGGGACAGCGCGACCGTCGCGTAGAGCACCAGGAAGCTGTACTTCGTCGCGGTATCGATGCCCGTCGCGGAGAGCACCGCGAGCCCGCCGAAGAACGGAAACGACGTCGCCGACTGCACGATCCCCAGCACGAACCCGGTCAGCACGGTCAACGCATTCGGCGCGCGTAGCGGGCGCATCACCCGTTCAATCAACGCGTGGTTATCTCCCCCACGCAGCGCCAGCACCGCGGTCAGGAGACCAGTAGCGATGAGGAGCCACCCGAAAATGGGCCCCTCGACAAACGTTTGCACCACCGGACCGAGGCCGTCGAACACAAACAGCATCACCGCCGCGAGACTCGCCACCCCAAGCCAGTCGCCAGCAATGAGCAGCGCCGTGATCTTCGCATACTGCCGTTTCGCTTGGGAGGCAACCACCCCGACTGCCACGATAACCCCGATCAACAACACGTTGATGGAATCAATAAACGCAAAGGACAACGCTCCAAGCATGTCTTGCTCCTTCCGCGCGGCTCCATCAGGCTGAATCTCGGCCCTGTCTCGATCTGGCCCCTAACCCTAAACCACAAAAACGCTGAAGCGCTATTTCAGTACTGCAGAATTCAAGTAGGGTAGGTTGCGTGTCTGCGAAATTGAAGAAGTTAGCTGAACTGTCCAAACGAGGCCCACACAAGGTGCTAGAGGGCGATCTCGGGTACACCGGGTTGCCGGGCAAGGTGTACACGCCTGCAGAGGGCAAGAACCTCCCTGCCGTCGCCTTCGGCCACGACTGGCGCCAGAGTGTCGACGACTACCACGGTACACTTCGCCACCTGGCCAGTTGGGGCATTGCGGTCGCTGCGCCAGATACAGAAAAGGGGTGGCGCCCCGACCACGCTGGCTTCGCCGCCGATTTAGAAACCGCCCTGCAAATCCTGACTGGGGTGCGCCTCGGGAACGGCAAGATTAGCATCCACCCACAGCGCCTCGGCGTCGTTGGCCACGGCATGGGCGGCGGCGCTGCCGTACTCACCGCGGTAGAAAACCCGAAGGTGCAGGCAGTCGCCGCAATTTACCCGGCGAATGTGGCGCCCTCCGCAGTAGAGGCGGCTCGCCGCGCGCTTCGCCCAGGGCTCATCATCGGCCCCGGCGAGGACGGCGACTCACTCTTCGATCCAGGCAACCCCGCCAAGCTCGCATACAACTGGGCAGGCGAGGTGGCCTACCGCAGCGTCAAGAAAGGCGAGCAACAGAGCTTCTCGGAGGACACGCTAACCAAGCGTCTGCTCGGCCTGGGCAAGTCGAGCGCCTCCCTGCAGACCACAGTGCGCGGCCTACTCACCGGGTTCCTCCTGCACCAGCTAGCCGGGGAGAAGAAGTACTCCTCCTACTCCGAGCCGGACGCCGAAGGAAAGAACGTCACGTCCTATACCGGTGAGGACCTCGCTGAGCTGGCGGGCCTCACCAAGGACGACAGCCTCTTCTCATTCTTCTAACGTGCCGGGCTGACCAGCACGCTTCATCTCCCACTGTGCCTCCGGGGCGTTGGGGCGTGCCTCGGTACGGATCGACGCGATTCCGCCCTGCGGCGGGCGGCGAAATGGGAACAACCGCTCGCCGCCCTGTGGAATGACAACAGGTTGGCGTTTGTAGCCAAGCGCGGCGGCCCTTCGCTGCTCGGTAAGCATCATCTCCATTTGGCGATGGTGCTCAGCGATCATCTTTTCAAAGTTCTCCATCCGCATCGCCGTGCGCTGACGGTACTCTGCTGCAAACCTTGAAAAATCCATTTACCATTCCCCCAATTTCTTGACGCCCCAAGCATCAGCCGGGTCTGTATCGACTGGCTGCTGCTCAGCGTGTTGTTCTGATGACGTCTCTGCTGCCGCCGGTGCCGTCATCGCTTGCTTTTCGGCCGGCACTGGTGGCTGCTCCACCTCGCCGAGTTGCTCAGGTGGCACGAACACACCGTTTTCGTCGACTGCCGGTGCAGGCTCCGGCGCAGGAGCGGGCTCGGGTGCCGGCGGTGCCGGTGGTGTTGGTTCCGCGACGTCACACGGCACCTCCACAGCCTCCGTCGCGCACTGCCAGGCCGCGTCGATATTTGCTGCAAAGACGTTGATGCTTTCAATGACGACGGCCGCGCCCGTTTGTGCAAACGCGCCCGTGAACGCCTGCGCAGCGTCGCACTGCTCCTGTACCGGTGCGAACAACGCCGCTGCGTCGCGTGTCACGGCCTCGATGGGCGCGTTAACATGCACATCGACGTCGAAGTTAAAGGCCACGTTGATCCCTGCCGCACCTGCCAGTGCCGCTGACGCGGACTGCGTGCCGACGCTCTCCAGAGAAACAAGGCGCTCGCACGGCTGCGGCGGTGCCGGCGGCACAGGAGCAGGGGCAGGCACTGGTGCTGGTGCTGGGGCGGAAGGTGGTGCGGCAACACTCGCGCTGGCAGTCGAGGTGCTTCCGGCTGCGTGCGCAGCCGTCGCTGGCGCCGCAGCAGGCGCACTTCCAGCTGGCTTTCCGCCGGGCGCCTGACTGCAAGGCTGTTGTGCTTCCTCCACGCACACCGCGATCGCATCGAGGCACTCAGCGACAGCCACGTTGCATTCTTTCGCTGTCTGGCTCGCCTGCCGCATCGCATCAATTACGACCTGCACCAATGGGCGAATCAGGGTGGCGATTCCAAGCTTCGCAAGTATCTCAAGGTGCGAGTGCGCAAGGACCACGAACTGTTCCACCGCCAGGTTGGACGTCTTCTTGACGTCATCTATAGCGCTGCAGCACGAGGTAATCGAGCTTCCCAGCTCATTTAGGCGTGTAAAGTGCTGCGTCTCCGAATCTGCCGAGCATCGCTCCCGCGACCCCACGCCGATCTGCTCAAACCACTCTTTACTGCCCGGCGTATCCTGGCAAGGCGCCTTCAACGAAAACCTGTAGCCCACGGCGTCACAATTGAACTGTAACAGCGAGACACCGACCTGGTGGAAGCCGCGTAGGTCCTGGCAGCGGGTGGCCTGCAGCTCCCGAATGACTTCCTTCGCTAGTGCCTGCAATTGGTCGCGCTCAGGCCCCTCCAGGGCTGGGGCCGTCGCAACTGACTGAGAGAAGCGCTGCACCCCTTGTTCGACAACGTCGCTGGTTACCATGCGGAACCCACCCCCGAAATGCCATCGGTGGCGTCCTCGTCAGCGTCGCGGACCTCCTGTGCAAGGCTGCGAATCCCCTCCCACTGCTGCGTTCGCTCCTGCAACAACCGGAGCGAGTCCGCATAGACCGCTTGCATCGCCGCCGTGATGCGCTGGCCCTGCAAGGCAAAACCGGCACCGAAGTCGTCCGCACCCAGGTCTGGTTGCTGGCGGGCAAAGTCCGTGGCGGTGTCTTCGTAGGCGGAGATGGCGTCGGCAAAATATGACCGCACCGCGTCAACGTTGAGGCTGACGCCCTTGTTGTGCACAGTGTTTACCGTGTTCACCATGTTCAAAATTTCCCCCAAAATCCACGTCGGCTCACCACCGACAGTTCTAACTACTTCTCTTAGTTAGACTCCCCCAACGGCCCCGCGGTTCCCCGCGAGGCCAAATTTCTTACCAACGGACTCTACACTGCCGCAACGACTGCTGCGAGGCGACCCGCCACCTTTCGGGCTTGTTCTTCCTCGGCGGCCTCCACCATGACGCGGAACAGCTCCTCAGTACCGGAAGGACGAAGCAGCACGCGACCCGAGTGCCCGAGCTCTTCCTCGGCCTCATCGATCGCAGCCAGCACCTCCTGCGAGCTCATAATCTTGGACTTCTCCGACACCGGCACGTTGATGAGTACCTGTGGCAGCACCTGCATCACCTGTGCGAGTTCCTTGAGGCTCTTGCCGGTTTCCGCCATCTGTTCCATCAGCAGCAGCGCGGACAGCGTGCCGTCGCCAGTCGTGGCGTGCTCCGGGACAACGATGTGGCCGGACTGCTCGCCACCAAGCGAGAAGTCCCCACGGTTGAGCTCCTCGAGAACGTAACGGTCGCCCACCGCGGTCTGCTTCAGTGCAATGCCTTCGCGCTCCATGGCGAGGGTAAGTCCCAGATTGCTCATGACCGTGGCTACGAGCGTGTTGTCGCGCAGGTTGTTCTCGGCCTTCATGCCGCAGGCCAAGATCGCCATAATCTGGTCACCGTCGATGATGTTGCCTTCGGCGTCGACGGCGAGGCAGCGGTCCGCATCACCGTCGTGTGCCACGCCAAGATCAGCACCGTATTCGACGACGGCTGCCTGGATCTTGTCCATATGAGTGGAACCGGAGCCATCGTTAATGTTAAAAGCGTTCGGCTCGTTGTAGATCGCCACAACCTCGGCACCGGCGGCCTCGTACGCCTTCGGGGCAACCTCGGACGCCGCACCGTTCGCACAGTCTACAACGACCTTGATGCCCTTCAGGCTGGTGCTCATCGCCTCTTTGAGGTGCGCCAGGTAACGATCCTGCGCGTCCGGCGCCTCCTCGATCACGCGGCCGATACGGGTGCCGGTTGGCCCGCCTTCTTCAAGCGTGTCGAGAGCCCTCTCAATTTCGTCCTCGACCTCATCAGGCAGTTTGTGGCCACCCGCAGAGAAAAACTTGATGCCGTTATCCGGCATGGGGTTGTGGGACGCGGAGATCATCACACCGATATCCGCACCGTAGTCATCAGTGAGGTACGCCAAGCCGGGAGTAGGAATCACGCCGACACGCAGGACATCCACGCCTTTCGACGCCATGCCCGCAGCCATCGCTGCCGCAAGCATTTCGCCGGACACGCGTGGGTCGCGGCCAATCAGCGCCGTCGGGCGGCGCTTCGAGGACTCACGGTCCTTCGTTAGTACGGTCGCGGCGGCGGCACCGAGCTTCAGTGCCAACGACGCCGTCAGTCGCTCATTGGCGAGACCTCGGACACCATCAGTTCCAAACAATCGAGTCATGCTGTTTATTATGCACTACCGACAGCTATACAAAAACAACAACCGCCCACCCGGCCAGTGCCAGGGGGCGGTTGATGATACAACCAGCGTAGTGATTAACGCTTGGAGTACTGCGGTGCACGACGGGCCTTGTGCAGACCAGCCTTCTTACGCTCGACCGCACGAGCGTCACGGGTAAGCAGACCAGCCTTCTTCAGGGTTGGGCGCTCAGCCGGGTTGTAGATGTTCAGTGCACGGGCAATCGCCAGACGCAGCGCACCGGACTGACCGGTTGGGCCGCCGCCCTTGATGTTTGCCTTGATGTCGAACTGGCCCTCGCGCTCGAGCAGGGTCAGCGGCAGCAGGATGTCCTGCTGGTGCAGCTTGTTCGGGAAGTAGTCCTCGAACTCACGGCCGTTGACCGTGATCTTGCCTTCGCCCTCGACGACGGTCACGCGAGCGATTGCGCGCTTACGACGACCAACGGTCTGGATTGGGCCCTCGTGCAGCGGTGCAACCTCAACGGTGTCCTGGGCCTCCTCGACCTCTGGAGCAATAGCGTCACCGATGGTGTAGTTGAACTCTTCCGTCGCCGCGGTTGCCGCGTCGATGTCGGTCTCAGCTGCAATGTTGTTCTGATCAGCCATTACTGTGCCACCTGCTTAAACTCGTAGGTTTCCGGCTTCTGAGCCTCGTATGGGTGCTCGGAGCCGACGAAGACGTGAAGCTTCTTGATGGACTCGCGGGAAAGCTTGTTGTGCGGCATCATGCCCTTGACAGCTTCCTCGATAACGCGGTCCGGACGCTCATCGAGCGCACGACCAAGCGTCATAGCAGTCAGACCACCCGGGTAGCCGGAGTGGCGGTAGCGCATCTCGCGATCGCGCTTGTTCGAGGAGATGTGGACCTTCTCGGCGTTGATCACGATGATGTGATCGCCGGTGTCAACGTTCGGTGCGAACTGTGGCTTATGCTTGCCGCGCAGGATATCCGCTGCAGTCGACGCAAGCTTGCCCAAGACCACGTCCGTGGCGTCGATGACGTACCACTTACGGGTAATGTCACCGCTCTTTGGGTGGTAAGTAGACATGCATGACTCCTTCAAGTCTGTCTAGTTGGCTGCCGGCCATAACGTATAAAAACTGTGCGCTGTATCCCGCTCAGACGGCGGCCGGTGGAGACCCGACAAGCAGCACGGCACACAAGCTGCAAACTTTACAGCACAAAGCACTGAACAGCAAGACGCTCCCCCTGGCGCCTTGCTGTTCAGCAAGCTTCTGTGTAGTTATCCCCAGCTGTTTGCCGCGGCATTGTTTACCGCGAGCATGGTGGAGTTGCCGTCTTCAACGGTGCTGGCGATCTGGTTCAAAATGGTGTTCAGATCCTCTGCGGCCTGGTCCCACTTCGCCTGGTGCGCCTGGTACGCGGACGCTGCGGTGCCCTCCCAGGTCTGCGCCATCGGCTGGATGATCTGCTTCAGCTCGTTGAGCTGGCTGGTGATGCGGGTCGCCGACGAGCGCATGTCTTCAGCTGCGTTGGCGATCTGAGCGAAGTCGTACTTGATTTGCATGATGAGTATGTCCCTTTACATTCGGAAGATGGTCGTTGTGTCTGCTGAGAACCGCTGGGAGCGTTTTAGAGAGCCAAGCCCGCGGAACCGGACAGCGAACGGAAGTTGTCGGTGTTCGTAGCGTCGGTGCTCTCGTAGTTCTTGGCGTTGTCGCGGATGTTGTTCGCGATGTCACGCAGCGCTTCGGAGAGGCGTCGCTGCGCGTCGTCGTAGCGGACCATCAGGTCATCGAAGCTGCGCTGCGCATTGCCCACCCAGTAGCTGCGCGTGGACTCCGCGACCTGCTGCACGCGGTCGATTTCTCGGTTGACGTTTGCGTTGGTGTCATCTGCCCGGTCGGCAGTTGCGCGCATGACGTCGGCTTCTGTTCTGAACTGTTCCATGTTCAATCCCCCTACTAGGTACTGTGTCTTGGTTGTAACGACAGCCTTCCAAGCTGTTCATATAGTTGGACGCACGTTTTGGCGCTCCGGTTCCCTCAATGTTGAAGAAACTTTTCTCCCCACCCTCCCACCACGGTTATGCTGCGAGTTTGCCTCACCCCTCTCCTGTCGGTGGCGTGAATTCGGCGGTGTCGAAGGCCATCTGACACGTCGCCTGCTGCACCCTGCTGGGCGCCTGCCGCGTCTGGCACGCCACGAAAAGCTGGTAAGAATCCTGCGCCCAAGTTCGCCACAGAGTTTCGGCTCCTCCGGGGGCGGTCTCGCGGTACGTCACGGCGTGGAGGTTGTGATCCACGAGCGTGAGCTCGGGGTCGCGCTCGATACCCCCGAGCAGCTGCGCTACGAACTGCTCGGGCGGCAGCGTGTAGCGGTTCTCTGCGGAGATCAGTACGCGCATGTCGGGGTCGGCGCCTGTTGCCATCCACCCCTGCTCGTGCTGCGCGAGTTGGAACCCGGGAGGCAGCTCAATCGCAAGTCCGTCCTGCGCGATTCGCACGGCGGTAGGCTCGCTCGCAACAGAAGGAGAGGGGCTTGTTGACTCCCGCGAGGCCGTCGGTTGACTGTGCAGCACAGTGGTCGATGTCGCCCCTTCTGAAGCCTGGGCGGACGTGGGCGAAGAGGGCGTCGATAAGAAACGAAAGAGCACGAACCCGCAGATTGCTGCGACCACAACCACTGCGGCGCCAAGCGCGGCGAACGGCCACCACGCGCGGCGTGGCGAAAGGTCTTCGGCGGTGATGGCGGGCTGCTCCTCAGTCGGTGGATCGACTTCCACTTCGAGGGGCTCGCCGGTGATGGTGACGTCGTAGCCGCTCATGGCCTGCTCAAACTGATCGAGGTCCTCGGGGCTCGCGGCGATCTGAATCACGGCGCCGCCCGGATCTGGCCCGAACAGGCCACGCACGTACTGCGCGACTTCCCGTGGGCCGGGGCCGTCAAAACGGTGGACGTTGGCGGCGCCGGTGAACACGGTGTTCGTGGGCGTCATGGTGATGCGGAGATCGGGTTTCATAGGGTGGCTCCTTCGGAGTAGGGTGCAGCGACTTGGACCAGGCCTCGGGCCTCGCCGGATTGGACGAGCAGGCCTCGGCCGGGCGGCTGCGGGGCTGGGCGCACTCCGAAGAGCGCGCCTTCGTCCCTGGTTCCGTCGAGGATGACGACGTCGGGCAACAGGTCCTTCAGCGAGGACAGGAAGCTGCCGAACATGGCGCGCGATACTCCGCCGAACTTGCGGGCGGCCACCACGTGCAGGCCAATGTCGCGGGCGTGCGGGAACAGCGTGGCCAGCTCGCGCAGGGTGTCCTCCGGGACGAGCTCGAGGTCGTCGATGACGAGATAGAGCTCCGGGCCTTCCCACCAGGAACGCTGCGCGAGCTGCTGCGGGGTCACATCCGACCCGGGTAGCCTGCCGCGCAGCGTGGTGATCAGCGCACTGACCGCCTCGTCGACGGCGCTGGTAGAGGCTGCGTAGGCCGCCACCATGTCCGGGTTCGCCCGCCCGAGGTGCGCGCGGCGCACGTCCAGAATCACCATGCGGGCCTGCTCACGGCCCATCGCCTCAATCGCGGTGATGGCCGAGGCAATCGCTGTGGACTTGCCAGCACCGCTCGCACCGATGACCAGCAGGTGGCCAGACTCGCTCCACAGCGGTGCAAGTCGGGGTCCACCGACGCCGAGTGGCAGCCGCTGCCCACCAGCGGTGAGCAGGCCCGCAACCTCCACGTGGTTCGGCAACACTCGCAGGCGTGGCACCGGAGGCTGACCCTGCGTCGCTGCACGGACGTGTGCCACGTCCTGCGCGGAGGTGTGCGCGACCAGCATGAACGCCCCTTCTTCGGTAATGCCGCGGCCCGGCAGCGCGGGAAGTTTCGCCTGCACCTTCCTATCAATCACCGAGTCCATCGGTTCAGTAAGATGCAGCTCAATCCTCGTGCCAATCACGTCGCGGACGTTCGCGCGGATCGCGTTCCAACGCTGCGTAGTCGCAACCAGGTGAATGCCCACAGCCGGGCCTTCCGCAGCAAGACGAGTCAGCGGTTCACGCAAGTCTTCCGTCTTCGCATCCGGTGCGAGCAACGTGTGCCAGCCGTCCACAATCAACACGGTGTGGCGCTTCGTGCGCCGCTGCGGGTCGTCGAGCATCTCGACCAGCTCGTCGACGACGCGGCGCACGCGCTCCTCGTCCGTGCGCTGCGCAACACCCGCCACATGCGGCAGTTCGGCGAGATCGCTGAAGTCGCCGGAGCCGGCGTCGATAATGTAGAAGCACAGCTCATCCGTGGTGTGCCGCAACGCGAGCGACGCCACCATCGTGCGCACCGCCATCGACTTGCCTGTCTGCGGCCCGCCCGCGAGCGCCACGTGACCACCCGCGACCGACAAGTCCAGCACGAGCGGAACCTGACGCTGCTTGATCGGTTCGTCAATCACCCCGATGATCGCCTGCAGCTTCGGCAGCGTCTCGCTGCCACCGTAGACCTGCGAAAGCTCAATCTGTGCAGGCAGCGGCGGCAGCCACACCTGGTGCGCCCGCATGCTCAGTGCATCCGCCACCTCCCTCGACTTCTCGACGACCGCCGCCAGCAACGTCGTGGTCACATCAGTATCGACGCCGGCACTCTCCTTCGCGTCCTCCACCGGCGGAGGCTCCCACCCGTGAAACAGGCGAACCTCCACGGCCGCCTCGCGCCTGGTCACGCCGCGGGCGCGCTCCAGCGGTCCCGACACGTACGCCGCGCGGAAACGCTCCAAGTCGCCTGAGCCCGTGGACAAGAAGCCCGCGCCGGGCTCGCTGGGTAGCTCGTACGCGTCCGGCACGCCAAGCACCTGGCGGGATTCGGCCGCGGAGAACGTCTTGAGGCCGATACGGTAAGAAAGGTGCGAGTCCAGCCCGCGCAGCTTGCCCTCCTCCAAGCGCTGGGAGGCAAGTAGCAGGTGCACGCCCAGCGAGCGGCCAAGTCGGCCGACGGCCACGAACAGGTCAGCGAAGTGCGGGTGTTGGCTGAGCAACTCAGAAAACTCGTCTAGGATGATCACCAGCGCCGGCAGCGGGGCGAGGTCCTCGCCCGCGAGCCTGGCCGCGGTGTAGTCGGTGATATTGGCGTAGTTCCCCGCCTTGCGCAGCAGCTCCTGGCGACGGTTCATCTCACCGGAGATGGCGTCGTACATGCGCTCAACCAGGATGGATTCGTCCTCCAGGTTGGTAATGACCGCCGAGGTGTGAGGCAAGGACTCGCAGCCGAGAAACGTTGCGCCGCCTTTGAAGTCCACGAGCACGAGGTTGAGCTCCTCCGGCGAGTGCGTGGCGGCAAGCGCCACCACGAGCGTCCTGAGAAGTTCCGATTTTCCGGACCCCGTCGCACCGATGCACAACCCGTGTGGGCCCATCCCGCCCTGGGCGGACTCTTTCAGGTCCAGGTAGAGGGCCTGGCCCTGGGCAGTCGAGCCGATCGGGACCATGAGGCGCTGGCGGGTGCCCTCGCGCCCGGTCCACATGGTGTGCTCGTCCAGTTCAGCGATGTCACTGATGCCGAGCATCGGCAGCAGCTTGCCGCCGTGGGAGGCGCTTTCGGCGCTGAGCTGTTCGGGGCGGCGGTAGAACGCCAGCTGACGTGCGATGAGCTCCGCCTCCGCAACACCGATCCTGTCGGGCCTGCCCAGAAACTCCAGGCCCATCCCGGTCAGTGCGTGGAGTTCGTCGTCGCAGACCAGGTGGAACGCATCCTCGTCCACCAGCCAGTCCGGGTCCGAGTGGATGACGAGCACGCACACGTTCTCACTACTAGCGGCGCTGGTGCTGAAGGAGATCACGGAGGGGTGGGTGGTGGCGTCGAGAAGTATGACTTGGAACTCGGCCGCTTCCGGCGTGGCGGAGTGCGGCAGCCACTTCACCCACTCGAATTCGCTCGGTGCCTGGGCGGCGTCGATGCCGACGAGCTCCGGGCCGTGGAAAAACGCCAGCTGGGCAACGATCGAGCGCGCGACCTCCGCCGCACGCGGCCCCACCATCGTGATCACGGGAAACGCATTGAGCGCCACCACGATCGGCATCTCTTGGATCGTGTTCACCGCGGCGACCGTCCTGCGCAGGCTCACCGCGCACACCGGGTCGAGGTCCTCGGGCGAGCCAGGGTCGTCGACCTCGATTGGGGTATGCAGTGCCACCGCGCCAACACCAATGCGCACC
The DNA here is from genome assembly GCF_024453995.1 of Corynebacterium sp. CCUG 51687. Classification (NCBI taxonomy): domain Bacteria; kingdom Bacillati; phylum Actinomycetota; class Actinomycetes; order Mycobacteriales; family Corynebacteriaceae; genus Corynebacterium; species Corynebacterium sp. CCUG 51687. The sequence continues at coordinate 164,605 of NZ_JAGPYT010000002.1, read as the reverse complement.
TGCAGCGCGTACGGCGAGGCGGCGTACTGTTCCCAGACACGCTCCGCAGGCACCGCCGTGAGCAGAGCGTTCGGCGCCGGGTGAAGGTATTCAGCGTGCTCGCGCTGAACCTCAGCGTTGCTGCGTGCCCGGTGAGCGAGGGCGTCCAAGTGGCGTAGGTAGACCCGGCGCGTCTCGTCGATGTCGCCCTGGCGCTCCTGTGGCGAAAACATGGTGACCATGCCGAAGAGCATCATGACCGGGAAGATGAGCATCATTGGGCTCACGGTGCGCCCCGACATCACCATCAGCGCCATCACCGCGCCGATGGCGACCACCATGACCACCGGGAGCAGCACTTTCAACAGTGGCATCGGCTGGTCCTTGTGCGCCTGCGGTACCGCTTCGGCGCGGAGTTGGCCGGTCGGCAGTGGTGGTGGCGGCGCGAGTGTGTGCGCCGTCGATGGTGTCACGACTGGTTCGTGGTCAAGACCTAGCATGCATTCCCCCTCATGCATTTCCCCGGTTGCGCATTCCCCCTCGCGCAACGTCTGCATGCATTCTAGGCGATGGTGCGCTACATTGTTCAAGTTAAGCGCCAAGTCGCGCATTTGTTTGTTTTCCGGGGGGATTCATCGTGGCAGTTTCTGCAACGCATCACATCGTGCACGTCACCATTCGTATCGACGTCGCTTCGCTTCACCGCGATATCGATCTCAGTTTGCCGACGTCCTCGTCGCTCTACGAGCTGATACCCGAAATCGCGCGCTTCGTGGAACTGCCGCAGCTGCACCGCCCTTGGGAGTTCACCAACGTAGCTGGCATCCCACTGGACGGACACATGCCGTTGTACCAGCTCAAGATGCGAAACGGCGCGACGGTGGTGATGCGCCCACAGGAGCAGGCGACGCCTCCCGTGATCCGCGACGCGGCCCATTCCCTGAGTGCGGCCGCGGCCTCTGCCCGCGACGTGCGTGGCCTACACATCGGCGCGACGATGCTGGGCCTGCTGTGCATTGCAGCGGTGGCTGGCACGGTCGGCGGAGTGGCGTTCGGCGCGGGCCTTGCTGCTGCGGCGGCGCTGGTGTTGTCGCTCGCGGCGCGAAGCAGCGCGGTTTACGTGGCGTTTCTGTGCGCGGCTCCCTTCGCAGTCGGCGCCTGGGTGGCTGGGCCTCCGGCTACATGGGACGGGTCGAGCGATACGGCAATCGGGATGCTAGCCGCCGCGATCACCGCCGTGTCCTGCGTAGTCATCGGCGCGATGCTCAGACTGTGTGGTGCGGCCGTCGCGACCTTCGCGGCGGTGTGCGCGCTGCTCCTTGCCGCGGCCTCGCTCGGTGCGTGGTTGCCACAGCACCACGCGGGGGCGGCGGTGGTCGTGCTGCTCGGGTTGCTGCTGGTCATGCTCACGCCCCATATCGCCACGGCCGCCGCGGGCTTGAAGGCGCCACGCATCCCCACCGCTGGCGAGGAATTTGATCGCTCGGATGTGTACCAGCATGACGTCGATACACGCAGCCTCACCGCGCTGACCGTATCTGCCGCGATTGCATGTGCCGTGACCACCTGCTGCTTACCAGCGCTCTACGGCATTGCCACGATGGACGCCGCACTGGGCTGGCGCGTCGCACTCGCCGGTTGCATGGCTGGCGCGCTACTCATCCACGCGGTGCGCCACCACTACCCCACCCCGCGAATAGCACTGACGGCGCTGGCCCTCGGCGCGCTCGGCGCCGTGGTGCTCGCCACCGTATACGAGCCAAGCCCGCACCCAGCGTTCCTCGTGGCCGCAGGCTGCATCGCCATTGTGTGCGCTACCGCCGTCATCTGGTCACGCCGCGTGCCTGACCTCGAGCCAACCACGGTGGTGTGGTTCGAGCGCGCCGAAGCCGCCGCCATCATCGCAGTCATCCCACTCGCGGTGCACCTCACCGGGCTGTTCGACCTCATCCGGGGGCTCTAAGCCCATGCGCACCACTGCTTCTCGACGCCTCTTCGTCACCCTCTGCGTCCCGCTCGCCGTTGGAACGACGCTGCCAATCTCGATCCCGGCCCCACCGGCGCAGGCCCAGGACTACGCGTGTGCCCGCCCTGCGCACCTGCAACTAGACCGAAACACGCCACCGGAGCTTGACCCATCCGTCGCCGCGTCCCGCAGCCACGCGAGTGGACGCGGGGTGCGCGTCGCCGTCATCGACACCGGCATCGCGCGGCACCCGCAACTGCCGCCGGTCACACCCGGCCGAGACTTCGTCACACCCGACGACCCCGATCCGTTCTTCGACTGCGACAGCCACGGCACCATCGTCGCCGGCATCATCGCCAGCCGCGACCTCGGCATCGCGCCCACAGCGCACCTCATCTCAATCCGGCAAACCTCCGCGCACTACCGCGAAGAGCAGGCCGCGGGATCACTCGCCACCCTCACTGACGCCATCAACAACGCCGTCGACGAACGCGCACGCGTCATCAACATCTCAATCGTCTCCTGCTTGCCGCCTTACCTCGCCGCAAGCCTGAACACCCGCGAGCTGGAGGCCGCGCTCCACCGCGCCGAAACCTCCGGTGCCGTCGTCGTGGCCGCCGCCGGCAACGCCACCAACGAATGCGCCCACGGTTTCGCCGTCTTCCCCGCGCACATGCCCACGGTCCTTGCCGTCGGCGCACGCGAGGACGCCCACACTGTCGCCGACTACTCCATCGCGTCCCCAAAGCCGCCGCTCTCCGCCCGCGGCACCACACCCGTGGTCCTCGCGTCCGACGGCGCAGGGTTCGCCACCGGCATCACCGGCGAGCTCCAACCCGACGGCACACCAACCGTGCAGCCCTACGTGGGCACCAGCTTCGCCGCACCCGTCGTCAGTGGCGCCATCGCCCTCCTCCTCGAGCGCTATCCACACCTCTCACCGCAACAAGTGCGTGAGATCGTCTACGCCGCCGCGGAACCCAACGGCGGGGCGCTGCGCCCAGAAGACATCGTCACGCAGCTCCCACCCACGCCACCGCGCGAGGCAACCGTCACCACCATCGACGCACCGCTGCCCACCACATCCTTTGCGGCCCGGCGCGCCGGGCTGGCGCTCGGTGGGCTCTTGGCATGCATCGCGCTGACGATCGTGGCGCGTTCCCTCCGTGGGGGCCGCGGACGCCGCGGGCTCTAAGACGCCACCGGTTTCAGCGCCACCGACCGCTCGAGCGGAGCTCCACTCGGCAGCAGCGCCACGATCTGCCACGGCGCTTCCTCGGTGTGGCGCACGCCGATCAGCTCCAGCGTGTCCCGCCCGGCGACCTCGTGGCGGGAGCCCTCCGGCGACACCACGAGCAGGCCTTGCCCTGTATCCACGCCGACGGCACCCTCGCGCAGTCCCGCGAAGTGGGTCGCGGTGCCCGTCCCCGCCAGCGCAATCGCTCCTTCGAGCACGCCACCGGCGTCCTTCGGCCAGGTGGCTGCGCCACGTTTGTCGTTCACGCACACCGTATCCTGTGTGGGTTGCACCCAGCGCGGAGCCTCGTGCGGGATGCGCAGGTCCAGTGGCGGCTGCGCGTCCGGGTAATGCGCGATGTCTGCGCGGTTGACGTCGCGGGAGGCGGCGCCGGCGTCGAGAAGCACTTGGGCGGCCGTGTCAGAGACTTGCTGCACACCGCCGTGCTCCGTGAGCACCCAGGTAGTCTCCGGGGTGCGCAGTACCTCTGGGAGGCGCGGCGGCAGCGTGAACGCTGGTCCCTCGCGCAGGGCGCCGAGCATCGCGTTCGGCGGCGACCAGCGCGGCGTCGTGCCGTCGATGCCTAGGGCGCGACGCATGATGCGCCCCTCCGGCGTGGTGGATGGCGGCAGCTGCCTACGGCCGTGCGCGTCGACGACCCACTCACGGTGATCCGCCACCGCCAGCACCGCCGTACCCCTCGGTAGCGGCGCAGGCGCCTGACCCGCGACCACCGTGACCTTGCCCTCGGTGTTGCACGCGGACCAGGCATGCGCCTCCGTGGCCTCAGGGGCAAACATCCCAGGAGCCGCGACGATGCCCACTGGCAGGCCGCGCGGCACCGTGGCCAAGTAGTCCCCACCGGCGCGGGCAGGCTCGGCGGCCTCCCCGGCGATAAGCCGAGCAGAGGTCAGATTCGTCACGGGGTGCAGCGTGCCGTCGACACGCACGAACAGGTCGCCGTCAGTAGCTCGCACGATCGGGGCTTCGCCGGGGTGCGGGTTCGGGCTCATCCAGGCGAATAGCCCCATCACCGCGGCGATCAGCACCACCCCGACCGCCCCGAAGATCCCCGCGCGGCGCCGCGCCGCCAGCGGGTCATGGATCATCCGGATATCGCCGTAGATCAGGCCGTGCTCCACACGACGCTGCATGAACCGGTGCCCCGACACCTGCGGTCGCGTTGTTGGCAACAATCGCTGCGACATGTATACCCCCGATGTTGTATCCCCCAATAACCAATAACGCTGCCTTACACTACCAAAGCTCCAGCGGTTCCGAGCCGTGCTTGACGGCATCGTGCTGCATCTCCGCGAGCTCGGCGCGCGTAAACGCCTCGTTCACCGCGAAGATCACCGTGTCTCCCTTCACGTACACGGGGGTCAGGGCGCTGTTGGCGGTGCCATTATTCAGGTTCACGCGAGGTGGCTGCTGCGCCCAAAACGACGGCGGCGATGCGATGTAGAACTTGATGTTCAGCCGCTCAACGGCCCGGTCTACTGCATTCTTTGCCGTCGCGTCACCGAGCACGCCACGCCCGAGCATCTCTACGTCGAACAGCGCAGTTGCGGTGTCGTCGCCTCGTGTCTTCGCCGGCCACAGGTAGTGCCGTGAGAGCGTCGGCACGCCGTTGTAGGCGTAGATCCACGAATGACCGTCTGCGGGCTCGCCGTAGGTCACGCCTTCCCACGCCGCAGGCTGCGTCGCGAGCCAGTCGAACGCAGCCAGGTCGTCATCGTTGACCATTCGACCGCCAACGCGCGGAGCGGTGTAAATGCCCTCCGCCGATTGAGCTGCATTCGCGTACACGGCGGTCGCAGTACTCGCAGCCACCACGAGGGACACGAGCACCGCCCCAATTGTCGACGCCCCCTTCGCCACCACCGTGCCCTCACGCGCGGCAACCGGCGCCAACGTCAGCATCCGAATCATCACCGAGGCCCCTATGGCCGCCGCGACGATGACGCACATCACCACCGGCAACACCAGGCGGTGCGCCGTGTTGTAGTGCAGCCCCGAAACCAGCGAAGGCACCACGTCCAGCACCGGCGGAAGCGGTGCGGTTGCCTGCACCACCGTCGCAAGTGACAGGACGTAGAACGCCACCGGCCACACCTGGCGACGCCACGCCACAAGCGCCACCGCCCCCACGAGCGCGAGCCACAGCAGCACAGTCGGGTTGTAGTTCGGGAAGTACTCAGTGACGTGGCGCGTATCCATCGTGATCGCGAGCGCCCACGGATTTGGCGCCGTGCCATCCTCCGGAGTAGACCACCCCGCGACCTCCTGCGCCTGCTCGGAACCAGCAAACATCTGTGGCAGGAACAGCACCGCACCGGCAAGCGCCGGGGCCGCTAACCAGACAGTGTCCACGAGGCGTGAACGGACGGGACGAAGAAGCGTCGAAAAGCACCAAGCGAAGGCCACCGCCAGCGCAATCGTGGTCACCGGCGACGGGTGCACCGCCACCACCCCGAAGAACCCGATGGCCGCCGCAAACGCCGAGTTGTGATGCCGTGGCACGTCCAGGAACTGCCAAATCACAATGCCCGTGAGCGCAACTGCCATCATGTACGGCCACATGCCAACAAAATCCGACACCCACATCAGCTGCGGCGCACCGTACACCAGCAGCGGCGCGAACCCCGCCGCGATCTGCGCCGTCAGCCCCCGTGACCGCAGAAACGCAAACACCAGGCACGCCACGGACACGCAAGCCGCCACCGAGGGCACAATCGCCTGCGCCACGTTCAGCGCGGGGATCGGTGCCATCCCAGCGGTCTTGGCAAACAACGCAACCCCCGCGTGGTACCCCGAGGGATACAACAGCGAACTGTGCGTCTCCTGGTACATCAGCTCCCCCATGCGCGTTGGCGACGCAATCCCCTCATCCATGATGAAGCGCACAGTATTGGCGTGCCACTGGGAATCCCAACCCTGCACGATATTGGCCAAACCCAGCGGAGTTCCCTGCAGCCACCGCAGCTTGTCACTGATCAGCATCGCCGACCCCGCAATCACACCAAGCAGCGGCAGCACCCAGACGGGGTCAACCACGCTTCCTTCGCGCCGCTCCTGCGGAGTCCCCGGCAGCAGCGCCCGACGCCACGACAGTTGCCCAGTGCCAGTCCAGCGCTCGCGGGCTCGGCGCGCAAACACGTAGCGCCACCCCGCAGCACACAACATCACAAACACCACGCTCACAGAGAACGTCCACGGCGAAAATCTCGCCGACGTCAGGCCCCAAGACCAGGCGCTGAAGCCAATAATGCCGAAGCTCACGGGTATCGACGCCACCACCGACGCCGGCACACGCATGCCGGAGATGACGTTGACCAGGAATCCTGGCAGCACAAACACAAGTACCGCTGCTATGAACATCCCGGCAGTGACCACGCGTACTCCTTCGAGACCTAAGACGTTGAGACTGGTGAAATCTTATCGCTTTGCGCTCTCAGAGCGAACGCCGATCACGAGTTGTGTTGGCTCGTGCCTCCCACTCCTGCTCTGGTGGGTACACAACATGGTCGAATGTCAGTCCCTTCGCGGGGGCTAACGGTACGTCGGCGCGCCGCTCAGTGGCGTCGAGCAGTCCAGTGGCCCACGCCAGGTCGCGCTTGCCCTGCCCGACCGTGAGGCACGTCGCGGTCAGTGCGCGCACCATGTTCCAACAGAACGCGTCGGCACTGATGTGTGCCTCGTAGAGCTGCGGCTCCGCCTCCGTGGAAGCGTCCACCCAGCGAAAGCTGTGCACGTCGCGGATCGTCGTCGCGTGCGGTCGCGGCTTGCAGAACGCCGCGAAGTCGTGCAGCCCGAGCAGCACGTCGGCGGCCTGCTGCATTAGCTGCACGTCGACCGGGCGAGCCCACACTGCAGTGTCACGCGTCCGTGTCGGCAGCGCCCCCGCTGGGTTGGTAGTAACGCGGTAGATGTAGTGACGCGCCATCGCCGAGAAGCGAGCGTCGAACTCAGGGGCAACCTCCCGGACTTGTTGCACTCGGATGTCGTCCGGTAGCAGTTTGGCAAGGCGACGCACCAGGCGCGCAGGATCACCGTCAAGAGAGCGCTGCTGCAACGCGGCCGGGTCGATGTCTGCGTGCGCAACCTGGCCACGGGCGTGGACCCCCGCATCCGTACGGCCCGCGACCGTCAGGGCGACGGGGTGGCGCAGCACAAGCGCGAGCGCGTCCTCCACGGTTCCTTGGACGGTCCGCAGGTCTCCCTTCTGCCGGGCCCAGCCGTGGAAGTCGGTGCCGTCATAGGCGATGTCGAAACGCAGCCGCATCGTGTTCATTCGTTACAGGCTAGCAAACTGGTCGCGTGCTCTTAGAATGCGAAAACCCCGCGACACCGTGAAGGTGGACGCGGGGTCTCATGTGGTTGAGCTAGAAAAGCTCACTCAGCGGAGGATTAGTCCTCCTTGGAAGCCTTCGCCTCAGCTGGCTCCAGAACCAGGGAAATCTGGGTCATTGGAGCGTTGTCGCCGGAGCGAGGTGCAACCTTGATCAGGCGGGTGTAGCCGCCGTTGCGGTTTTCGAACTTCGGTGCAAGCTCGTTGAACAGGTATGCAACGATCTGCTTGTTCGGAAGCTTCGCAGCAACAGCGCGGCGTTCCTGCAGGGAACCGCCCTTCGCCTTGGTGATCAGCTTCTCAGCGTATGGGCGAAGTGCTTTCGCCTTTGCATCGGTCGTCGTGATGGCGCCGTGCTCGAACAGGGACTGCGCCAGGTTAGACAGAATGTGCTTCTGGTGGGCGGCGGACCCTCCGAGACGGGCACCCTTCTTCGGGGTAGGCATTTTCGTACTCCTCGTATGGGATTGTGAGCGCGTGCTCTTGGTTTACTCGGTTTCTTCCGCGGTGTCGTCGACGTAGTCACCAGTCTCGGCGTCGTAGCCTTCGATCTGGGTCGGGTCGAAATCTTCCGGAGCGTCCTTCAGCGTCAGGCTCATGGAGGCGAGCTTGATCTTGACCTCATTGATGGACTTCTCGCCAAAGTTGCGGATATCCATCAGGTCGGTTTCAGAGCACTCAGCCAGCTGGCCGACGGTGTTGATGCCCTCGCGCTTCAAGCAGTTGTAGGACCGGACAGAGAAGTTGAGATCCTCAATCGGCAGGTTGTAAGCCGCGATGTACTCCGTCTCCTGTGGGGACGGGCCGATCTCGATGCCTTCTGCTGCCGTGTTCAGCTCACGTGCCAGGCCGAACAGCTCCACCAGGGTGGAACCGGCCGAAGCCAACGCGTCGCGAGCGGACATGGAGTTCTTCGTCTCCACGTCGATGATCAGCTTGTCGAAGTCGGTGCGCTGCTCAACACGGGTTGCCTCAACCTTGTAGGCAACACGGGTCACTGGCGAGTAGATCTGGTCGACCGGAATGCGGCCGGCTTCCCCACCAGAGTTCGGCATCGCTGGGACGTAGCCACGGCCACGCTCCACGACAAGCTCCATCTCAAGGCGTGCCTGCTCATTGAGCGAAGCGATGTGCAGATCCGGGTTGTGGATCTGAACATCAGCTGGCGTCTCAATGTCGCCGGCGGTAACGACTCCCGGGCCTTCAACGGACAGGTACATCACGACTGGCTCGTCGGACTCCGACGACAGCACGATGTCCTTGATGTTGAGGATGATCTCGGAAACGTTTTCCTTCACACCGTTGATGGTGGTGAACTCATGGAGCACACCATCAATCTTGATCGAGGTAACCGCTGCGCCCGGAATGGACGACAGCAGCGTACGGCGCAGGGAGTTACCCAGCGTGTAACCAAAACCTGGCTCGAGTGGCTCGATGATGAACTTCGAGCGGTTGGTATCGATGTACTCCTCGGTCAGCTGCGGACGCTGTGAGATGAGCATGAACTTCTCCTTTTCCGGCTACCACTATATGAAGCCGCGAGAATATGGACTTTTGGAAAGATATCGCACCGCTTGTATACGTACGTATCGACGCAGTGCGGGGTGAAGTAAGCGGGCTTACTTCGAGTAGAGCTCGACGATGAGCTGCTCCTGCAGCGGCACCTCGATCTGAGCGCGCTCCGGCAACTGGTGCACGAGAATGCGCAGGGTGTCCGGAACGACCTGGAGCCATGCCGGAACAACGGCGTCCAGCAGGTTGTCCTGGGCCTCTTCGAACCAAAGCATCTTGCGGGACTTGTCACGAACATCGATGATGTCGTACTGCGTGACCTTGTAAGAAGGAACGTCGATACGCTTGCCGTTCACGGTGAAGTGACCGTGGGAAACAAGCTGACGTGCCTGGCGGCGCGTGCGCGCCAGACCTGCACGGTATACAACGTTGTCCAGACGGGACTCAAGCAGGATCAGCAGGTTGTCGCCGGTCTTACCTGGGAGGCGGTTGGCCTCCTCGTAGTAGCGACGGAACTGCTTCTCCATCACTCCGTAGGTGAAGCGAGCCTTCTGCTTCTCCTGGAGCTGGAGCAGGTACTCAGATTCCTTGATGCGAGCGCGGCCAGCCTGCCCTGGAGGGTACGGGCGACGCTCGAAGGACATGTCACCGCCGACGAGATCGACGCGGAGGCGACGGGACTTACGGGTAGCAGGGCCGGTATAACGAGCCATGATGTATTACCTCTTTTCCTTTCTGCCTTAAACGCGACGACGCTTCGCCGGACGGCAGCCGTTGAACGGCTGTGGGGTCACGTCAGAGATCGAGGACACCTCCAGGCCAGCAGCCTGGAGCGAACGGATTGCGGTCTCACGGCCGGAGCCTGGACCCTTGACGAAAACGTCAACCTTCTTCATACCGTGGTCCATCGCCTTACGAGCAGCGTTCTCAGCTGCCATCTGAGCAGCGAACGGCGTGGACTTGCGGGATCCCTTGAAGCCAACGTGGCCGGAGGAAGCCCAGGAGATCACAGCACCGGTCTGATCGGTGATCGAGACGATGGTGTTGTTAAAGGTCGACTTGATGTATGCGTGGCCAGCAGCCACGTTCTTCTTTACGATGCGACGGCCACCACGGCGCGCACCGGAACGAGTCTTAGGAGGCATGGATTACTTCTTCTTTCCTGCGATGGTCTTCTTCGGGCCCTTACGAGTGCGAGCGTTCGTCTTGGTGCGCTGCCCGCGAACAGGCAGGCCACGACGGTGACGAAGGCCCTGGTAGGAGCCGATTTCAATCTTGCGGCGGATGTCTGCCTGCACCTCACGACGCAGGTCGCCCTCTACGGTGTAGGAGGACTCGATTGCGTCACGCAGTGCGGACAGCTGATCGTCGCTCAGGTTGTCCGTACGCAGGTCTGGAGAAATGCCCGTCTTCTCGAGCAGCTCCTTGGCGCGGGTTGCGCCGATGCCATAAATGTAAGTAAGTGCGATCTCCATGCGCTTATTGCGCGGAAGATCAACACCAGCTAGACGTGCCATGTGGAACGTACCTTTCGGGTTGTTACGGCGGTTTTCTCCCTATCCGCCCACGCCAACCGACTCTTTATCCGGACCGTACCGGAGGATGGGCCGTGATACACGTGGCTTTGGCCACCGTAGCCAAAGGTAAGCGACGCGCAGCAACGCCACGCGTCTGGGTAAGGAGGCTTCAAACGAAATTACTTGTAGCGGTACGTAATACGCCCACGGTCCAGGTCGTATGGAGACAGCTCCACGATGACCCGGTCTTCAGGAAGGATGCGGATGTAGTGCTGGCGCATCTTGCCACTGATGTGAGCAAGGACCTCATGCCCGTTGTCGAGCTCGACACGGAACATAGCATTCTTCAAAGGTTCGACGATGCGACCCTCTACCTCAATGGCGCCTTCTTTTGCCATACACTCCACTTCCTATAGCTCACGGAACACAGCGATTCTCATTGATGCACAGTGTTTCCGCTGGTAGCTGACGTAAAACATACTTGTACTACGTGGTGCATAAACACCAGTGGTCAACTATATCCCTTCACCAGGACAAACACAAGCCCACCTGGGAAGCTAAGTCCGCAGGTGGGCGTCGAAAAGAATGGAGCAGCTAGAAGACGAAGACTTTGTCCCCGATAGCCAGATCCTGGAAGTAACGCTGGGCATCCGCGCGGTACATGCGAACGCAGCCGTGCGAGAGAATCGACGGATCCCCCTGGTGAAACGCGATACCGTTGTTGGTGAAGTACGTCGCGTACGGCATCGGCGCATTGCCGAACTCCCACGAGATCTCATCCTTCACCTTGCGGTTGACGTAGAACGTACCCTTCGGCGTATCAAGGCCAGGCCTGCCCGGACCGATCAGGTCAGCCTTGTAGTACATCTGGCCGTTATTCTGCAGCCAGGAACGGCGTCCGCCGGTGTCCACACACACCTTCGCATCCTTCGGACATGGGCCGTAATCGAACGCGGGTTGTGCAGGTGGCGCCGGGCGTGCAGCTGGTTTCGGCGCTGGCTTCGGAGTCTTCTCGGCGATCAGACCTGGGTAGAAGCGTTCGACAGTAGCATCGATGCTTGCCTTCGCCTGGGCTGGCAGGTCCTTGTTGATTGCCGCCAATCCGTCGGCCTGCGCGCGCAGCGAGTTGCGGGTCTGCCATGCTCGCTCACGTGCGTCGGGCGTACTGGAGCCGATGCTGGAGAGCTGAGACTGCGTCTGCTCAAGCAGGGCACCCAGTCCACCATTCGAAGACATCGCTGGCATCTGCTGCGCCTCCGCCATCGCTGGCTGGGCAAGCATGGAGGCGGCGACGCCGATTCCAACACTCAAACCGGCAAGCTTGCGGCTCAGTTGGGATGGCTTCGCATGTCGAGGTTGATAACGCATGTGGGCAGTATAGCTTACTTCGCTTCGCGGACAGTGAGGATGCGCGGCCCGTCAGCCGTGGCGGCGACCGTGTGCTCCCAGTGCGATGCCGGGGCGCCGTCGATGGAAACGACCGTCCAGTCGTCACCGAGCACCTCCGTGTCGATCTCCCCGCCGAGGATCAGCATCGGCTCAATCGCCAACACCGACCCCTCCTGGATCACAGGGCCGCGCCCGGGTTTTCCCTCGTTGGCAAGGTATGGATCCTCGTGCATCGTGCGTCCGATCCCGTGGCCGCCGTACCCGTCCACAATTCCGAGCTCCACTCCGAACTTCTCCTCTGCTGCGTACGTCGCGCGTTCGAGTGCATGCGACACGTCGGTCAACCGGTTGCCCGGCACCATCGCCTTCAGCCCCTCGTGCAGCACCCATTCGGTTGCCTGGTTCAACTTTTCGACGTCCGCTTCGAGCTCACCCACACCGAACGTCCACGCGGAATCCCCTACCCAACCATGCAAGGTCGCGCCACAGTCGATGGAGACCAGGTCTCCCTCGCGGAGCACAGTCTCTTTGTTCGGAATTCCGTGCACGACTACCTCGTTGACTGACGCACAGATCGACCCCGGAAAGCCCTGATACCCCAAAAATGTGGGCGTGGCCCCGTGATCACGGATAACAGTCTCGGCGACCTTGTCTAAGTCGAGCGTCGACTTGCCGGGGGCGGCCGCCGCCCGCACCTCCTGCAGCGCCAAGCCGACGATTCGGCCTGCCTTCTCCATCGCGTCGAGCTGCTCAGGTGTCTTTGCGACAATCTTGCGCTTCCGGAACCCCATCATTCGCTTCCTTCCTAGAGTTACTGCGTAAAAGGGCCGGTAGGCACTCGTCGAGTCCCTACCGGCCCTTGCGCCTATATAGACGCTGTATGTTACTTCTTCAGCTGCGCCATCGCGCGCTCGTTGATTTCATCAACGTCACCAACGGCGTCGATGGAGATGATCTCGTCGCCGTAGTGGTCAATCAGCGGCGCGGTTTCGTCGCGGTAGACCTTGAGGCGGGTGCGGATCGTTTCCTCATTGTCGTCCGCGCGGCCACGCGCGAGCATGCGCTCGACCACCACGTCTTCGTCGACAACAAAGTTGAGCACGCCGTCCAGCTTCAGGCCCTGCTTGCTCAGCAGCTCCTTCAGGATCTCTGCTTGCTCAACGGTGCGCGGGAAACCGTCGAGCAGGAAGCCGTTCGCAGCATCTTCCTGGCTGAGTCGGTCTTCCACCATGCGTGCGGTGACATCGGTCGGCACAAGCTTGCCAGCATCGATGTAGCTTTTCGCTTCGACACCAAGCGGGGTGCCCTGGCCGATGTTCGCACGGAACAGGTCACCGGTGGAGATGTGCGGAACGCCGAGCTTCTCGGAGAGAATGGCTGCCTGAGTGCCTTTGCCAGCGCCGGGAGGGCCAAGTAGTACAAGTCGCATTATCGCAACAGTCCTTCGTAGTTGGATTGGAGAAGTTGGGATTCAATTTGCTTGACCGTAGTCAATGCTACGGACACCATAATCAGGATAGCCGTACCGCCGAACGCACTCATGCCACCGCGGCCAGCGCCGCCAATGCCGGCGTCGAGCGCCAGGTTCGGCAGGATCGCGATGAGTGCAAGGTAGAGCGCGCCAACGAACAAGAGACGGTTCATCACAAACGCGAGGTACTCGGCGGTTGGGCGACCCGGACGAATGCCTGGGATGAAGCCACCGTACTTCTTCATGTTCTCTGCCTGGTCGACCGGGTCGTACTGGATAGAGACGTAGAAGTAGGAGAAGAAGATGATCATGGCGAAGTACGCCAGGATGTACTGCCAGGAGCCTGGGTTCTGCAGCCACGCCATGACGTTGTTCATCCACCAGTTGTCCGGCGGGGTCGTGTTGTTCATGGTCACAATCTGCGTGATCAAGACAGGAACGTACATCAGTGAGGAAGCGAAAATCACAGGAATAACGCCAGCCTGGTTGACCTTGAGCGGCAGGTACGTAGAGGAACCGCCGTACTGACGGCGCCCAACCATGCGCTTCGCGTACTGCACCGGAATGCGGCGCTGGCCCTGCTCGATGAAGATGATGCCAACGACCAACGCAATGATCGCCGCAACGACCATGGCGAAGGTAACCGCGCCGGAGTTCTTCAGGATGTAGGCACCCTCGGACGGAAGCTTCGTCGCAATACCAGCGAAGATCAGCAGGGACATACCATTGCCGACGCCCTTTTCAGTGATGATCTCGCCGAGCCACATAATCAGGACTGCACCCGACGTCATGACGATGATCATCATGATGAGCGTCCAGATGTTGCGGTCCTCAATAAGCACCGGAATCCCTTGACCGAGCAACTGCTCACGGTCGGCCAGCGCCACAATACCTGCGGACTGCAGCAGCGCCAGCGCAACCGTGAGGTAACGCGTGTACTGCGTCATCTTGGTTTGGCCCGACTGCCCTTCCTTCTTCAGCTCTTCGAACTTCGGGATCACCACGGTCAGCAGCTGCACGATAATCGACGCCGTAATGTACGGCATGATGCCAATCGCGAAGATGGACAACTGCAGCAACGCACCACCAGAGAACAGCCCGATGATGGAGAACATCGTGGCGTTGTCACCCTGAGCGACTTCCTCCAGACGGGAGTTAATCAACGCGTAGTCGACACCAGGCGTCGGAATCTGGGCACCAATGCGGTACAGAATCATCAACGCAAGGGTAATCAGAATCTTCTTCCGAAGATCCGGGTCCTTGAACGCTTGCAATATAGCGGACACAAAGCCTCCTGGCTCCTGCAGCACTCACGCAGGAGATAGTGGACAGTACGGTTGCCAAAAGTGCACGTCACAACCACCGTAGCGGGCTGACGAGACACTCCAGACAGGATTGACCCCACTACTCTACCAGTTAGCAGGCCAAACCCCCGATTCGGCCAGCACCCCCGCGAGGGTTTCCAACTTTCGATTGAAAATCACTACACTCAAAAATAGGTAATTGATATTACATTTATTCACGACTTTTCTGTAGAAAATCCTCGCATTCGAAGGGACAGCGATGAGCACAGCACCTACACCAACGCCGACTCCCGTGAGTCGGCGTAAATTTCTCCAATGGTCAGGCCTCGTAGGAGGCGCAGCCGTAGCGACGACGGCCGTCTCTGGCACGCTCCTGCGCGGCACCCCAGGTGTCGGCGTCGCCGAAGCCGCAGAAGGCACAAGCACCGACCCGAAGTTCGTCTGGTCCGCCTGCACCGTCAACTGCGGCTCCCGCTGCCCACTGCGCCTCCAAGTTGAGGACGGGCGCGTCACCCGCGTCCTTCCCGACGATGGCGGCGACAACTCCATCGGCTCGCAGCAGATCCGCGCATGTGTGCGTGGACGCTCGATCCGCCACCGGATCTACAACCCGGACCGCTTGAAGACCCCGCTGAAGCGCAAGCCGGGCACGAAGCGCGGCGACGGCGAGTGGATCGAAATCTCCTGGGAGCAGGCGCTCGACGAAATCGCCGACCAGATGAAGGGCATCCTGGACAAATACGGCAATGAGTCGATCTACCTCGCGTACGGCACGGGGACCATCGGCGGCACCGTCGCGCGCTCCTGGCCGCCTGTCGAGACTCCTTTCGCACGGTTTATGAACCTCATCGGCGGCTACCTGAACCACTACGCCGACTACTCCACCGCGCAGATCACGGCAGCCTACCCGTACCACTACGGTTCCTGGGTCACGTCGAACTCCTTCGACGACGTGAAGAACTCCAAGCTGCAGGTCATGTTCGGCAACAACCCGCTTGAGACCCGCATGTCCGGTGGTGGCGAGACGTTCGTCACCCAGCAGACGAAACGCAAGTACGGCGTGAAGACCATCGTGATCGACCCGCGCTACTCCGAGACCGCAGTCGGCCTTGGCGACGAATGGGTTCCGATCCGCCCGGGCACCGACGCAGCGCTCGTGGCAGGTATCGCGCACGTACTGCTCTCCGAGAACCTGCACGACCAAGCGTTCCTGGACAAGTATTGTGTCGGCTTTGACGAGGACCACATGCCGAAGGGCGCGCCGAAGAACGGCTCGTACCGCTCCTACATTGAGGGCAAGGGGCCAGATGGCGTCGAAAAGACTCCTGAGTGGGCCGCTCGCATCTGTGGGGTGCCTGCGCAGAAGATCCGCCAGCTTGCCCGCGAGATGGGCACCGCAAAACCAACCGCAATTACCCAGGGCTGGGGTCCGCAGCGCCACGCGAACGGCGAGAACCAGTCGCGCGCGGTGTTTACGCTGGCAGCGCTGCTCGGGCAGATCGGTATCCCTGGTGGAGGCACCGGCGCTCGCGAGGGCTCGGCAAGCTTGCCGATGACGTACCCGTTCAACACACAGTACGAGAACCCGGTGGAGACCTCGATCTCGGTTGCAATGTGGCCACAGGCCGTCGACCACGGCCCAGCAATGACCAAGACGAAGGACGGCGTGCGTGGCAAAGACAAACTCGACGTCCCGATCAAGATGATCTGGCAATACGCCGGCAACACCAACACGAACCAGCACGGCGATCTCAATCGCACGGTCGAGCTGCTTCGCGACGACTCCAAGGCCGAACTCATCGTCGTCAGCGACATCCAGATGACGGTGTCCGCGCGCTACGCGGACTACGTTCTGCCGGACTGCTCCACCGCTGAGCAAACCGACATCATCCAGCAGGGCTCGGCGGGCAACCTGGAGTACACCATCCTGGCCTCCAGCGCGATCAAGCCGCTGTACGACTGCCGGCCGATTTACGACGTTGTCGCCGACCTCGCTGAACGCTTCGGTGTGCGCGACAAATTCACCGAAGGCCGCACCCAGGAAGAGTGGTTGCGCTACACCCTCGACGAATCCCGCAAGGAGATTCCGGAGCTGCCATCCTTTGAGGAGCTCAAGAAGATGGGTGTGTGGCGTCGAGAAGGCGAAACCACGGTCGCGCTGAAAGACTTCCGTGAGGACCCAGTGGCCAACCCCCTGGAGACCCCGAGCGGCAAGATCGAGATTTTCTCCTCCGAGCTCTACGAAATGTCGAAGGAGTGGGAGTTTGACCCGAACATCGCAGGCGACAAGCTGACACCGCTGCCGGAGCAGGTCGCAACTTGGGAAGGCGCCGAGGAAGCCGCAGAGAACAAGGAGTACCCGCTGCAGGTCATCGGCCACCACACCAAGGGCCGCACCCACTCCTCCTACGGCAACGTCGATTGGCTGCGCGACGACGCCCACCCGCAGGTCCTCTGGATCAACCCCATCGACGCCAAGGAACGCGGCATCAAGAACGACGACCCCGTCTACGCCTACAACAAGCGTGGCCGGATCCGCTCCATCGCCCGCGTCACCCCGCGAATCGCACCGGGTGTCATCTCGGTGCCGCAGGGTTCCTGGTTCAACCCGAAGGACGGCGGCGTGGACGTAGGGGCATCCGTCAATACGCTGACCAGCTGGCATCCCTCCCCTCTTGCCAAGGGCAACGCGCAGCACACGGCGCTGTGCCAGGTTGAAAAAGCGAAATAACAACACCAAGGAGTGAAACAACAACATGGCTAACAACAACGACAAGCCGAGCAAGCGCCTTGGTTTCTTCTTCGACCAGACCTTGTGCAACGGCTGCAAAGCCTGCCAGATCGCCTGCAAGGACAAGCACAACACACCGATCGGCGTGAACTGGCGCCGCGTGGTCGAGTACTCGGGCGGCGACTGGAACCGCAACGCCGACGGCGAGCTGACCACCAATACGTTCACCTACTACACATCGGTGTCCTGCAACCACTGTGACAACCCGATCTGTACCAAGGTCTGTCCGACCACCGCGATGCACATCGGCGAGGACGGCGTCGTCTCCGTCGACCCGCACAAGTGCGTGGGCTGCCGCTACTGCGAGTGGGCGTGCCCCTACTCCGCGCCACAGTTCAACCCTGAAAAGGGCGTCATGACGAAGTGCGACCTGTGCGCCGACTACCGCGCCGAGGGCAAAGACCCCGCGTGCGTGGCCGCGTGCCCGTCGCGCGCGCTCGACTGGGGCCCTATCGACGAGCTGCGCAAGGAACACGGCGACGTCGCCGGCATCGCGCCGCTGCCGGACCCAACGTTTACCGAACCACGCCTGACCATCAAGCCGCACAAGGACGCAAAGCGCTGGGACGCGTTGGATGCTGGCGAGATCATGAACCCGGAAGAGGTCTAACTCATGAATATGCACGAATGGCCCCTCACGTTTTTCACCACGTTCGGGCAGATGGCGGTCGGCGCGTTCTTCGTCCTCGGCGTCATCACAATGGTGGGACGCACCCGCTACTCCGCGAACGCGATTAACCGCATTTGTGTGCCGGCGCTCTACGCAATCGGCCCAATCATGATCGCAGGCTTCTGCCTCGCGTTCTTCCACCTCGGCAACCCGATCAACGCGCTGAACGTGATGCGCCACATCAGTTCCTCCGGACTCACCCAGGAGCTCGTGGGCGGCTGCATCTTCGCGGCGCTCGGCTTCCTGTTCGCTGCCTGCCAGTTCTTCGACTGGGGCTCCGTGGGCACCCGCACAACCATCGCGGTCATCACCGCGATTGCCGGCATCGGGTTCATCGCCACCATGGCGCGCCTCTACATGCTGCCCACGATCCCATCGTGGAACCACTGGACTACCCCGGCAGCGTTCTACCTCTCCGCCGCGGTCACAGGTCTGCTCGCGATTGCGGTCGCGCTCACGGCGTACAACTGGCTCGAAGAGTCCGAGCTGATCAAGAAGCTCATCCCGTCCGCGCGCAACGAAGACCAGACCGACGCCCAGAAGGAAGAGGTCTGGGACCTCATCCACGCCTCGCTGCGCTGGATCGGCATCGCGCTGACCGTCGTCGTGCCGCTCATTTTCATCGTGATGGTGTTCAACTACGGCCGCCCCGCGGGCCCGAACCCGGCGCAGTTTGAATTCAACATGACCGCATTCGTCATCCGCATTGGGCTCCTGCTGGTCGGTGCGTTCATCGTGGGCCTCATCCTGGCGTTTGGCGGCCGCACCCGCCGCCCCACCTCGAGCGCAATGCTGTGGATCACCGTCGCGTACATCCTGGTGGTCATCGCGGAGCTGCTCGGCCGCTTCATGTTCTACGGCGCAGTCGACCGGATCGGAATCTGATGCACACAGAGTTAGTTGAACGCTGCCACATCGCAGCAGACATCGTGGGGCAGCTCTTCCTCGACGAGCCGCAAGGCCCGCTTCTCGACGCCCTCTCCGACCCCTCCTTCCTGCAATCATGGCCGCTCGAGGACGACGCTTCGCAGCACGCCATCAACGCCCTGCTGGAAGCGGAGCGCGACACCGCCGAAGCGCTGCAGCGCGACCACCTCTACCTGTTCATCGGCGTAAGCTCCCCGCTCGCCCAGCCGTACGAGTCCCCGTACTTTTCCAAGGACGGACTCGTCATGGATGAGGACGCCGCGGCCGTCGCCGCCGTTTACCACCAGGTTGGCTTTGACCCCGGCGCCGATAACCTCCCGCCGGACCACATCGGGTTGGAGTTCCGCTGTATCAGCCACCTGTGCGCCCTGGCGCTCAACGCGTCCTCCGAGGCCGATCAAGCCGCAGCGCTGGCGGTTCTTCGCTCCTTCACTGCCGAGCACCCCGCCCGCTTCGCTGAGCAGGTGCTTGGGGGCGTCGAAAAGCATGCGAACACCGCGATCTACCGGGCGCTGCCTGGACTTACGCGGGGCGTGCTGGCCGCCGTCGAAACCCTCTAATACGAAAGCTCCCCACCTCGTCGTTGACGAGCGGGGAGCTTTTCTCTGCGCTGTGGCGCGAAGATGAAGGCTTATGCCTGGGTGGTGGACCCGCCGGCTGCCTCGATCTTCTCAACCGCAGACTTGGAGAACTTGGTAGCGGTGACGTCCAACTTGACGTTGATGTCGCCGTTGCCCAGCACCTTGACTGGGTGGTTCTTGCGAACCAGGCCAGCTGCGACGATGTCGTCGATGGTGATGGTGCCGCCGTTCGGGAACGCTTCTGCGAGCGCCTGAACGTTGACTACCTGGTACTCCACGCGGTTCGGGTTCTTGAAGCCCTTGAGCTTCGGCAGGCGCATGTGAAGTGGCATCTGGCCACCCTCGAATGCTGCGGAGACCTGCTTGCGAGCCTTGGTGCCCTTGGTACCACGGCCAGCGGTCTTGCCGCCCTTGCCTGCTTCACCGCGACCTACGCGGAACTTTGGTTTGTTAGCGCCCTTTGCTGGGCGCAGATCATGGAGCTTGATAATTTCAGCCATGTTGTTCTACTCCCCTGCAACTTCTTCGACGGTAACGAGGTGGCGAACCTTCAGGATCTGTCCACGGGTTGCGGCGTTGTCCTTCTTAATGACGGACTGGCCGATCTTGCGCAGACCGAGAGCCTCGAGGTTCTTACGGGTCAGTGGCTTCTCGCCAACCTTGCCGTGGTGCAATGTGATCTTCAAAGCCATTGTTCTTACGCCTCCTGTCCTGCGCGTGCGCGCAGCATGCGAGCAGGTGCGACGTCCTCGAGGTCCTTGCCGCGCTTCGCAGCGACTTCCTCAGGGCGTACGAGCTGCTTGAGACCTGCAACCGTTGCCTGAACAACGTTCAGAGCGTTGTCAGAACCGATCGACTTAGCAAGGATGTCCTGGACGCCAGCGCACTCGAGCACTGGGCGAACTGCGCCACCGGCGATAACACCGGTACCTGGTGCAGCCGGGCGCAGCATAACGATGCCTGCTGCCTCTTCTGCCTGGACTGGGTGAGGAATGGTGCCACCGATCATCGGGACACGGAAGAAGTTCTTACGTGCTTCTTCTGCGCCCTTCTGGATAGCGGCAGGAACTTCCTTTGCCTTGCCGTAGCCAACGCCGACCATGCCCTTGCCGTCGCCAACGACGACGAGAGCGGTGAAGGACATGTTGCGTCCGCCCTTCACGGTCTTTGCGACACGGTTGATGGTGATGACGCGCTCGATGTACTTGTCGCGGTCATCATTCTGGTTGCGACGATCATCGCGACGGCCACGGCCACCGCGGTTGTTGCGCTCATTCTTCTTGTTCTGGTTGTCGGCGGAGCGTCCGCCGTCACGCCGTTCACGTTCGGCCATTACGCGATCCTTCCGTTGATGGTGATGATTGCGGTGGTCATTAGAACTTCAGACCACCTTCACGAGCGGCGTCGGCAAGAGCTGCGACGCGACCGTGGTACTTGTAACCTGCGCGGTCGAAGACGATAGCTTCGATGCCTGCAGCCTTGGCACGCTCAGCGATCAGCTGGCCAACCTTGGCTGCCTTTGCCTTCTTGTCACCTTCCATTGCGCGCACGTCAGCCTCGATGGAGGATGCCGCTGCGAGCGTGTGGCCAGCGAGATCGTCGATCAGCTGGACGTGGATGTGACGCGAAGAGCGGTGCACAACGAGACGTGGGGTCTCCGGGGTGCCGCGCAGCGTCTTGCGGATACGGAAGTGGCGACGTGCACGAGCCTCGCGGCGGCGGGAGGAAATATCCTTGCCGACCGGGGTGCGCTTGGTGTTCTCTGCAGAATTGCTCATGATTACTTACCCGTCTTTCCGACCTTGCGGCGAATCTGCTCACCTTCGTAGCGGATGCCCTTACCCTTGTATGGGTCATCCTTACGGAGGCGGCGGATGTTAGCCGCGATCTGGCCAACCTGCTGCTTGTCAATGCCCTCGATGGAGAACTTGGTGTTGCCATCGACTGCGAAGCTGATCCCTTCCGGAGCCTCAATGAGGATCGGGTGGGAGTAGCCGAGCGAGAACTCGAGGTTCTTGCCCTTGGCCTGGACACGGTAGCCGACACCGAAGATCTCCATGTTGATCTTGTAGCCCTCGGTCACGCCAACAACGAGGTTGTTGACCATGGAACGGGACAGACCGTGCAGCGCACGGTGCTTACGGTGATCGTCCGGACGGGAGACGACAATCTCGTTGTCCTCAACCGCAGCGGTGATTGGCTCAGGCAGCTCGAAGTTGAGGGAACCCTTAGGGCCCTTGACCTCTACGACCTGACCGTTAATTTTAACTTCGACACCATTCGGGATGGCGATGGGTGCATTACCTACACGCGACATAGTCTTTTCAACCTCCCTTTACCAGACGTAGGCGAGAACTTCTCCGCCTACACCCTTCTCCTGGGCCTGACGGTCAGTGAGGAGACCCTGGGACGTGGAGATGATCGCCACACCCAGACCACCCAGCACCTGCGGCAGGTCGTTGGACTTTGCGTACACGCGCAGACCAGGCTTGGACACGCGACGCAGGCCAGCGATGGCAGCCTCACGGGTCGGGCCGTACTTGAGGTCCAGGGTCAGCTGCTTGCCAACCTTGGCGTCCTCAACCTTGTAATCAGCAATGTAGCCTTCCTGCTTCAGGATCTCGGCGATGTTTGCCTTGATCTTGGAGGAAGGCATTGTCACGCTCTCGTGCTGTGCGTGCGACGCGTTGCGCACGCGAGACAGCATGTCTGCGATTGGATCAGTCATCGTCATAAGATGTGACCGTTTACCTTTCTCGTTGCGGTTCCCTACCCACCTGACCAGCAAGACTATGTCGTGCTAGGTCGCGTTTTCCGCATGATCTGTCGGGGGCTACTTCACGCTCCCCACGCTCAATAACGCGGGGCGCTCGCCGCCTCCCTTGCACGCGGTCCGCTTCTCGGCGGGGGGCCTGCAACAAAGTTGGATGTACAATGTTCTCTCGGATTTTGCGCGCAGACAACCATCTGTGCACAAGTCCGTTTGGCCACATTACACTCCCTCTATACAAGAAACAAGTCACGTTGGCCCGGTCGCTGCGCCGTATAGTCGGTGCTATGAAGCACCTCGACGAACTTTTCGACGCCCTCTCCGCCACCCGCACGCACCGCGAGGAGCTCTACCGCTGGTTCCACCAACACGCTGAACTCTCGATGCAGGAAACCCAAACCTCACAGCGCATCGTTCAGGAACTCGAGGCAGCCGGGATCCCATATTCGGTACTGGGCGAAACGGGCGTCGTCGCCACCATCGAAAACGGCCTCGGGCCCGTCGTCGCTCTGCGTGGTGATACTGACGGCCTCCCAATCAAGGAGGATTCCGGCAAGGACTACGCCTGCACGCAAACCCAAGTCGATGCTGCGACCGGGCAGGAGGTGCCGGTATCCCACGCGTGTGGGCACGACTTCCATATTTGCTCGGTGCTCGCGGCCCTCGTCGCGTTCAACAGTTGCCGCGACGCCTGGTCCGGCACGCTGGTAGGCGTATTTCAGCCCGGCGAGGAAACTGCCTCCGGCGCACGTTCGATGGTTGAGCACGGTATCGCCGACGCGATCCCCCACCCCGACGTGTACTTGGGCCAACACGTGCTCAGCACGCTGCCATTGGGCCATGTGGGGACCCGGCCGGGCCCGGTGCTCTCCCTGGCGTTCTCGGTGAAGGTCACGGTACACGGAGTGGGTTCGCACGGATCCATGCCTGAGATGGGCGTCGATGCGGTCTTGTTGGCGTCGACAATTGTGACGAGGCTGCACACCGTAGTCTCCCGAGAGATTGCTGCTTCCGAAACCGCGGTGCTGACGGTCGGCGCGATCCATTCGGGAGCAAAATCCAACGTCATCCCGGATAGCGCGGAGCTGCTGATCAATACCCGCGCCTATTCGGAGGCGACGAGCGCGCACCTCAAGGAGGCCATCGAACGCATCGTGCGCGCTGAGTGCGAGGCAGCGCGTAGCCCGCAGCCGCCTGAGTTCGAGTACTACGACGCCTACCCGCTCACCAGCAACGATGCCACAGTAACGCAGCGGGTACGCAACGCCTTCGAGACGCGATTCGGTGACGAAGCACAGACGTTGGCGCAGGTCCCTGCCAGCGAGGACTTCTCGATCATCCCGGACGCGCTCGGCGTGCCGTACACGTTCTGGGGCCTCGGCGGCTTCGCCAGCTACCCGCATGCACCGGGCAATCACAACGCAGCGTTCGCGCCCGACCTCCAGCCGACACTCGACCGCGGCGCCGAAGCGATGGTCACGGCTGCGAGCGCGTGGCTCATCAACAAGAACGACGACTAAGGTGGCACACATGGCTAACAACGAAGGTTTGCAATCAACACACGAGTGGCTCGAAGAGGTCTCCCGTACGCTCGGCGTTTCCCCGGATCTCACGCGCTCGCTGGTCGGCGACATTCTGAAGATGACCGCCGACGTCGCGCACAACGGCCCGTCGCGCCCGGCGGCGCCGACAACGGCGTTCGTCGTAGGCGTCGCAACCGGTGCGGCGCTCCAGGGCGATACTGATGCGGACGCAGCAACGACGCGCGCGGCGCTTGCCAAGGTAGCGAAGCTCCTGGAAACGTATGAGCAGGATTAATCGACGCTTCGCCGTCACGAAAGTCACCCGCACCGACAGCGGTTTCGCGCGCGATACTCGCGCCGATACCGTCACCGTGGAAGAGCCGCTGGCGATCCGCGCCACCGGCGACACGTTGACCACCACGATGCGGACCCCCGGCCACGACGTCGAGCTGGCACACGGCTGGATGTTCGCGGAGGGACTGATCAGCAGCGCAGAGGACGTTCGTTCCGCGCGCTACTGCGCGGGTGCGGTCGGGCCGAACGGCGAAAACACGTACAACACGCTCGACATCGACCTCGGGCCCGCGGCCTCCCCCGCTGCACCGCAGTTCATTCGCCTGACCACTACCACGAGCGCATGCGGCGTGTGCGGCACGCAGTCGATCGACGACATCATGGGCAAGGTGCCCGCGCCAATCACTCCCGTCCGTTTGGACCCGGACCTGGTGATGCGATTACCCGACGCCCTTGCAACCGGCCAAAAGCAGTTCCGTAAGACAGGCGGCATCCACGCGGCCGGCGCGTTTACCTTTGACGGCGAACCTGTAGTAATCCGCGAGGACATCGGCCGCCACAACGCGACCGACAAAGTCATTGGCCACCTACTACTCGAAGGGCTCCTGCCAGCCAGCGACCTGATCCTGGTTGTCAGCTCCCGCGCGTCATTCGAACTTGTGCAGAAAGCAGCAATGGCCGGTTTCCCGGCAATGGTGGCGGTCTCGGCGGCATCCTCGCTCGCCGTCGAGCTGGCCCGCAAAACAAAAATGGCGCTCGCCGGCTTTGTGCGCGGCGAGCGCTTCAATCTGTACTCCGGGGAGCTCAGCGACTAGTCCTTGTACACCGTCTTCGTCTTGTTCAACCAAGCGTAGACACCGCCGATGCACAGGCCACCGCCGATGAAGTTGCCGATCCACACAGCAACCCAGTTGCTCAGGATTGCAGCGGCGGTGAATCCCTCAGGTGGCGTGCTGGACAGGAACGCCAGGGAGAACAGCGAGAAGTTCGCAATAACGTGCTCGAGGCCCAGGCCAACGAAGATAGCGATCAGTGGCAGGATCACGACGAACTTGGAGATGAACTCCTTCGCCAGCAGCGCACCAACAATCGCCATGTTGACAATGAAGTTCGCGAAGATCGCCTCAAGCAGTGCGCCGAAGAACGGCTTCGCCAACTTGCCCTCGACCAGAGTGACAATCAGGTGGCTGTTATCCATCGAGCCGAACTTAGCCGACTGGCTCATCACAGCCGCGAAAATGATCGCACCGATCAGGTTCGCCACCGTCACCACAACGACGAGCCAAATACCCTTGCCCCAGCTGAACACCTTGTCCGTCGCCGCCCAGGACGCAAACATCATGTCGCCCGTTGCAAGCTCCGCGTTCAGGATGACGATCGCGAACAGGCCAAGCCCGAACAGCAAGGCGAACACAACCGAGCCGAGCCCCGGTGCGTATTCATTGACCGCATTTCCCGCCACCGCGGCGAACGCCGTACCAGCGGTCAGGTAAATGCCGGCGAGAATCGCGCGGACGAAAAACCGTGGCATCTCATTATCGAGAAGCTGCTCTTTCTTTTTGGCCCCTGCGTGGACCATTTCCTGCAAAGCCATCGTGGCCTCCTCAAATTCACCTGAGAGATTGTTGCAAGGAGTCAGTCTATCGAACGTTTCCCAAAAACAGTACATGCGTACTATTCGGGTGTGCTCTGCAGGTTCCCCCAAAAGACGTACACCCCCGCAACCCGGTGGTTGGGTCGCAGGGGTGTTCGTCGAAAAGCAGTGACGCGTTATGCGCGCTGCATCTTGCCATCCTTGTCAGCGAACGGGAAGCCGAGGTGGCGCAGGAGTGCGCGGCCCTCGTCGTCGTTCGTTGCGGTGGTGACGACAGTGATGTCCATACCGCGGACGCGATCGATCTTGTCGATGTCGATTTCGTAGAACATCGTCTGTTCGGTCAGGCCGAAGGTGTAGTTGCCTGCACCGTCGAACTGCTTGTCGCTGAGGCCACGGAAGTCACGAATACGTGGCAGAGCAACCGTCAGCAGGCGGTCCAGGAACTCCCACATGCGGTCGCCGCGGAGGGTGACCTTCGCGCCGATCGGCATGCCTTCACGGAGCTTGAAGTTAGCGATGGACTTCTTCGCGCGGCGAAGCTGTGGCTTCTGGCCGGTGATCGCGGCGAGGTCCTCGAGTGCGCCGTTGATGACCTTGGAGTCACGTGCAGCGTCGCCGACACCCATGTTGACAACAATCTTGGTCAGACCTGGGATCTGCATGACGTTGTCGTACTTGAACTCATCGTTGAGCTTGGTACGGATGTCCTCTTTGTACTGGGTCTTCAGACGAGGGGTGTAGTTCTCAGCCATGCTTAGATGTCCTTCCCGTTCGACTTTGCAACGCGGACCTTCTTGCCGTTTTCGTCGAAACGGTAGCCCACGCGCGTCGGCTTGCCGTCGGAATCCAGGACCATCACGTTGGAGACGTGGATCGGAGCTTCCTGGGTGACAATGCCGCCGGACTCTGCGCCGCGCTCGTTGTAGGAGTTCGCGACGTGCTTCTTCATGCGGTTCACGCCTTCAACGAGAACGCGCTGACGCTTCGGGTATGCCTCAATAACCTTGCCCTGCGCGCCCTTATCCTTGCCAGAGATGACCTGGACCATATCGCCCTTTTTGATTTTCATCCCTAGATCACCTCCGGTGCGAGAGAAACGATCTTCATGAACTTCTTGTCGCGCAGCTCGCGAGCAACTGGGCCGAAGATACGGGTGCCGCGTGGCTCGGTGTCGTTCTTGATCAGCACTGCAGCGTTCTCGTCGAACGCAATGTAGGAGCCGTCCGGACGACGGGTCTCCTTCTTCGCGCGAACGATGACAGCCTTAACGACTTCGCCTTCCTTAACGTTGCCGCCTGGGGCAGCTTCCTTCACAGTGGCGACGATCGTATCGCCGATGCCGGCGAAGCGCCGAACGGATCCGCCGAGGACACGGATGCACAGGATTTCACGTGCACCGGTGTTGTCGGCGACCTTCAGGCGCGATTCCTTCTGAATCACTATTGGTCTCCTGACCTGGGTCGATGTGCGTTAGATTTCCGTCCTATACGCACGTGGTCAATGTCTTCGATGTCTTTTCGCTTGTCGACGGCACCTTCGGTACCGCAGGCGTACATGCTCAGCTCGGAAACGCGCAGAGCAAACACGCAGCAAAGGACAACTGGAACATTAAAGCACGGAACATGCGCGCCCGCAAACCATGACTTTTGGTTGTGTGGATTCGTGCCCGGTTCTGACCTTTGGTATGGTCATACCTATGAACTTCGATGGCACACTTGCGGATTCAATCGGCTTCAAGTCGTACCTCTACACCTACGAACTCCCCAAGTTCGCGGTACGCTCCATGCTCGCCGGCATGTTTTTGACGATCATGACGGCCTTCGCCACCGTCGCCTCCACCCAAGTAGAAAGCAGCGCCCCCGGCTACGGCCGCTTCGTGTTCGCAGCTATCTTCTGCCTCTCGCTGTACGTCATCGTTGTCCTGGGTGCGGAACTCGCAACCGGCAACATGATGTTCATGACCTACGGCAGCGCCTCCGGGCGCCTCCCCTGGCTCAAGGGCTTCCTAATGGTCTCCACCTGCACCATCTTCAACCTGCTCGGCGCCCTCATCACCGCGGTATTCCTGGTCCACGCCACGGCGTTCCAGCCGATCGGGATGGACAGCTTCCTCGCCGCGACCGTTGAGACCAAGCTCGCGAAGCCGGACAGCTTGCTGTTCATGGAAGGCATTTTCGCCAACATCGTGGTCAACATCGGCGTGCTGCTCGCCATCCAGGCTGGCAAGGACTTCACCGCGAAGTTCCTCGCCATCATGCTGATCGTTCCCGCATTCGCCGCAATGGGGTACGAGCACTCCATCGCCAGCTTCGTCGTCTTCTCCCTGGCGGGCTACGGCATCGGCGCCGAGCACTTCGCCGGGTTCACACTGACGAATGGCCTGATGAACTGGCTCATCGTGTGGGTCGGCAACTACATCGGTGGTGGCCTCATCATGGGCGGCGTCTATGCTTGGCTAAACAAGGGCGGCACCCCGGCAACCCCGCTGGCGACACGCCGCTAACCCCCAAGCAGAAAGAAAACGCCCCGTTCCCGCGAAGGGAAGGGGGCGTTCGTTATTGCTCGGTGAGCACTTAGCTCGAAGCAGCGATGCCCACGCCGGTTGCCGCAGCAACGATCGACAGGATGACCACAACGGCCATGTTGACGACACCGATGGACGAAAGCACAGCCGGAACCAGCAGCAGGTTCGGACCCTGCGGGCCAGCGAAGTTGCGCAGCTCGTTCATGACGTTGTTCAGCGGCTCTGGGTACTGTGCAGCACTTGCATCGGTAGCAACAACGCCAGACAGGACAACAACAGAAGCGGCAACTGCAATTGCGTTACGAAGTTTCATTCTTACGTTCTCTCTCTATGGTCTCGGGTGAATGGGTGGGATTTAGACGCGCTGCGAAGACGTCGCGATGTTCGTCAGGAAGCCCAAAGAGGACAGCAGTGCAGGCACGAGGATCAGGTTCTGTGCCTGGTAGCCACCGAGGCGCTTCAGCTCGTGCAGGACACCTGCCAGCGGTTCTGGCGCTGGCTGTGCTGCCTGTGCGACCGGTGCGCCCACTGCAAGAGCGGAAGCCACGAGGCCTGCGGCGAGAATGCGACGAAGTTTCATAGTTTTCCTCCTGTGATGTCCGCTAGACCCTTGTGAGCTAGCGCGCTGAACAAGACACCAACAGATTAACAGACCAATTTAAGGTTGTTGCCAGTTTTCTAAAAAACTTTTATTTTGCTTCTTCAGCTATCTTTTTCGGCTCGACGAAGAAGAGGGCATCGCCAAACTTCGTGTCTGCAGGAAGGCTTCTCGACGCCCCAATCTCCCCTACCCGCTTCGTATTCGAGACAACGACCGGAGTCGTCACTTCGTATCCTGCGTCGCGGATGGCATCGATATCGAACGTCGCGAGGAGCTGGCCTGCTTCTACGACGTCACCTTTCTTCACGTGTGCAGTGAAGTGCTCGCCCTTGAGGTTCACGGTGTCGAAGCCGATGTGCATGAGAATGTCCACGTTCTTGCCATCGGTCCCCTTGGCGCGGATTGCGTAGGCGTGGCCGGACGGGAACGTGACCGCAACCGTACCGGCGACGGGTGCGCGCAGCTCCCCAACCGTCGGCACGATTGCCACGCCGTTCCCCAGCTTGCCCTGGGCAAACATCGGGTCACTGACCGTCGCAAGCGGCACGGCGTTGCCCTCGAGAGGCGCCACGACGTGGAGCGCCTCGTCGGACGCCTCGAGCAGCGCTTGCTCGGCAGCGGCATCGGCGGCTGGATCCTCGGTTGCGTCCGGATCGATGCTGCCATGCTTGCCCACCAGGTAGCGCCCGTACCCGTAGGCCGCCACGAAGGCGATCACGAACGTAATGACGCCGAGGATCAGGAAGGTCACCATGTCATTCGCGCGGATGGAGACCACGCCGATAAAGCCCGCCGCACCAAGCGCAACTGCCTTGACATCAAAGATCGCAATCAGCATTGCACCAATACCGGCCGCGCCGAGGCCGATAAAGAAGGGCCAGCGGAGGCGCAGGTTGACGCCGAAGATGGCGGGTTCCGTGATACCAAATACGGCCGAGATGCCCGAGGAACCAGCTAGACCTTTGAGCTTTGCGTTGCGCGCCAGGAAGTACACGGCAAGGGCCACTGCGCCTTGCGCGATGTTCGCCATGGAGGCCGTCGGGAAGATGAAGGAGCCGCCCTGATTAAACAGCTCGAGCTCGATTGGCGGGAAGGACTGGTGCAGGCCAGTGATCACGATCGGCGAGTACACCAGACCGAAGAGCAGGCCACCGATTGGGCCACCGAAGTCGTACAGGCTGGAGAGGCCGACAATCAGCAGGTCACCGAGCCAGCGGACAAACGGGCCGACGGCGATGAAGGTAATGAAGCCCGTAATCAGCAGGGTTGCCAGCGGAGTAATCAGGAAGTCCGCCGTACCCTTCAGACGCTTGTGGAACCACTTCTCGATCGTTGCCAAGATCCACGCGACCGCCAGCACCGGCAGCACCGCACCCTGGTAACCCGCCTGCGCGACTGGCAAGCCGAACAGGTCCCAGAACGGCATCGTTCCGTCGGCAACGGAGTTCGCCACGTCGTAGCCGTTGACCAACGCCGGGTGAACCATCGCCATGCCCATGCCGGCGCCGAGGTATTCGTTGCCACCGAAGCGCTTCGTCGCGGAGTACCCCACCAGCACCGGCAGGAACGCGAACGGTGCGGAGGCCAGCACATTGATGATCTCCGTCAGACCCTGGATCTGCGGGAACATCCCCACCAGGGAGTTCTCCCCGAACAACCCCTCGGCGGTCAGGACGTTGTTGAGCGCCATGAGCAGACCGCCGCCAACCAGGATTGGGATCAGCGGCACGAAGATGTCAGAAAAGACCTTAATGAAGCGCGTAAACCAGTTGCCCTGGTTCGCCGCTACTTCCTTCAGGTCTTCCGTGGAGACAGCAATGCTCTTGCTGGTCATGCCGTTGAGCTGATCAAAGACAATGTCCACGTCACCGGGGCCGACGATGATCTGGAACATGCCGCCGGTTGCGAACGTGCCCTTCAAATCAGGGTCGTTCTCCAGCGTATCCTGCGCAACCTTGTCGACGTCCTTAAGCACGAAACGCAGTCGCGTCGCGCAGTGGGCGACGCCAACGATGTTTTCCTCGCCCCCTACCCCGGCGAGGACCCGCCGGGCTACTTCTTTGTGGTCCATGTGGGAATCCTTTCTCTTCCCACACAGTCAAACATCTATACGGGCATAAATCAGCTTACTTGCGTCCGATTACCCCCGGTTGTGGCCGATTTCACGTACTTCCACAGCCACCCATGGGGCTCCCTCAGTACCGAAGACCGCCGAGGAGAACGCCACCTCCCCGCCCCCAGCGACAACTTCGAGGGCGGCGCCGTCAGCGCACACCACGAGTTCGCCCTGCGCGCATTGGGCGCGGCGCTCGTCACCGCCGACCGTCACGCTCAGCGTTCCACGCCCGGCCTCGCCAGGCCGCCACGCCACGTGAGCACCAACGCCACCGGCATCGTCGACCAGGTCGGCCTCCCACGGCTGTCCCCTGAGAACTTCGCGGTGCACGACCATCCCCGCGGGATCGGTTGGGAGAAGGAGTTCGGTGCGAAGCTGGCCGTCGACAAGTTGGAGCCTGCGAGGCAACGTCAGCTGATGCACCCAGCCCTCTGCCTGAAGCGTTGGGGTGTCATCGCGGGCAGGCAGTCCCATCCAACCGAGCAACAGCGCATCGCCATCGTCCTCGGCGACCATCTGCGGCGCGTAAAACTGATGCCCAAAGTCCAACGCCCGGAACTGCGACTCCACGCGGAACCACAGCCCATCCAGCGTGCCCACGACGTAGCCGCACTCGTCCGAGCCCGGGTACTGTGGGCACAGCACGAGTACCTCGCGCCACTGCCCCGTCGCGTGGTCACGCATCCGCAGCAGGTTCGGGCACTCCCACATGTAGGCGGCCTCAACGCGCGGGTCCAGCCCCTCGAACTGCAGCGCGCCAGCAAACGACCAGTTCAGCAGGTCCGGTGACTCGTAGAGCACCACCGCGCCGCGCTCCTCCTCACGCTGCGCGCCGAGCACCATGCGCCAGGAGCCGTCCTCATTCTGAGTGACGTGCGGGTCCCGGTAGTGGGCGGTAAAGCCGAGGGCTGGGCCGTCAATGAGCGGATTCTCCGGTGCACGGTGGTACACACCGCCCATCGGGCCCTCCAAGTCCTCAACGCGGACCAGGTTCTGCGTGGTCAGGCGGCGCCCATCTTCCTTCACATTGCCGGTGTAAAACAGCATGACCTCACCGTCGTGCACCACGGAGGACCCGGAGTAGCACCCGTGCGTGTCGTACGGGAAGTCCGGGTACAGCGCGTCGGGGAGGTGACGCCACTGGCCCAGGCCCTCCTCACCCCCAATTGTGGTGACGGCGTGGCCCCAACCGGTGCGCTTCGCAGCGTGCGGAAAGCACGGATCATGCTGGTAAAACACGTGGAGTTGGTCGCCGATGAGCGTGACGCCGTTCGGGTCGTTGAGGCGCCCTTGCGGCGGGGACAGGTGAAATGTTGGCCGGTACGTCATGCGACTTAGTCTACGGTGGAACCATGATCACTGTGTACGGCGAAGCCCTCGTTGACCTTGTCCCCCAGGACCGTTCCCCGCTCGCGCCGCTGGTGCCCGCGCTCGGTGGCGGCCCGTTCAATGTGGCCCGTGCGCTGGGCAGACTCGGCGCAGACGTCTCCTTCCAGTCACGGTTGTCTCGTGACAACTTCGGGGAGGCACTCGCCCAATCGCTTCTCGACGCCCACGTGGACCTCACCAACTGCGGCCGCGGCGACGAGCCCACCACCCTTGCTGTCACCGCCCTGGCTGAGAACGGCTCGGCAACGTACACGTTCTACGTCGACGGCACCGCCGACCGCTTCGCACAGCCGGTCCCGGTGCAGGAGGGCTACGCGGTGTTCGGGACCCTGTCCCTGGCGCTGGAACCGGCGTCGCTGCGCTACGCGGAGGCCGCCTCTGAGTCGGCAAAGCACGGCGCAATCGTCTGCCTGGACCCGAATATCCGCCCGGCGTTCGCCTCCGAGAAGCACCGCCTGTTCCTGCGGGGGCTGCTCGATTCCGTAACGGTGCTCAAACTCTCCGACGAGGAAGTCGAGTTCCTCGGTGACACCTCCCACGTGCCAGTCGTGGTGACCACGCTCGGCGCCGACGGCCTGCGGGTACGCGCGCCGTTCGGCACGGTCACGGTCCCGTCACCGAAGGTCACGGTCGCGGACACGATCGGCGCCGGCGACACGGTGATGGCGGCGCTGGTCCACCTGTTCGACGCCCGCGGCCTGGACCGCGACGGCCTGCTCGCCCTGGACGAGGAGGAGTGGCGCGAGATCCTCACGTTCGCCACCCGCGCGGCCGCGATCACGGTGTCGCGCACCGGCGCAGACACCCCCTTCGCCCACGAGCTGGATTAGGAAGCCGCGTACGCTGGCTCCCACCCAAGCGCCGGCGCGACGTGCTCGGCGAACCCGCGCAGGATCTGCATGCACACGTCCACCCCGGCCTGGTTCGGAACGGTGAGCATCAGCGTGTCCGAGGCCTGGATTGCTGGGTCATTACCGAGCTCCTCGATAAGCTGGTCGGCCTCTGCGGCGTACGTCTTGCCAAACGTGGTGTACACACCACGCTCAATCTGTCCGATCTGTTCCTCGGTATCCAGCAGTCCGAAGAGCCGCTCGGTGTCCTCGTCCACGATCGGAAAGATAGAACGAGAAACAGAAACGCGCGGTTCCCAGTCGTGGCCCGCGTCCGCCCACGCCTTCCGGTAGTGCTGGATCTGTTCCGCCTGCAGCTCGCCGAGGCTGCGGCCGTCGGCTTCCGAAATCAGCGTGGAGCTCATCAGGTTCACGCCGTCGCGGGCAGCCTGCTCGGCGCTGGCGAAGGTACCTGCGCCCCACCACACCCGGCGCGCCGCCCCCTCGGAGTGTGGCAACACCGAAAGTGGGCTGGCAGGCGGGTACATCTGCGGGTACTGCTCCTCAAGGGATGCGGCGAGCGCCATCGGGTCCCCGCGCAGCGCGGAAATGAAACGCTGGAAATGTGCACGCGCCAGGTCAGAACCGTTCGCGGCCTCTGACTCGTAGCCGAAAGCGCGCCACCCTCTATCGGCAGGCTCCGGTGACCCGCGGGAGACGCCGAAGGCGAGGCGGCCGTCGCTTAGCAAATCGAGCGCGGCGACGTCCTCCGCGAGCTGCAGCGGGTTGGCGTAGCGCATATCGACGACGCCGGTGCCCACCTCAATGTGCTTCGTCGCCGACGCCATCGCGCCAAGCAAGGCAATCGGAGACGCGAACTGCGGCGCGAAGTGGTGCACTCGCACGTAGGCGCCGTTGACACCAATCGCGTCCGCCTGGCGCGCGAGCTCCACGGTGTCCTGTAGCGCCTCGCGCGCGGTCATCCCCTGGCGCCCGGGTGGTGCGTGGTGGCCGAATGAAAGGAACCCAAACTTCTTCATGCGGCCACTCTAGCGCGCTACTCCACCGTGACGGACTTCGCCAGGTTGCGTGGCTGGTCCACGTTCAAGCCACGTGCTTGCGCAACGGTGCAGGCGAAGATCTGCAGCGGGATCGTCGACAAGAGGGGCTGCATGAGGCCGGCCGACTGCGGGATGCGGATCACGTGGTTGGCGAAGCGGTTCACGTCTTCGTCGCCCTCTTCCGCGATCACGATGGTGACGGCGCCACGCGCGCGGACTTCCTGGATGTTGGAGACAACCTTGGCGTGCAGGTTGTGGCGCGAACGCTTCGACGGCACGATGACGAACACCGGCTGCCCTTCCTCAACCAGCGCGATCGGGCCGTGCTTGAGCTCGCCTGCGGCGAAGCCCTCGGAGTGCAGGTAGGCGACCTCCTTGAGCTTCAGTGCACCCTCGAGCGCGACTGGGAAGCCGACGTGGCGGCCGAGGAAGAGCACCGACTTCGCGTCGGCGAGCTCGCGGCCAAGTTCCTGGATTTCTGCCTCGTTGTCCAGGATCCACTGGATCTTCTCCGGCATCTCCTCCAGCTCAGCAATGATGGTCTGGATTTCGTCGGTGAACTTGTTGCCGCGAACCTGCGCCAGGTACAGCGCCAACAGGTAGGACGCCACGATCTGGGAGATGAACGCCTTCGTCGACGCCACTGCGATCTCTGGGCCGGCGTAGGTGTACAGGGAGGCGTCGGCCTCACGCGGGATGGAGGAGCCGACCGTGTTGCAGATCGCGATGACCTTCGCGCCCTGCTCGCGCGCGTGGCGTACAGCCATGAGGGTGTCCATGGTCTCGCCGGACTGCGAAATTGCTACGACCAGGGTGTTCGGGGTGACGATCGGGTCGCGGTAGCGGAACTCGTGCGCCAGCTCGACCTCCGTCGGGATGCGGCACCAGTGCTCAATCGCGTACTTCGCCACGTGCCCCGCGTACGCAGCGGTACCGCAGGCCACGATGATGATCTTGTCGACGCTGCGCAGCACGGACTCGTCGATACGTAGTTCGTCGAGCGTGAGCTTGCCCTCGGCGTCGAAGCGGCCGTACAGCGTGTCGCGAACGGCAGCCGGTTGGTCGTGGATCTCCTTCGCCATGAAGGAATCAAACCCACCCTTTTCTGCGGCGGTGACGTCCCACTCGACGCGGAACGGGCTGCCCTCGGCGTGGTTGCCTTCGAAGTCAATGATGTCGTAGCTGTCGGCGGTCAGGGTAACGATCTGCCCGTTGTCCATCTCCACCGCGTCGCGGGTGAACTCGATGAAGCCGGAGACGTCAGAGCTGAGGAAGTTCTCACCCTCGCCCAGGCCGATCACCAGCGGTGAGTTCCAGCGCGCCGCAACGATACGGTCCGGGAATTCCTGCTCGATGGCCAGCAGCGTGAACGCGCCCTCGAGTCGCAGGGCGGTCAGGCGCATTGCCTCGGTGAGGTCCTTGTTCGCCTCAGTATTGAAGATGTCCAGCAGCAGCGTGGCTGCCACCTCGGTGTCAGTTTCGGAGCGGAACGTGTAGCCCATCTCGCTCAGCTCAGCACGAAGTGCCGCGAAGTTCTCGATGATGCCGTTGTGCACCACGGCCAGTGCGCCGTCGCCGACGACGTGGGGGTGGGCGTTGGCGTCGGTAGGCCCGCCGTGGGTTGCCCACCGGGTGTGCCCGATGCCCAGGTTGGAAGGCGCAAGCGGCGCCTCTGCGATGGCCTGCTCTAGGTCCGCGACCTTGCCTGCCTTCTTCCTGCACGCGATGGTGTCGCCCTGCATGACTGCTACCCCGGCCGAGTCATAACCGCGGTATTCGAGCCTGCGAAGCCCATCAATAATGACGGTGAGGGCGTCGTGCTCGCGTGCACGCTCGCCACCTATGTATCCAACGATTCCACACATGGGGCGAATTTTACACGCGGCGTAGTTCCTGAAAAAGTGACGCCGCCGAACCCTATCCCAGCGAGCCCGTGAGCTTGCCGTGAAACTCCGTGGTACTCGGATTCATGCCGACAAAGCTCACATGCTTGCCGCGCTCCTCGTATTTTTGTTCAATGCTGTCGAGCGCCGCGACCGTCGACGCGTCCCACACGTGCGCGCGGTGCAGGTCCACGACCACTTCGTCGGGGTCCTCCGAGTACATGAACAGAGTGGTCAGGTCGTTGGAGGAGGCAAACAGCAGCTGGCCGGACACCACGTAGTGAGCCACGCCGTCGACAACTTCGCGGGTCACTTCCACCAGGTGGGCGACGTTTCGCACAAAGATTACCGACGCCACAAGCACACCCACCACGACGCCGATAGCCAGGTTGTTCGTCGCCAGCACCACTGCAACCGTGATCAGCATCGTGACGGTTTCCGAAGCCGGCAGCTTGCGCAGCGTGCTCGGCATCACCGAGTGCCAGTCGAACGTGCCCACCGACACCATCACCATCACGGCAACCAGCGCAGCCATCGGGATCATGGCGACGTACTCGCCGAACGCGAGCATCAAAATCAGCAGGAACGCGCCCGCCAGGAAGGTGGAAATACGGGTGCGAGCCCCCGAGACCTTCACGTTGATCATGGACTGGCCGATCATGGCGCAGCCGCCCATCCCGCCGAACAGGCTGGTAGCGATGTTCGCGACGCCCTGCCCCCAGCTCTCGCGGGTCTTATTGGAGTGCGTGTCCGTGACTTCGTCGATCAGCTTCGCGGTCATCAGCGACTCCATCAGCCCGACAAGCGCCACGCCGAGCGAGTACGGTGCGATGATCCGAAGCGTCTCCCAGGTCAGCGGCACGTGCGGGATGAAGAATTCGGGCAGGCTGCTCGGCAGCTCGCCGCGGTCCCCGACCGTCGGGACCGGCGCATTCGTTGCGACCGCGATGAGCGTCACCACGAGGATCGCCACAAGCGGCGCCGGGATCGCCTGCGTGAACTTCGGCATCACCACCATGATCACGATGGCCAGCGCCAGCAGCGGGTACACCGCCCAGTGAATGCCGATGATTTCGGGCAGCTGCGCCACAAAGATGAGAATCGCCAGCGCGTTGACGAAGCCAACCATCACGCTTCGCGGCAAGAACCGCATCAGCGTTGCGACGCCAGCAACCGCCAACAGAATCTGAAACACCCCGGCGAGCATGATGGCCGCCACCATGTAGTCGTAGCCGTAGTCCCGCACCAGCGGCGCGATGACCAGAGCGACCGCACCCGTGGCGGCCGCAATCATGGCGGGTCGCCCGCCCGTAATCGCGATCACCATCGCCATGATGAAGGAGGAGTACAGCCCGATCTTCGGGTCCACCCCGGCGATGATGGAGAAGCTGATCGCCTCCGGGATCAGCGCCAGCGCCACAACTAGCCCGGCGAGGACCTCTTTCGTCAGGATGCGCGGTGTCTTCAGCGCTGTCGCCACTGACGGCTCGGGCTTGTACCGGCGCGTGTTTTCCGTGGTCAGCACGGTGGCTGCCATATGTGTCACTCCAAACGTTGTTGCTATTCGTAGCGCAGGGCTTCGATCGGGTTCATTCTCGATGCGCGGTTTGCCGGGTAGTAGCCGAAGAACAGGCCAATCAGCAGCGCGAATACCAGTGAGAGTAGCACTGCCGTGATCGGTGGCAGCACGAAGGCGTTGAGCAGGAGCGCACCGAGCATGCCGAAGCCCGCGCCCACGACCACGCCGAACACGCCGCCGATCAGGCAGACGATCATCGCCTCAGTGACGAACTGCATGCGGATCATCCGCCTCGTCGCCCCGAGCGCCATACGCACGCCGATCTCGCGGGTGCGTTCCGTCACGGTGATTAGCATGATGTTCATCACGCCGATGCCGCCCACCAGCAGCGAGATCCCGCCGATTGCGGAGACCACCACGCTCATCATGGTCAACGTCTGGTTGAGCTGATCGATGTCACGCTTCATGTCGGCCACTTTCCCCTTGTAATCGGGGTCGTCCTCATAGGCACGGTCCGCCCACGCCTGGACGTCCTTGGCCACTTGATCGGTGTCGGCGCCATCGGCGACGCGCACACTCACGTTGTCTACGCCAGGCACCGGTGTGCGCATCATGTCCGGCTGCACCGTGTACGGCACCGCCATCATCGACTGCGAAAAGTCCCCGACCAGCACGCCTTGCTTCTCAAAGTGCCCGTACGCGCCGACCACCTGCACCGAAGCGTACTGCCCGCCGATGTCCAGCTCGACTTCCTGCCCGATCGCCGAATCAGGGTCGTTATTGAACAGCTGCTCCACAACCTCCGGCGAGACCACCGCCACGGCGCGGTTCGCCTCAATGTCGTCTTGGGTCAGAAATCGCCCGGCGGTCAGCGGCAGGTTCTGCATCTCCAGCTGGTCAGCGTTGACAAAACTCACCATCGTGGTGCCGTGCGCCAGCCCGCGTGTCGCCTGAGCTGTCGAGCTATCCAACTCAAACGCGATACCCTTCGCCCGCGCCCCGAGGTCGGCGCGCAGGTCCTCGATCATGTCGGGGGTGAGCTTCGAGGCGTCGTCAATTTCTTGGAACATGTAGCGGGCGGCCTCGCTGTCATCCTCCTGGCGGGGCTTGACTTCGAGGTGGACGTCGTGAATGCCGAACTGCTCCAGGCTGTCCAGCGTCTGCTTCTGCATCGCCTTACCCAGCGTCATAATCGCAATCACCGAGGCGATGCCAATGATCACCCCGAGCAGCGTCAGCGCCGAGCGCATCTTGTTCGCCCGCAGGCTCACCGTAGCGAGTCTGACAGATTCGCGCGGGTTCACTCCTGCTCCTCAACCAAGGTCACAGTGGCACCGACGCGTTCGCGATACTCGGCAGGCTTGTTCAGCACCCGCGTCCCCTTCTCGACGCCCTCTACGACCACATCCGAATCCGACACCAGCCCAACCTTGACCGGCGTCTTCACTACCTCGAACTTGTCCCCGTCATCCTTCGGGCGCAGCGTGTACACCGAGTAGCTACCATTCTCGTCGACGACGGCCTCCCGCGGCACAGCGAGCGCGTCCTTCGCGGACTCCGTGGTGATCTGCGCCTTGGCCGTTCCGCCGATCTTCAGACCCTCGGTATCACCCAGAACCTCGATCTCCACGGGGAACTCCGGGCGCGCCGCCTGCGCCGACGCCCCATCCGCCGCGGGCTGCGTTTCCGCAACCGATGAAACATCCAGCACACGGCCCTTAAACTTCTTCGCGCCGGTGCCAGGCGTGGTGAACGAGACGGCGTCGCCCGGCTGCATCTTCGCCGAGTCCAACTCCTTCACGTTCGCACGCAGCACCAGCCGGTTCGGGTCCGCCACAGAGAGCAGATAACCCGTCGGCGTCTGCCCCTGCTTCACCGCAACCTCCGCGACCACACCCGCGATCGGGGCACGCACCTGACCCGACGCCACATCGACCTCAAGCTGCGCGATTGACTGGCCCGCCGCGGCCTGCGCCGCCTGCACACCACGCTGCGCCTGCTGCACCGCTGCCGCCTGGGAGTCGAGCTGCTGCTGGGCCGCAAGCTTTGCTACCTCGAGCCCGACCGCTGCCTCCGCCTTCGCATCAAATGCCTGGGCAACTGCGCGCTGCTTCGCCGCAAGATCCGCGTCGGTGTCGTTGAGGGCAGCGTCGTACGCTTTTTGCGCCGCAGAAAGGTTGTGCTTCGCGCCGCGGAAACGCTCGTCGGCCTCCAGTTTGCTCAGCAACGGCTGCACAGCATCGTCTTGCGCCATCCCAGATTGGAAGATGCCGTGGTTGCCACGTACAGACTCCAGGGCCGCCGTCAGCGCGTCACGACGCGCCGAGTCCACGCCCTGCGCCTGCGTAAGCAACGTGCTGTCCAGGCCCGCCGCGACTGCCTTCTTGCGTTGCTCAAAGACCGCGGTGGCCTCCTGCAGCTGGCCATCAGCCTGGCGAAGCGCCGCCTCCGCCTGCGTCACCTGTGGGTTCAGGCCACGCTGCATCGCGTCGCTCGACTGCTGGTAAGCCTGCTGGGCCTGCTCAAGCTGATTCTGCGCCGCGACATCCGCCGAAATCTGCTGCGCGCGCTGCGCATCAATCTCACGCTGAACCCCCGACGTATCCAGGACCGCAACGACCTGGCCGGCCTCAACACGCTGTCCCACCTTCACGTTCAGGGCTGTGACCGGGCCGGTCAGGTGCGTCGTCAACGCGGTCACCGTGGCAGCCTCCACCGTCGCGGTGACCGGCACTTTGGCAGCAACATCACGAGGAGCGAGCTCTGTCGTATCAGCTGCCATGACCGGCTGACCGCCCCCAAACCCGCAGGCGGCGGTAGAGGCAAGAATACAAAGCCCGAGCCCAACGGTTGCGAGGGCTCGGGAAACGACACGGTTCGTTCGGCGCAGTCCTTTATTCACAGCGCTAAGGATAGCCGAAGTTTCACATCAATCAGAAGTTTTACGGATATAAAACTCCGGGTGATCCGCGCGCAGCAACGTGTTGCCGGTCAGGCCACACCAGGCGCGGATA
Organism: Corynebacterium sp. CCUG 51687; assembly: GCF_024453995.1. Classification (NCBI taxonomy): domain Bacteria; kingdom Bacillati; phylum Actinomycetota; class Actinomycetes; order Mycobacteriales; family Corynebacteriaceae; genus Corynebacterium; species Corynebacterium sp. CCUG 51687. Next base: position 123,789 of record NZ_JAGPYT010000002.1, on the reverse strand, counting down.
TCAATGTCAATCGCCTCATTCGTGGACCGCAAATGCAGCACTTCCCCGTTCTTGATCTGGTCGCGAAACAAGAGGAAGAGGCGCACCAGGACATCACCGCACGCGATGTCCTGGGCATCCCAGTAGTGATCCTCATGCATTGCGGCGCGCCATCACGTTGTCGCGGGCCTGCACAATGAGCGCGAGTTGCTGCTCAGCCAAGTTCGCGGCCACGATCGGGTTATCCGCGAACGTTGCAAAGCCGCAGTCCGTGGAGAAGACCACCCGGTCAGCCCCGAAGGTATCCAGGGCGCGCTCAATGCGCTCCTCCACTGCCTCGACCGGCTCCAGCTCCTGGAGCTTTTGGTTCAGCACGCCAACGCAGATGCGCTGGTCGTCGCGGATTCCCTCGAGGGCTCGGATATCGCCGGCGCGTGGCGTCGCCAACTCCATGGACAACATACCCACGTTCAGCGAGGCGAACAGCTCAACAAACGGGGCGTAATCGCCCGTCAGCGCCGCCGACTCGTCCGTGGTCCAGTTGCCGCGGCACACGTGCAGCGCCAACCTGTCCTTCGGCAGCCCCTCAGTGAGCTCATCGAGCAACGACTTCGCGAACTCCAGCTCCTCATCCACCGTGCCCTCCAGGCCGTCGAGCGCGCCACACATAAACGTGCGGCCACCCCCGCCCGCCTGCCCGTACACGACTTCAGTAAGCACCGGCTCATCGATCTGCACCAGCGACGTTCCCTTCGCCAGCAATTCGTGGAGCTCCTCGCGTAGCACGCGGACGATATCCTTCGACATCTCCTCGCGGTTCTCGTACGCGCGGTCGGAGACACACTCCATCCACATCGTGCGCGTGAGCAGGTACGGCCCTGGCAGGCACACCTTCACCGGGCGGTCGGTGAGCTGCTGCACAAACTCAACCTCGTGCGCAACCAGCGGCTTATCGCGGCCAAGCGGGCCAAAGACCGCCGGGTGGCGCACCTCGCCCGCCGGGACGTCCAACGCGCGAAGCTCGCGCTCGAACTCCTCCGGGTCATCCACGTACGGCAGCAGGTCCGTAATCGGGATGAGCTGGCAGTTCTGCAGACGCCCCGCGACGAAGCTCGAGTAGTTGTCGCGTCGCATTTCACCATCCGTGACGACGTCCATTCCGGCCCGCTCCTGCGCCGCAAGCACAAGGCGCACTGCGTCGTCGGCTGTGGCCTGGAACGTGCCCTCATCCATCCGCTCTTCGAGGTGGCGGTGCAGCGCATCCAACAACCACGGAGACCGTGGCCAAGAGCCCATCGTCAGCACAGATCCCGCCGGAATCTCCGGCGCGGGAGCTGGCTCAGGCAGTTCCTTGGCGATCGTCGGCTCCACGACCTCCTGCGTCACCGGCATCTGCGGGCGCTTGCGCGGCCCCTTCTTCTTTTTCGGGCGCACAGCCTCGGGAGCGGCCGGGATGTCAGCAACCTCCACGGGCTTCGTGAACGCCCCCTTCGACACAAGGAAGCGCCACCGCTTGTGCTCTGGCTCCTCAACCACGTTGACCAGGTCGTTGCCAGTCAAGTTACACCAGGAAGGCAGGTCCACCTTGACTGTGGGGTCGTAGGAGATAATCTCCAGCAGCTGGCCAGACTCGAGCGGATCGATGTTCTTTCGGATCAATAACAGCAACCCGTTACCGCAGTCCAGATCGCCACCGTCGAAGCTGGCGTCTGGGGCGTACGGGTGCAGATTCTCGGACTGAGACATCGTTGCCTTAGTAGGAAACGCTTGGGGTGCCGTCTGCCAGGAACTCAACCAGCTTTGCGCCGCCGACGATGGTGGCGCCGTCGATAAGATCCTCTTCCCCGAAGCCGCGCTTCTTGGCACAAGGCGCGCACACGTACAGCTTGCCCTCTGCGGCAACGAAGTTCTCAATCAACTCCTTGATTGGAGCGAAGCCCTCCTCATGGATGTCGTCCGCGTAGCCCTTCGCAGCGAGGCGAGCGCCCTCGGAAGACAGGAAGACCATCGTGTCCTGCGCGGAACCTACAGCAGCGTTGGCGACGACGAAACCGAGCGTCGCAAGGTCCTCATTGTCCTTCGCGTGTGCAACAGTGACGCAAAACTTGCCAGTACCCATAGTGAACTCCTTTTCATTGAACGTTACGAGCACCAGAAAGTCTACCGAAATAGAAAAAGCACCACCCCGTCGTAACGAAACTTGGGGGTGGTGCTCTCTTGTCCTTGAGTCGGACGCCTCTACCGGATGGGTTTAGCGTGCCTTCTCAATGATCTCCACGAGACGGAAGTGCTTGTCCTTGGACAGCGGACGCGTCTCCTGGATGCGGACGAGGTCGCCAACACCGGCGGTGTTCTCCTCGTCGTGTGCCTTCACGCGCTTGGTGGTACGGACGATCTTGCCGTACAGGGCGTGGGACTTGCGGTCCTCGACCTCGACAACGATGGTCTTGTCCATCTTGTCGGAGACGACGTAGCCGCGGCGGTTCTTCTGAACACGCTTCTCGTTGGTCTGTTCGTTCACGTTTGCCTCACTCATGATTAAGCCTCAGCTCCCGGAACAACGGACAGGCCGAGCTCGCGCTCGCGCAGCACGGTGTAGATACGTGCGATGTCGCGCTTCACGGTGGAGATGCGGCGGTTGTTGGTCAGCTGGCCGGTAGCAAGCTGGAAGCGCAGGTTAAACAGCTCTTCCTTTGCCTCGGACAGACGAGCGCGCAGCTCTTCGTCGTTGAGCTCGCGGAACTCGGATGCGGGGGTACCGTTTGCCATTAGAACTGGTCCTCCTTCTTGATGATGCGAACCTTGCAAGGCAGCTTCGCGCCTGCGCGGCGCAGTGCCTCGATAGCGGTTGCGTCGTTCGGGTAGGACATCTCAAAGAGAATACGTCCCGGCTTTACGTTAGCGACCCACTTCTCGACAGGGCCCTTACCGGAGCCCATACGAACACCGAGCGGCTTCTGCGTCAACGGACGGTCCGGGAAGATGTTGATCCAGACCTTGCCACCACGCTTGACGTGGCGGTTGATCGCAATACGAGCCGCCTCAATCTGACGGTTGGTGATGTACGCCGGCTCGAGAGCCTGCAGAGCGTAGTCACCGAAGTTGATCGTGTTGCCACCCTTGGACACGCCAGAACGAGTCGGGCGGTGCTGGCGGCGGTACTTCACACGCTTAGGAATAAGCATTGATTAGCCCTCCTGCTTCTGCTCTGCACGCTGGCGGCGCTGGCCACCACGGCGTGGGCGGCGATCGCCACGGCCACGACGCTCGTTCGACGGAGCGTTGAGCTCGGACTCGCGCACGCCACCGACGACGTCGCCCTTGTAGATCCAAACCTTGACGCCGATGACGCCGAAGGTCGTGTGTGCTTCTGCGATGCCGTAGTCGATCTCAGCACGAAGGGTGTGCAGTGGCACACGGCCTTCGTGGTAGCGCTCAACGCGGGACATTTCAGCGCCGCCGAGACGACCCGAGGTCATGACCTTGATGCCCTTGACCTGTGGGTTACGCATAGCGGACTGGATTGCCTTGCGCATCGCACGACGGAACGCAACGCGGTTGACCAGCTGTTCAGCGATGGACTGAGCAACGAGCGTCGCGTCGGCGTCGACGTTCTTGACCTCGAGGATGTTCAGCGCAACCATCTTGCCGGTGAGCTTCTCGAGCTCACGGCGGATGCGGTCAGCCTCAGCGCCACGACGGCCAATCACGATGCCCGGGCGGGCAGTGTGAATGTCGACGCGGACGCGGTCACGGGTGCGCTCGATGACAACGTCGGAGATACCGGCGCGCTCGAGGCCCTTGGACAGGAACTCGCGGATCTTGATGTCTTCTGCGACGTAATCAGCGTAGTTCTTGTCGGCGTACCAGTGGGACTTCCAGTCGGACGTGATACCCAGGCGCAGGCCGTGTGGGTGAATCTTCTGGCCCATTACTTCGCCCCTTCCTTGGACTCGACAACTACGGTGATGTGCGAGGTGCGCTTCCGGATCTGGAATGCGCGACCCTGAGCGCGTGGCTGGAAGCGACGCATGGTCGGACCTTCGTTTGCCCAGCACTCGGAGACGACCAGCGTACGCGGGTCCAAACCGAAGTTGTTTTCAGCGTTGGCGGCTGCAGATGCAACAACCTTGGCGACGTCCTTCGCAGCACCCTGTGGTGCGTACTTCAGGACTGCGAGAGCCTCGGAGACGGACTTCCCACGGACGAGGGCGAGCACGCGGCGCGCCTTCATCGGGGAAACACGAACGAACTTGGCCGTCGCGGATGCAGTGGTGATGGTGTCAGCCATTGCTTATCGACGTCCCTTCTGTTCCTTGACGTGACCCTTAAAGGTCTTGGTTGGTGCAAACTCGCCGAGCTTGTGGCCGACCATGGACTCGTCGACAAACACCGGGACGTGCTTGCGGCCGTCGTGGACGGCGAAAGTGTGTCCGATGAAATCTGGGAGAATGGTCGAACGGCGAGACCAGGTCTTGATTACCTGCTTGGTGCCTGCATCGTTCTGAGCGTCCACCTTGTTGAGGAGGTGCTCATCGACGAACGGGCCTTTCTTTAGGCTACGTGGCATGTCTTACTACCTCCTCTTAACGCTTCTTGTTCTTCGAGCGACGGCGTCGCACGATCATGTTGTTTGAGTAACGGTTTGGGTTGCGGGTGCGAACTTCCTTCTTGCCCCATGGGGACACTGGGTGACGACCACCGGAAGTCTTACCTTCACCACCACCGTGTGGGTGATCCACAGGGTTCATGACAACACCGCGGACCGTTGGGCGCCAGCCCTTCCAGCGCATACGGCCAGCCTTGCCCCAACGGATGTTGATCTGGTCAGCGTTGCCGACCTCACCAACGGTTGCGCGGCAGCGGATGTCCACGCGGCGAATTTCGGAGGACGGCATACGCAGCACTGCGTAGGAACCTTCCTTACCGAGCAGCTGGATAGAAGCGCCTGCGGAACGAGCAAGCTTGGCACCTGCACCAGGCTTGAGCTCAACAGCGTGGATCGTCGTACCGGTCGGGATGTTACGCAGTGGGAGGTTGTTACCAACCTTGATGTCGGCGTTAGGACCAGCCTCAACGACGGCACCCTGCTTCAGGCCCTTCGGAGCGATGATGTAGCGCTTCTCACCGTCGTAGTAGTGGAGCAAAGCAATGTTAGCGGTGCGGTTCGGGTCGTACTCGATGTGAGCAACCTTTGCCAGCACGCCGTCTTTGTCCGAACGGCGGAAGTCAATCACGCGGTAACGACGCTTGTGGCCGCCACCACGGTGACGAGTGGTGATGTGGCCGTGCGTGTTGCGGCCACCCTTCTTCGGGAGCGGGCGCAGCAGCGACTTTTCCGGAGTGGAGCGGGTAAGCTCCTCGAACTCCGAAACAGAGCTGGCACGGCGACCCGGGGTTGTCGGCTTGTACTTACGAATAGCCATATTTTGTCCTTTTCTATCGAGTCACTTAGACGGCTGCGCCGCCGAAGATGTCGATGGGATCGCTGCCCTCGCGGAGAGTAACGTAGGCGCGCTTGGTGTCCTTGCGCTTACCGAAACCAGTGCGGGAACGCTTGCGCTTGCCCTCACGGTTCACGGTGTTCACCGAAGCGACGTCGACGCCGAAAATCTCTTCCACGGCAATCTTGATCTGGGTCTTGTTAGCAGACTTCGCTACAAAAAACGTGTAGGTGTTCTGCTCCATCAGCGCGTAGGTCTTCTCAGAGAGGACCGGCGCGATGATGATGTCGCGGGAATTCACGATCTTAGCCATTTACTTCTCCTCCTCCGCAGCTTCAGCCTTGCCACGGTTGATGAAGGTGTGCAGCGCCTCAACCGAGAACACAACGTCATCGGCGTTCAGCACGTCGTAGGTGTTCAGCTGCGCCGGCTCAAGAATGGTGACGCCCGGCAGGTTCCTTGCGGACAGACGGGAGTTAACATCCTCACGGCCGATCACGAGCAGCACCGACTTACGGTCAGTCAGACGCTCAATGAACGCACGAGCAGACTTGGTCGAAGGCTTCTGGCCCGGAACAAGCTCCTCAATGAGGTGGATGCGCTCGTTGCGAACACGATCAGTGAGTGCACCAGCAAGTGCAGCCTTGATCATCTTCTTTGGGGTGCGCTGCGCGTAAGAACGCGGCTGCGGACCGTGGACAATGCCACCGCCGGTGAAGTGTGGCGCGCGGATCGAGCCCTGACGAGCGCGACCGGTGCCCTTCTGGCGGAATGGCTTCTTACCACCACCGCGGACCATGCCGCGGGTCTTGGTGGCGTGAGTGCCCTGACGAGCGGCTGCCAGCTGAGCTGTCACAACCTGGTGCATCAGGGGAATGGAAGCTTCACGGTCAAAAAGTTCTGCCGGAAGCTCAACGGAACCGTTGGTCTTTCCGTCTGCGGTGTGGACGTTCAACGTCAGGTTCGTCATGCGTGAGCACCGCCCTTCACTGCGGTCTTGACGGTAACAACAGAACCCTTCGCACCAGGGATAGCACCCTTGATGAGGAGGAGGTTGTTGTCGCCGTCGATGCGTTGAATCTTCAGGTTCTGGGTAGTAACGCGGTTACCGCCCATACGGCCAGCCATGCGCTTGCCCTTGAACACGCGACCCGGCGTAGACGCGCCACCAATGCCACCAACGCGACGGTGAGCAGCCTGGTTACCGTGTGCTGCACCCTGGCCCGCGAAGCCGTGACGCTTCATTGCGCCAGCGAAGCCGTGGCCCTTGGTGGTGCCAGCAACGTCGACGAAGACGTCGCCGTCAAACAGATTGACGGTGATCTCTTGGCCGAGTTCGTACGCAGAGGTGTCATCCATGCGGATTTCAGCTACGTAGCGACGTGGGGTGACGCCAGCCTTCTTGAAGTGGCCAGCCTCTGGCTTGTTCGTCTTACGGGGATCGATGTCGCCGTAAGCAATCTGGATGGCGGAGTAGCCATCAGTCTCTGGTGTACGGATCTGGGTGACCACGCACGGCCCAGCCTCAACGACGGTAACCGGGATAACACGGTTCTCGTCGTCGAAGATCTGGGTCATGCCGAGCTTGGTGCCCAGAATGCCCTTGATCTGGTTATCAGACATGTATTAGTTCTCCACTACTTACAGGTTGTCGGATCTCTAGTGATTACTGGATGTTCACGTCAACGCTTGCAGGAAGGTCGATACGCATGAGCGCGTCAACCGTCTTCGGCGTCGGATCGAGAATGTCGATGAGACGCTTGTGCGTGCGCATCTCAAAGTGCTCGCGAGAGTCCTTGTACTTGTGGGGAGAACGAATAACGGCGTACACGTTCTTCTCTGTGGGCAACGGCACCGGTCCAACGACGCGGGCACCCGTGCGGGTGACCGTCTCAACGATCTTCTTCGCAGATGCGTCGATCGCTTCGTGGTCGTAGGCCTTCAGCCTGATGCGGATCTTCTGTCCCGCCACGCTTACCTCTTCCTCGCATCCCCACATTCTGAACGAAGCGGTGGGGTTGTAGCTTCTAGTTTCTCTATAACGTTGTCCGGGCTGGGCCCATGGCTCAACGCCAGTGTCGTTTTCATTGACTGTTTGACACTTCCGGAAGGTGAGTAACGCGACAATAAACTGCGCGCTTACTTCAGTGCTTCCGCCTCGGTGCACACGTGCATCGGGGTGTCAGACTCGGAAGGGTGCGTGACCCTTGCGTACTGCCGCTGTTTATTTGCCATGTCCCTTCTCCGGTTTCTCACCTAGTTAACCTAGATAAAAACCTTCTTTGGAAGGTGTCATGTTTACCCCACCATCACAACCTTGCGGCCGCCATGTCGAGGCAACCCGAGTATTAAAACACGTTCTTGCAAGAAGCGCAACCCCTCCTCTGAACATTTCAGTTTGATTGCAGAGTGATATCCATTCGGAACTTTTTGCATCGATTCAGGCAAGCTAGTTGGTTGCTGTGTACCCTGGGTGTTTACACGGGCGTCTGTCCGTCGTACTTTTCTTTACCCATATATATACGAAGGGATTTTCCATGGCCGACCACAATGCAACCGAGAACACCCCTGCCACCACTGAGGCAAAGGAGACGGAGCAGGTTCGCACTCGCAACTCCAACCTTGAGACTGAGCACGGCACCACAATGATCGACGACAACGTCGTCGGCAAGATCGCCGGCATCGCCGCCCGCGAAGTTTCCGGTGTTTACAACCTGGGCGGTGGCGCTGCACGCATGTGGGGTGCTGTTCGCGAGTCGCTGACCTCCTCCACCAATGTTCAGCAGGGCGTCGATGTCGTTGTCGAGGACGGCCACGCTTCCGTCGCTGTTGCAATTATTGCGGAGTACGGCGTCGCCATCCACGAGCTCGCAAACGCCATCCGCGAGAACATCACTGTTGCTGTTACCCGCATGACCGGCCTTATCGTTGACCGCGTCGACGTCACTGTTCACGATGTCCACCTGCCGGAGCAGGACAACGAGGAGTCCAACGAGGCCGCCTACAACGCTAACCAGGCGCTGGCTCAGTAGTTATGGCGTACACCTCCGTTAGCCGCGAGGTGGCCGAAGCCGCCCGGGACGCCATTTTGGCTGTCCCCGGCGTTGCGGGTATGCATGGCGGGTTCTTCGGTGAAGTTGCCCTCCTGCTACCCGGCGAGCGGATCGAAGGGCTCAAACCCGCGACGCGATCCTCAGACCCCAACCTCCGCGGCCTTGAAGTCAACTTTATTTACGACGTTTCGAGCGAACGGGACATTCACTCCGTCGCCGACGACGTACGCACCGCTACCCTGCGCGCCACCGATGTCGATTTCGTCGACGTTGTTGTCGCCGACGCCGAATAGGAACGCCCGTTAGGGCGTCCGCGTTGCGTACCCACAACTACAAGTAAGTGGTGAACAATGAATCTTTTATCTAACAAAGCGTTAACCGGTGTCATTATCGGCATTATCGTTGCTTTCTTCGTCACCTTTGGCGGCGGACTCGGGCTACTGTGGCTCGTTCTCTTCTCCGTCATTGGTGGTGTCGTCGGCGCCCAGCTTGATGGCAAGCTGGACCTCGCAGAAATCCTGAGCACCAGCTCGGGCAAGGGTCGTAGCTAATGGCGTCGAACCAATTCCATCTCAGTGAGCGCGTCATCGCGCAGATTGCTGAGGTGGCGGCTTCGTCAGTGCCCGGCACGATCGAAATGGACGCAAAGCTTGCAGGTTTGGCAGGCCGCAGCTTTCCCCAAATCGATGTCCGCCTGGACCGAGTTTCAGGCACCGCGGCCGTCGAAGCCGAGATCGCTACTACTTACCCTGCCCCCATTGCTGCCATCACGGACGCCGTGCGTTCAACGATCATCTCGCACATCCGGACATTGACTGGGCTGGACGTCTCCAGCGTCAATATCGAGGTGGCAAACGTCACCGCGAACGCCGGTGAACCCGTCTCGTGGGACGACGTTGCAAACCACCAGTCGTTCATCATCCCAACTCCGCTGAAGGTCAAGCCTTTGGACGTAGAGTCCCCGACGACGAAGGAGCCGGAACCGTTGCACGATATCGTCGCTCGCTCGCTTGTCGACGACCTGACGGACACCCACGTTCCAGAGCCAGTCTCTGTGAAATCCATTGCCGCTCCGACTCCGTACCCCGTGCGTACCAAGGGCTTCGAAGCACAGCCCACGCGGGTTTTCCGTCCACAAACGCCGGAGCCTGCCCGGCTGCTTGGCGTGCAAACACACCAACAGCGCGTATATAGCCCGAGCGTTCCGCAACCTGCGCCGCTCAAGCCCATTCGCGTGAAGCGCACAGCGGCACCGACGACAGTATCGGCACCGCAACCTCAGCCGCTTCGTGAAATTACGATCAAACCGGCGGTGAAGTACTATGACCGAACCTAATACACCCGTCGCCCCAGTAGGCCCGCACCCGGCTGCCGCACCGAAAGCTAGCCCAGTTGCACGCTGGATCACCGTGCTCGCCGGCCTGGCGTTCCTCGGGGGCGCCGTTGTTACCGGGCACGACGCTTGGGTGCGACTCCAGGAAACTAGCAACCAACCGGAGTGGCTCCCCGAGCTCTACGACCAGTTGACGTTGAATCTCATTGACATCACGTGGGTGGGCGTCGCAGTTGGCATCATTGTGATGCTCGTAGGGCTCGCGCTTGTGGTTGCATCGCTCAAACCTCGCCAGAAGACGCACCTTCGCGTGCAGTCCCCAGTTTCGATCTGGACACGACCAGTGGACATCGCACGGAAGTCAACATTCCTTGCAACATCCCAGTTCGGAGCTAATCATGCACGCACCAAGGCTGACCGGAAGAAGGTCACACTCACAATGCAGACCGACACGCAACGCCCCGAGGTAGAGCAGCAAGCGCACGAAACTCTCGTTGGTGAGTTCCAGCGTCTGGAGCAGGTACCCGCCATCACCATCAAGACCGAAGCGCCAGCACCAGTTGCTGAACAGGAGGCGAAGTAAATGACCAAGACACTTGCGTTCTTTGACCGCATACTCGTCTTCATCCTCGGCATTTTGTTGCTCTGCATCGGGTTCGTTCCACTCGCATACTTCTGGGACATCCCCTACGCCAGCCAATGGATCCAGCAGGTGGATCCAGTGGTGATCGGCAACCTGCCCTACCGTTCCTGGTACAACACCGCGTTGATCGTCGGTGCGGTTGTGCTGGTAATTATCGGGCTGTGGGCCATTATCGCGAACACACGCAGCCGCGGATTCTCGACCCGAGCAATCACCGCGGCCGACGCCGAGCATGGCACAACCGAAATCAACGTCAAACGCGTCGCCGAAGCCGCATGCCACCACTTGGCTATGGACCCCATGATCAACTCCGCCGACGCCAAAGTTGCGATGGTCGAGACCAGGCCGACCGTTGAATTCGTTGCGATTGCCAACCCAGCATTCTCGCTTGACGAAGTCGTTGACGTTCTCGAACGCGCCGATCAGGACTTCCGAATGGCAAACCACACAATGAACGTGGATACCCTGTGGAAGCTGCACTTCGACCAGGTTAGCGCCTAAAAGTACTCACGCGAATGCTCCCCACCAACAGGTGGGGAGCTTTTCGTGTCCAGACGGTGCGGCTTAAGGGACATTTTGTGTGTATAAATCTATTCGGTTTCCCGGACTCCCGATATGGTTTTCAAAACAGTTCCATTCGCCGGTCTTGAGAATTGAACGCCGGATGACGTCTGACGTGTGGGATGTATCGAGTCTGCGGGTAGCGCAGCGAGATTGGTGGCTCTAGAGAACAAGAACCGGTCTCTCTACGCGTTGGGCGATCGCATACTGCCAGGGAGACGAGCAAAGCCCTGGGCGTGCACGATACTGGCCAGGGCACGAACAGGACCGGGAAGCAAGGCATTGGGGTATGCCGTTAAGCGAGCTGCCATACAGCCTGCGGGGCGAGAGACGATCTTGCACACAGCGGTGCACTGAATGGGCGGCTGAAAGAATTCAATACTGGCAATGATCGTCAGTGCAACCCCAGTCTAGCCGTGAGAAAGGGGTGGGCTGGACGCGGCTAGTTACACACAAAATGTCCCTTAAGTCGGCGGTGCCCAATGCACTGAAGTAACAGCACGGTGACCAGCTGCAGGACATAGTGGTCCTAGAACCGTTGCCTTCCCAACGCACTGTAGGCATGAAAAAAGGTCACTCCCCGATGGGGAGTGACCTTTACGTCACGTTATCGGACTGAATTAGCCGAGGATCTTGGTGACGCGGCCAGCGCCGACGGTACGGGAGCCCTCGCGGATAGCGAAGCGCAGGCCCTCGTCCATAGCGACTGGGTGGATCAGCTCGACGGACATGTCGACGTTGTCGCCAGGCATGACCATCTCGGTGCCCTCAGGCAGGTGCACAACACCGGTAACGTCGGTGGTGCGGAAGTAGAACTGAGGACGGTAGTTGTCGAAGAATGGCGTGTGACGGCCACCCTCGTCCTTGGACAGGACGTAGACGGAGCCCTCGAACTTGGAGTGAGGGGTGTAAGCGCCCGGCTTGATGACAACCTGACCACGCTCAACGTCCTCACGCTTCAGGCCACGGAGCAGCAGAGCTGCGTTGTCGCCAGCCTCAGCGGTGTCGAGAAGCTTGTTGAACATCTCGATGGAGGTGACGGTGGTCTTCGTGGACTTCTCGCGGATACCGATGATCTCAACTTCGTCGTTGAGGTTCAGGACGCCACGCTCAACACGGCCGGTAACAACGGTACCGCGGCCGGAAATGGTGAAGATGTCCTCGATCGGCATCAGGAAGTCACGGTCGGTCTCGCGAACTGGGTCCGGAATGGAGTTGTCGCAAGCTTCCATGAGCTCAACGATGGAGTCAACCCACTTCTCCTCGCCCTCAAGAGCCTTCAGAGCGGAGATGTGAACGATTGGAGCCTCTTCGTCGTAATCCTGCTCTGCGAGAAGCTCACGAACTTCCATCTCGACGAGCTCGATGATTTCCTCATCGTCGACCATGTCGCACTTGTTCAGGGCAACGAGGATGTAAGGAACGCCAACCTGGCGAGCAAGCAGAACGTGCTCGCGGGTCTGAGGCATCGGGCCGTCGGTAGCAGCAACCACGAGGATTGCGCCGTCCATCTGAGCAGCACCGGTGATCATGTTCTTGATGTAGTCAGCGTGGCCTGGAGCATCCACGTGTGCGTAGTGACGCTTAGGAGTGTTGTACTCGACGTGGGAAATGTTAATGGTAATGCCGCGCTCGCGCTCTTCCGGCGCCTTGTCAATCGCGTCGTACGCGAAGGACTTGTTCTCCTCCGGGTACTTGTCAGCGAGCACCTTGGTGATAGCAGCCGTGGTGGTCGTCTTACCGTGGTCGACGTGACCAATGGTACCGATGTTGACGTGCGGCTTTGTACGTTCGAACTTTGCCTTTGCCACTGTATGTCCTCCTAGGACTTCATGGTGGCTACGACCTTCGCAGCCACGTGGTTTACATTTGCCTTTGCCTTCGAAAAGGCGTCGGCTCATTCACAATGTGCCAGTTACCTGATCCTAGAGATTCCCAGTCTGATTTTCAAACCGTCAGACCGAAAGTTCCGGGATCATTCGTCGCGAGTAACGGCCGGCTCAAACCACCACTTCAATCTTGTGGCGATTCCAGCGCGACCGCTACTAGCGGCCATCCCTGCTCCCTTCTACCGGTCACGCTCACTGGCACGTGAGCAGGCCGTCGAGAAGCAGGGAGCAGCGATTAGTTGCCGTTGCGGGCGTCGATGATTTCCTGAGCGACGTTGGACGGAACTTCACCGTAGGAGTCAAACACCATGGTGTAGTTCGCGCGACCCTGCGTCTTGGAGCGCAGGTCACCAACGTAGCCGAACATCTGCGACAGCGGAACAACAGCCTTGACAACCTTGGCGCCAGAGCGGTCGTCCATCGAGTTGACCTGGCCACGACGGGAGTTCAGGTCACCGATGACGTCACCCATGTACTCCTCAGGCGTGACAACCTCAACAGCCATCAGCGGCTCGAGCAGCACTGGCTTCGCCTTAGCGACGGCCTCCTTGAGCACCTGCGAACCGGCCATCTTGAAGGCCATTTCGGAGGAGTCAACCTCGTGGTAAGCGCCGTCTTCGAGGGTTGCCTTGATGTTGACCAGCGGGTAGCCAGCGAGGTAGCCGTACTGCATCGCGTCCTGGATACCGGCATCCACGGAAGGGATGTACTCCTTCGGCACGCGACCACCGGTGACCTCGTTGACGAACAGGTAGGTTGCGCTCTCGCCCTCTTCCAGGGTCTCTGGATCCGGGTTGTAAGGCTCGATGGAAACGATAACCTTTGCGAACTGACCGGAACCACCAGTCTGCTTCTTGTGGGTGTAGTCCAGGGACTGCACCTTCTTGCGGATGGTCTCGCGGTACGCAACCTGTGGAGAACCAATGTTCGCCTCGACCTTGAACTCGCGCTTCATGCGGTCAACGAAGACGTCGAGGTGGAGCTCGCCCATGCCGCCGATAACGGTCTGGCCGGTCTCCTCATCCAGGTGAACGGTGAAGGTTGGGTCCTCTTCAGCAAGCTTCTGAATAGCGGTGCCCAGCTTCTCCTGGTCAGCCTTGGTCTTCGGCTCAATAGCAACCTGAATAACCGGATCCGGGAAGTCCATGGACTCGAGGATGATCGGGTGATCAGGGTTGCACAGGGTGTCACCAGTAGTGGTGTGCTTCAAGCCAATGAACGCGTAGATGTTGCCGGCGTCAGCGTGCTCAACCGGGTTCTCCTTGTTCGCGTGCATCTGGAAGAGCTTGCCCACGCGCTCACGCTGCTGCTTGGTAGAGTTCATCATGTTCTCGCCCGGGATAGCCTGGCCCGAGTACACGCGCACGTAAGTCAGCTTGCCGAAGAACGGGTGCACAGCAATCTTGAACGCCAGTGCAGAGAACGGCTCATCAACGGAAGGCTTACGCGTGAGGTCTTCCTCACCGTCGACGGAGGTGCCGTGAACCTCGCCGATATCCAGCGGAGAAGGCAGGTAATCGACGATGGCGTCCAGCACAGGCTCGACACCCTTGTTGCGGTACGCAGTACCACAGAACACTGGGTAAACTTCCGAATTAACGGTCAGCTTACGGATGCCAGCCTTGAGCTCCTCGATCGTGAGCTCTTCGCCGCCGAAGTACTTCTCCATGAGCTCTTCGTCGGACTCAGCAACGGTCTCGACGAGCTTCTCACGGTACTCCTCAGCCTTTTCCTTCAGATCGTCCGGGATCTCGGTGATCTGCGCAGGGGTGCCGGTCTCGACCTTGCCCGGCCACAGCATTGCCTTCATCTCAAGAAGGTCAACGACGCCGTCAAAGTCATCCTCAGCACCGATCGGAAGCTGCATTACCAACGGCTTCGCGCCGAGACGATCGACGATCGTGCCAACGGTGTAGTAGAAGTCAGCGCCCAGCTTGTCCATCTTGTTGACGAAGCAGATACGCGGAACGTCGTACTTTGCAGCCTGACGCCAGACCTGCTCGGACTGCGGCTCAACGCCTTCCTTGCCGTCGAACACAGCAACTGCGCCATCGAGCACGCGCAGGGAACGCTCAACCTCAATGGTGAAGTCCACGTGACCCGGCGTATCGATGATGTTGATCTGGTTGTTATTCCAGAAGCAGGTCACTGCTGCGGACGTAATGGTGATGCCGCGCTCTTTCTCCTGCTCCATCCAGTCGGTGGTTGCGCCACCGTCGTGGGTCTCGCCGACCTTGCGGTTAATACCGGTGTAGAACAGAATGCGCTCTGTCGTGGTGGTCTTACCAGCATCGATGTGCGCCATGATGCCGATGTTGCGGACCTTGTGCAGATCCTTAAGCACTTCTTGTGCCACGTTATTTACCCCAACTTAAAAGTCGTCGACGTGCTGCACACGTCTTGGCGAATATTTACCTAGTTCATTGTGCCACTGTTTGCCCAAGATGGGCAGAGTCGGCCTGCAAGTCACCTCAAAACAAAAACCCGGACGCCGCACGTGCACCCACATTGGTGGGTAACCACGTATGCAATTGTGCACACGTTGTCCGTGTCAGCATGGTCCGGGCGTTTTGTCTCATATATGACCTACCGGCGACTACCAGCGGTAGTGAGCAAACGCGCGGTTTGCCTCGGCCATCTTGTGGACGTCCTCGCGACGCTTCACGGATGCACCCAAGCCGTTGGATGCGTCCAAGATCTCGTTAGCGAGACGCTCGATCATCGAGTTCTCACGACGCTGGCGCGTGAAGGTGACCATCCAGCGCAGAGCCAGAGTGGTTGCACGAACTGGCTTCACCTCGACTGGAACCTGGTAGGTAGCGCCACCGACACGACGGGAGCGAACCTCAAGGTCAGGACGGATGTTGCCGAGTGCCTTTTCCAAGGTGCCAACCGGATCGGTGCCGGTCTTTTCACGGCAGATCTCGAGCGCACCGTAGACGATGCGCTCAGCGGTGGACTTCTTGCCGTCGAGAAGCACCTTGTTGACCAGCTGGGTCACGAGTTCAGAGTTGTATACCGGGTCCTTAACGATGGGACGCTTCGGAGCTTGCTGCTTACGCATTTCTGATTACTGTCCCTTCTTTGCGCCGTAGCGGGAACGAGCCTGCTTACGATCCTTGACACCCTGGGTATCCAAGGAACCACGAATAATCTTGTAGCGAACACCCGGGAGGTCCTTCACACGACCACCACGGACAAGCACCATGGAGTGCTCCTGGAGGTTGTGGCCCTCACCTGGGATGTATGCGGAGACCTCAATACCGGAGGTCAGACGAACACGAGCAACCTTACGAAGCGCCGAGTTCGGCTTCTTCGGCGTGGTGGTGTACACGCGGGTGCACACGCCACGACGCTGCGGGGAACCCTTCAGCGCTGCAGTTGCTACCTTGCCACGCTTGTCGTGGCGGCCCTTGCGGACCAGCTGCTGGATAGTTGGCATAGATTTTCCTTCTAATTTTTACGCTGAGGCGGACAATCGCCTGAACATGCAAAAATGAGGGCTCTTTCCCGGGGCCCTGCCGCACGTCCAGAACGCTCCGCCACGTTTATGCGAAAACGATCAGACACTTCACCTTGAGGTGGTGAACCGTCCGACAGAGTATCACGAACCACCCCAGCTTTGCAAGACCGAAACTTCCTCCACAGCACATACCCCTATTCGAGGGTGTACTGAAGATGCATAGCAACGCTACTACACCTACCCCTATCGTCCGACGTCCACCAAGGGCACACACCCCCATGGCTACCACATGTTGTACCTCAGTGACTCTTTGTGTCCATATCTACTAAATACGACCAATGGAATTACAGCTACGTTAGTTACGAACCGAGAGAAAGGAAGCAGCATGGCCGCCAACAACGTCGACCCCCAAGCCACCATCAACGAATACCTCCACCGCGCTGACTGGCGCATCAACGCAAACGCCAACCAGGACTACTCGCTCGGCGGAATGATTCTCAACTCCGCCGGCAAAATCACCGCCAACTACTGGCTGGACGAAGTGTTTTCCGACGTCGCCGGCAATGCCCACCGCAACGGCGACCTCCACATCCACGATCTCGACATGCTCTCCGGGTACTGCGCAGGGTGGTCATTGAGGCAGCTCCTTGAAGAAGGGTTCGGAGGGGTACCTGGCACGATATCTTCTCTGCCACCAAAACATTTCTCCTCCGCGTGCGGACAAGTAGTGAACTTCCTCGGCACACTGCAGAACGAATGGGCTGGCGCGCAGGCATTCTCCAGCTTCGATACCTACATGGCACCATTCGTGCGGCTGGACTCGCTCACATACGAGGACGTCTTGCAACACATGCAGGAGTTCGTCTTCAACCTCAACGTTCCCTCGCGTTGGGGGACGCAGACTCCGTTCACAAACCTTACATTTGACTGGACGTGCCCTCAGGACCTCGCTGAGCAGACTCCGTTCATCGGTGGAGACCCTGTCGACTTCACTTACGGCGAGCTCCAAGAAGAGATGGACATGATCAACCGCGCGTTCATTGAGGTTATGTCCCAAGGCGACGCCGACGGCCGCCCATTTACCTTCCCCATCCCGACGTACAACATCACCAAGGACTTCGACTGGGGCTCGCCAAACACGAAAGCCCTGTTCGACATGACTGGCAAGTACGGCCTCCCCTATTTCCAAAATTTCCTCAACTCGGATTTGGACCCAGGCATGATCCGCTCGATGTGCTGCCGCCTCCAACTCGACCTGCGTGAGCTACTCAAGCGCGGAAACGGTCTGTTCGGTTCCGCGGAGCTCACTGGCTCCATTGGCGTAGTCACCCTGAACTGCGCACGCCTCGGGTACCTCTTCCCCAACGATGAGGCTGCGCTACTGCGCAGGGTTGACGAGTTGATCGAGGTGGCTGTCGATACGCTGGAGCGGCGTCGCGCGTTTGTGCAAGATTGCTTCGATAAGGGGCTATACCCGTACACGAAACGGTGGTTACCGGGGTTTGACAACCACTTCACCACCATCGGGGTCAATGGTTGCAACGAAATGGTACGTAACTTCACGCACGACGCCTACGACATCACCGACCCCCAAGGCCATGCACTTGTGGCGCGCCTGCTCGACCACATCAATGCCCGCATCACGGAAGCTCAGGAACGTACAGGGCACCTCTACAACCTAGAAGCGTCCCCCGCGGAAGGCGCAACGTACCGCTTCGCACGCGAGGACCGTGCCCGCTATCCCGGCATCATCCAGGCAGGTACCGAGGAGCAGCCGTACTACACCAACTCCTCCCAGCTGCCTGTTGCGCACACTCCAGATCCGTTCGCGGCGCTCGCCGCCCAGGAGGACCTGCAAACGAAGTACACCGGCGGCACGGTGCTTCACCTGTACATGGGCGCAGCAATGTCCAGTGGCGAAGCAACCGCCAAGCTCGTACGACGCAGCCTAGAAACCTTCCGCCTACCGTACATCACTATCACGCCGACGTTCTCCATCTGCGCAAACCACGGCTACATCTCCGGCGAGCACCCCGAATGCCCGCACTGCGGAAGCGCCACCGAAATGTGGACGCGCGTAATGGGCTACTTCCGGCCCGTGCAAAGCTTCAACACTGGGAAGAAGGGTGAGTTCGCTGAGCGTCACTACTTCGCAGAAGCCTTCGCCTAACCTGCCGGTGGCGGGGATCATTCCGTTCTCCGCCACCGACTGGCCCGGCCGTCTCACGGTCACGGCATTCACACAAGGCTGCCCACTGCGCTGCAGCTACTGCCACAACCCTAACTTGCAGGAATTTACTCCTGCTCCCCACGATTTCTCGGAAGTGCTCGACTTACTGCGGGCTCGACACGGACTTATTGACGCCCTCGTCATTTCCGGCGGCGAACCACTCGCATGCGCAGGTCTCGGCGAAGCGATTGCCGCGGCCCATGAGATCGGGTTTCCCGTCGGGCTACACACGAGTGGTTACCTTCCCGCGAGGCTGGGTTCCATTCTCGCTGAGTCGACTACCCGCCCCGACTGGATCGGGTTCGACGTCAAGGCGCTTCCCGAGCACTTACCCTCGGTCGCTGGTGTCACCAGCGTGGTGGCCGCACGGATGTGGGAAAGCCTCGACATCGTGTGCACCGCGGCCCGCGAACATGGCATGGGACTGCAGCTGCGTACTACGTTGTGGCCGGGGTCCGTCATCGAGCAAAACATCGACCAGCTGCAGGACGCCGCCGCACAGCGGGGCCACGCGCTGGTATTGCAGTGGGCTCGCGGAGTTGACGCCCACGGCGTGTACAGCGCCTAAGGCAAAGCGCCCCGCCTCCCTGGGTTCAGGGGGCGGGGCGCCGGTGCTGGGGTAGCAGACCTAGCTATAAGCCAGAGTCACTAGATCTGGTCGTACCCGTATTCCTCCAGTGGGACGGAGGCGCCGGTGTAGTCGCCGTATGCCTCGTCGCCGTAGATGCCGTCGCCGAAGGACGGGATCGAGTAGGCGGCGGAGCGGGCGGCTTCCGTCGGCTTGACCGTGATGTTGCGGTAGCGCGAGATACCGGTACCAGCCGGGATCAGCTTACCGATGATCACGTTCTCCTTCAGACCGATCAGCTGGTCAGAACGCTTGTTAATAGCAGCGTCCGTGAGCACACGCGTGGTCTCCTGGAACGAAGCGGCGGACAGCCAGGACTCGGTTGCCAGGGATGCCTTGGTAATACCCATGATCTCGGAGCGCATCTCTGCTGGCTCGCCACCATCTGCAACAGCTGCAGCGTTGACCTGGCGTGCCTCCGACAGATCCACAAGCGTACCCGGCAGGAACTCGGTGGTACCCGAGTCGATGACGGTGCCGCGTCGCAGCATCTGGCGGATGATGATCTCGATGTGCTTGTCGTGGATGGACACACCCTGGGTGCGGTACACGGCCTGCACTTCGTCGATGAGGTGCTTCTCCACACCACGGCGGCCGAGAACCTCGAGCACGTCGTGCGGGTCAGCAGCGCCACGCAGGAGGCGGTCGCCCACGTTAACGTGGTCGCCTTCACGCAGGGAGCGCTCGATCATCGCGTTCGGGTTGGACTCCATCGGGCGGCGGACCTGTGCGAGGCCCTGGCGCTTCGACAGCTTCTCGTAGACCACAACGTCGGAGCCGTCATCCGGGTGGATGGTGAGCGTCCAGAAGTTGCCTTCGTCCTCGAGGGTGACGGTGCCGGCCACGGATGCGATCGGGGCGCAGTTCTTCGGCACGCGGGCCTCGAACAGCTCCTGAACACGTGGCAGACCACCGGTAATGTCGCCACCGACACCACCCTGGTGGAAGGTACGCATGGTCAGCTGGGTACCAGGCTCACCAATCGACTGTGCAGCCACGATACCGACGGCTTCACCGATGTCGACAAGCTTGCCGGATGCCATGGACTTGCCGTAGCACTTCGCGCAGACGCCGGTTGGGGTCTGGCAGGTCAGGACGGAGCGGACCTTGACTTCTTCGACACCGGCGGCGACGAGGGCGTCGATACGCTCTTCCGAAAGCTCAGCGTCGGCTTCGAGCACAACGTTGCCCTCGGCGTCCTTCGCGTCGGATGCCAGTACTCGGCCAGCGACGGAGGTCTCGACGAACTCGTCGCGGACGAACTTCTCACCGGCAAGCTGCGCAACTGGAACCTTGACTCCCTGGCGGGTGCCGCAGTCGTGCTCGCGGACGATGACGTCCTGGGCGACGTCGACAAGACGGCGGGTCAGGTAGCCGGAGTCTGCGGTACGCAGTGCCGTATCCGCCAGGCCCTTTCGGGAACCGTGGGAGTTGTTGAAGTACTCCATCACTGTCAGGCCTTCGCGGAAGGAGGTCTTGATCGGGCGGGTGATGTACTCACCGCGCGAGTTCACGACCATGCCCTTCATGCCGGCCAGGGTCCAGATCTGACGCATGTTACCGGCAGCGCCAGACTTCACGATCATCGGAATCGGGTTGTCATCCGGGTACAGCGCCTCAACTGCTTCACCGACCTGGTTCGTGGCGTCCTGCCACAGCTCCACGAGACGGTCGTAGCGGTTCTCCTCGGTCAGGGCACCCTTCTCCCAGTACTTGCGCTCGATCTCTTCGGCGCGCTGCTCGTACTGCTCGAGGATTTCCGTCTTGTTCGGAAGCACCAACACGTCGGACATGGAGATGGTCACGCCGGAACGGGTCGCCCAGTAGAAACCGGCGTCCTTCAGCTTGTCCAGCGTCTGGGCAACGGTAATCATTGGGTACTTCTCCACCATCGACTGGATGATGTCGCCCAACAGCACCTTGCCGGCGCCGCCGCCCTTACGGACCATCGCGCCTTCCTGGTACGGGAAGTTGAACGGAAGCAGCTCGTTGAACATGATGCGACCAAGGGTGGTCTCCATCATCCAAGCCTGGCCCTTCGACCAGCCGTCTGGGAACTGCTCAGCTTCAATCTCAATCGTCGGACGCAGGTGGTCGATGCGCACCTTGATCGGTGCCTGCAGGCCAAGTACGCCCAGGTCGTAGGCCATGATGGCCTCACGGTAGGAGGAGTACACGCCCTTGGCTGGGCCGTTCTCGTCGGCTGGGGTGAAACGACCCTCGCCGCCGATCTCGTCCTCGCCCTTTTCCATGGTCAGGAAGTACAGGCCGGTCACCATGTCCAGGCGAGGCATCGCCAGTGGCTTGCCGGATGCCGGGGACAGGATGTTGTTCGAGGACAGCATCAGGATGCGGGCCTCTGCCTGCGCCTCCGCGGACAGTGGCAGGTGGACTGCCATCTGGTCACCGTCGAAGTCAGCGTTGAACGCCTCACAGGCCAGCGGGTGCAGCTGGATTGCTTTACCCTCGACCAGCTTCGGCTCGAACGCCTGAATGCCAAGACGGTGCAGGGTTGGCGCACGGTTCAGCAGCACCGGGTGCTCGGAAATCGCCTCTTCGAGGACGTCCCACACCTCAGGGCGCTGGCGCTCCACCATGCGCTTCGCCGACTTAATGTTCTGCGCGTACTCATTGTCCACGAGGCGCTTCATCACGAACGGCTTGAACAGCTCGAGCGCCATCAGCTTCGGCAGACCACACTCGTGCATCTTCAGCTGCGGACCAACAATAATGACCGAACGGCCAGAGTAGTCCACACGCTTACCCAGCAGGTTCTGGCGGAAGCGACCCTGCTTACCCTTCAGCAGGTCAGACAGGGACTTCAGCGGACGGTTGCCTGGGCCCGTGACAGGGCGACCACGACGGCCGTTGTCGAAGAGGGCGTCGACAGACTCTTGCAGCATGCGCTTCTCGTTGTTCACGATGATCTCTGGGGCTCCCAGGTCAATCATGCGCTTCAAACGGTTGTTGCGGTTAATTACGCGACGGTACAGGTCATTCAGGTCCGAGGTGGCGAAACGGCCGCCGTCCAGCTGCACCATTGGACGCAGCTCTGGTGGGATCACCGGGATCGCGTCCAGGATCATGCCGGCAGGATCATTGCCGGAACGCTGGAACGCAGCCACGACCTTCAGACGCTTCAGTGCGCGGACCTTCTTCTGGCCCTTGCCCTCAGCGATGATGGTGCGCAGTTCCTCCGCTTCAGCTTCGAGGTCGAAGTTGCGGATCAGCGTCTGGATCGCCTCAGCGCCCATGCCGCCGGTGAAGTAGTCCTCGTAGCGGTCCACGAGCTCTTCGTAGAGGAACTCGTCGATAATCATCTGCTTCGGAGCAAGCTTCTGGAAGGTGGACCAAATTTCGTCGAGGCGCTCGACCTCGCGCTCGCCGGCCTCGCGGATGTGCTGCATCTCCTTGTCAGCAGCGTTCTGCACCTTCTTGCGGGCGGCAGCAGTCGCACCGGCAGCCTCGAGCTCAGCGAGGTCCTCCTCCAGCTTCTGCGCGCGCTCCGCAATCTCGGCATTCGCGTCCTGCTCGACTTCCTTCTTCTCGAGCAGCATCTCCGCCTCGAGCGTCGACATGTCGTTGTGACGCGCCTCCTCATCAACACTGGTGATGATGTTCGCGGCGAAGTAAATGATGCGCTCCAGATCCTTCGGAGCAAGATCCAGCAGGTAGCCCAGGCGCGATGGGACGCCCTTGAAGTACCAAATGTGGGTCACCGGCGCGGCCAGCTCAATGTGACCCATGCGCTCACGGCGAACCTTCGACTTAGTGACCTCGACGCCACAACGCTCACAAATGATGCCCTTGTAGCGGACACGCTTGTACTTGCCACACGCACACTCCCAGTCACGGGTAGGACCGAAGATGCGCTCGCAGAACAGGCCGTCCTTTTCCGGCTTCAACGTGCGGTAGTTAATCGTTTCGGGCTTCTTGACCTCACCATGCGACCAACGACGGATGTCGTCAGCAGTAGCCAGGCCGATGCGAAGCTCGTCGAAGAGGTTTACGTCAAACACGTAAATTCCCTTTCACCTCCCCAACGACGGGGAGGATTGCAGTTGGATAGATTCTTTCGTTCGTTCCTGGCTTAGGCGGTGTCCGCCGCGGAGCCCTCGTCACGTGACAGGTTGATGCCAAGGGAGGAACCGGCCTGATCAAAGTCGTCATCATCGCCGTCGAGCTCCATCGGGGTGCCGTCCGTCGAAAGGACTTCAACGTTCAGGCACAGCGACTGCAGCTCCTTGAGCAACACCTTGAACGACTCCGGAATACCCGGGTCAGGGATGTTCTCGCCCTTCACAATGGCCTCGTACACCTTCACGCGGCCAACCACGTCATCCGACTTAATCGTCAACAGTTCCTGCAGCGTGTAGGCGGCACCGTATGCCTGCATCGCCCACACCTCCATCTCACCGAAGCGCTGGCCACCGAACTGGGCCTTACCGCCGAGCGGCTGCTGGGTAATCATGGAGTACGGACCAGTGGAGCGAGCGTGAATCTTCTCGTCAACCAGGTGGTGCAGCTTGAGCATGTACATGTAGCCGACGGAAATCGGGTACTTGAATGGCTCGCCGGAGCGGCCGTCGAACAGCGTGGTCTTGCCGTTCTCATCGACCATGACGTCACCGTCGCGGTTCGGCTTGGAATTCGCCAGCAGACCAGCGATCTCCTCGTTCGTCGCGCCGTCAAACACTGGGGTCGCGGTGAGCGACTCCGGCGGGACGTCGTACAGATGCTCAGGCAGCGTCTCGAGCAGCTTAGCGTTCGCAGGATCGTCCGGGTTGACCGTCCAACCAGCCTTCGCCAACCAGCCGAGGTGTACCTCAAGCACCTGGCCAATGTTCATACGACGCGGCACACCGTGGGTGTTCAGAATGATGTCCACCGGGGTGCCATCCTCCATGAACGGCATGTCTTCCTGCGGCAGAATCTTGCCCACGACACCCTTGTTGCCGTGGCGGCCAGCCATCTTGTCGCCGTCCTGGATCTTGCGCTTCTGCGCAACATAGACGCGAATCATCTCGTTGACGCCTGGGGACAGATCGTCGTCGTCCTCGCGGGAGAAGCGACGAACCGCGATGACCTTACCGGTCTCACCGTGCGGCACCTTCAGAGAGGTGTCGCGGACCTCGCGGGCCTTCTCGCCGAAGATGGCGCGCAGCAGACGCTCCTCCGGAGTCAGCTCGGTCTCACCCTTCGGGGTGACCTTACCGACCAGGATGTCGCCGTCACGCACGTCCGCACCGATGCGGATAATGCCACGCTCGTCGAGGTCCTTCAGCACGTCCTCGGACACGTTCGGGATCTCGCGAGTAATTTCCTCTGCACCCAGCTTGGTGTCGCGGGCGTCGATCTCGTGCTCTTCGATGTGCACGGAGGTCAGAATGTCGTCCTCAACCACGCGCTGGTTCAGGATGATCGCGTCCTCGTAGTTGTGGCCTTCCCACGGCATGAACGCAACCAGGAGGTTGCGGCCGAGCGCCATCTCACCGTTCTTGGTACCAGGACCGTCAGCCAGCACCTGGCCAGCCTCAACACGCTGACCGTGGTCAACGATCGGAACCTGGTTGTAGCAGGTGCCCTGGTTCGTGCGCTCGAACGTGCGCAGCATGTACGTGTCCTGGATGCCTTCGTCGTCCATGACGGTGATGAAGTCACCTGTCACATTCGTGACGACGCCAGCCTTCGCCGAAATAATCGTGTCACCAGCATCGTACGCAGCGCGCTGCTCCATGCCGGTGGCCACGTACGCGGCCTCAGAACGCAGCAGCGGCACAGCCTGCTTCTGCATGTTCGCACCCATGAGGGCACGGTTCGCGTCATCGTGCTCGAGGAACGGAATCATTGCCGTTGCCACGGACACCATCTGGCGTGGGGAAATGTCGAGGTAATCCACGCCCTTCGGGCCAACGACGCCGATGTCGCCGTCCTTCAGGCGGACCTCAATACGCTCACCAGTTAGGTTGCCGTCCTTATCCATCGGGGTGGCCGCCTGCGCAATTGCGTAGCGGTCCTCTTCGTCCGCGGTCAGGTAGTGGACCGTATCAGTCAGCTTGCCGTCTTCGACCTTCTGGTACGGCGTCTCAATGAAGCCGAACGCGTTGACGCGTGCGTAGGAAGCCAACGCACCGATCAGACCAATGTTCGGGCCTTCCGGCGTCTCAATCGGGCACATGCGGCCGTAGTGCGACGGGTGCACGTCTCGGACTTCAATGCCGGCGCGCTCACGCGACAGACCACCAGGGCCCAGCGCCGACAGACGACGCTTGTGCGTCAGACCAGACAGAGAGTTGTTCTGGTCCATGAACTGCGACAGCTGCGAGGTGCCGAAGAACTCGCGGATCGCCGCGGAAACCGGGCGGACGTTAATCAGCGAGGTCGGGGTGATGGACTCCGCGTCCTGCGTCGTCATGCGCTCGCGCACAACGCGCTCCATGCGGGACAGACCAACGCGAACCTGGTTCTGGATGAGCTCGCCCACCGTGCGTAGACGACGGTTACCAAAGTGGTCAATGTCGTCCGTGTTGATCGAGATAACCTCGCCCTCCGGGGAAGTCATCTCGTGCTCACCCGCGTGCAGACGCACCAGGTACTCGAGGGTCGTCGCGATGTCTTCCTCGGTCAGCGTCATCAGGCCGTCGTGGTCGCCGCCAAGACCGAGCTTGCGGTTGATCTTGTAACGGCCAACTCGTGCCAGGTCGTAGCGCTTCGCCTTGAAGAACGAGTTCTCCAGCAGGGACTGCGCGAGGTCGCGCGTCGGCTGCTCGCCCGGGCGCTGCTTGCGGTAAATCTCCAGCAGCGCCTCGTCGGTGTTCGCCACGCCGTCGTTCTCGAGGGTGGACATCATGATCTCGGAGAAGCCGAAGCGCTCCGTGATCTGCTCCGTCGTCCAACCAAGCGCCTTCAGCAGCACCGTCACTGGCTGACGACGCTTACGGTCAATACGCACACCAACCGTGTCACGCTTATCGACGTCAAACTCCAACCACGCACCGCGCGAAGGGATCACCTTCACCGCGTGCAGCGACCGCTCCGTCGACTTATCAATCGTCTCGTCGAAGTACACGCCCGGCGAACGCACCAACTGCGAAACAACAACACGCTCAGTGCCGTTGACGATGAAGGTGCCCTTGTCCGTCATCAGCGGGAAATCACCAATGAACACCGTCTGAGACTTAATCTCCTGGGTTTCATTGTTGATGAACTCCGCCGTCACATACAACGGCGCGGAGTAGTTAATATCTTTTTCTTTACACTCGTCGATCGTGTCCTTGACATCTTCGAAGCGCGGCTCGGACAGCGTCAGGCTCATGTTGCCCGAGTAGTCCTGGATTGGAGAAATCTCTTCGAGAATGTCCTCCAAGCCACTCGTGATACGCGCGTCGGCGCCGCGAGCTTCCTGCTCACGCTCACGCCACTCCTGCGTACCAACAAGCCACGCGAAAGATTCAAGCTGTACATCAAGAAGACCCGGGACAGCGATCGGCTCTGCGATCTTCGCGAACGAATAACGTTCGGGAGCCCCGGGAATTTCAGCCATTGACATGGTCTGGTTTGAGACTGCCAAGTTGGGTCCTTCCAGCACCTAAGGCGGACGCCGATCTCTACTCTGGCTCTGTAAAAATCGGCGTTTCCGCTGGGTAGATTAGCATTCGGTCTGCTTCGGAATACCCGCCCCCAGAGACAGCAAAATCACCTTGTCAAGTCAGCGCTTCGAAAATTCTCGACGCCAACAAAGCAAGGTTGACATAGCGGACTGGAGACGGCTTCCAGTGCACCGAATGAGTTTACACAATGCACCCAATGTTGTAAAGGGCAGCAACAATCCCCCGATTCAATGCCGTCGCGGGGAAGCTTAGCACTAAACGCAGGCGCGACGCTAACGCCGACGCGGCCACAACACGCCAACCAGACCAATCAAGGTCAGCGCACCACCCAAACCGAGCACGCTCCACGTGAAGGCTTGCTGCGTGGAAGGTCCGTAGGCGCCGTCGAGAAGCGAGATGAGCTCGGCCGTCTGCTGCTCGTCCATCGCGGCGTCGTAGGAAACAATGCCCTGGACCTCATTGCCGTCCACGTCAGCATAATAGTCGTTGACGCGCTCCTGCATCCCCACGACCACGCCGGTGATCTGATCAACCAACAACTCGCGCTGCGCGCTATGCGTATAGAACGTGCGGACCGGCTCACCTTCTTCCCCTTCGACGGTCAACGTGTTTCGCATATCCGCGTACCGCTGCGCCACGTTCGTTGGCGCAATGACCTGCCGGAACCGCAGCACCGTGCGCCCAGCAACCGATTCCTCTGCGACGAACTCCGCGGGAGCAGCCCCACGCAACACCGGGTCGAACACCTGGTACGTCTCCTGCTTCACCGGCGATGGCAACTTCAGCCACGACCCCTCCACCGGGACATCGACGGCCGGCATCGCCATCACAAGCTGGACCTTTGCCGGTCCCTGCGCCTCACCGGTGTCACGGTTCAAGGTATACGTCCACGTGCTCGCGCCGACAAGGTTTTCAAAGTCCGTACCCGCGTCCCCCGCACGCAACGTGTCCCCCACGCGCACGCTGGCAGAGTCCTTGCCCGCCGGATTCTGCAACTCCATGTGCAGCTGGTGCACCACCGGGGACGGCTCGCCCTCGCGGGTGCCGTCAGGATCGGCCATTGTCAGCGTTACCGCCCCAAGGTCCAGCGGTAGCTTCGCGCCCGAGTTCAGCACACGCGGGGCCAGCAGACCGCCAACCAACAACGCAATACCGAGGCCCGCCAACAACGAAGCAATGATCCTGGATTTGGGCAGCATGGTGCGAAATCTTAGCACACAACGCGAAACACCCCGCCAGCCACAGTACGTGGCGACGGGGTGATCGTCGAAAAGCTATGCAGCCTGCGAGATTACTTGAGGGTAACCTTTGCGCCAGCCTCTTCCAGCTTGGCCTTTGCAGCCTCTGCATCGTCCTTGTTTGCGCCCTCGAGGATAGCCTTTGGAGCACCCTCGACCATTTCCTTGGCGTCCTTCAGGCCCAGGCCCGGAACGAGCTCGCGGACAACCTTGATGACACCGATCTTCTTGGCGCCAGCGTCCTCGAGAACAACGTCGAACTCGTCCTTCTCCTCTGCAGCAGCAGCGTCGCCGCCAGCAGCGCCCGGAGCAGCAGCAACAGCAACTGGTGCAGCAGCGGTAACGTCGAAGACCTCCTCGAATTCCTTCAGGAACTCGGAAAGCTCGATGAGGGTCATTTCCTTGAACTGCTCAATGAGCTCGTCCTTAGACAGCTTAGCCATGGTGGCTTCCTTTCTATTGGTGGGCGGTTAGCCCAAGTTTGTAAGTGTGTTATGCGGCGTCGTTCTGCTTGTCCTGCAGCGCAGCGACAAGGCGAGCCGTCTTGGATGCCGGAGCCTCGAACAGCCCAGCAGCCTTTGCCAAAGAACCCTGGAATGCGCCAGCGAGCTTTGCAAGCGTGGTCTCGCGGTTGTCCATCTCAGCGATGGCATCAACCTGAGCGGCGTCGATGGCAGCGCCATCCATGTAGCCACCCTTGATCACGAACGCGTCGTGATCCTTGGAGAACTTCTTCATAACCTTAGCAGCGTCGACAGCCTCGCCCTTAATGAAAGCGATAGCGGTCGGGCCGGTCAGAAGCTCGTCGAGACCCTCGATGCCGTGCTCGTTCGCAGCGATCTTGATGAGGGTGTTCTTGGCGACGTGGTATTCGACATCGAAGCCGAGATCGCCACGAAGAGTCTGCAGCTGACCAACGGTCAGGCCACGGTACTCCGTCAGCACGATGGAGCTAGCAGCGTCAAACTTCTCCTTCAACACAGCAAGCTCGCGCTCATTCTTCGGATTTGCCATTACACACGCCTCCTTCCAATAACTTCATGTCCTTCAATCCGCCCGGAACACAAAAAGTGCCCCGTGCAGAAGCACGAGGCACCATTAGAAAGGTAGGCCACGTTCCTCCTGCGTGGGTCGACCCCTGGAGAGGGGTACCTTCGGCCCCGAAGGGCGACCGACGGTCTTCGGTGAAACTTGAGCTCGGGTATTACCCGTTCAAACTTCGTTGTGGAACCCTACACGTCTTCTTGCGTGCGCGCAACTCCGCGCAACATCCGCGCCGCCACCACGAACAACGCAATGCCTCCCAGCAGCGCCATCAAGCCAACACCGAGGATGAGCCCGCCCCAGAAACCGCTGGCAGTCACGCCCGTCGCGGGTTCCTTCTGCACTGCTCCCTGGTCGAAAGATGAGACGATGCCACCGCCACCAGCCTGTATCGGAGCGTCCGGGATCGCTCTTCTTGTCGACGTCGGCTTCGCCCCCGTCGGCTTTACCGCCTGCCGCTTTGGTGCCGACGTTGTTGTGGACTTCTGCGCCGGTTTCTGCGCCGTCGTCTGCTTTGGTGATGCCTGCTTGGTCGTGGCCTTCGCTTCCGTCGCGCGCACAGTACTTATGACAGTGCGCGGTGGCGCTGGCTTTGACGGCGCAGTCGTTGCTGCTGGCCGTAGCTTCTGGCCAAACTTGCTCAACTCCTCGTCGATTGAGCGGATCCCCTTCGCCAATGCGCCCATCCACGTATCGCTGGTCGCTGCATTGGAGCCGCACGAGTCCAGCTCACGATACCCGCTCGCGTGCTGTTCGCGGGCCGTCGCGATGGCGGCGTCGCCGACCGCGAAGACCGCAACGAGCTCCGCAGAGTCAAACGCGAAAGTCACGGCGTAAAGTCCAGGCTCGGTGAAACCGAATGCCTGGTGGTCATGGGCGTTCGCCGGGTAGCTCAGCGTGCGAGACTTGTCGCCGGAGTCCAGCTCGAGCTTCGCGCCCTGCAGACCCTCGTGCCAGGTGTACATGCGGCCGGGTCCGGCGACAGCAGTAATGCGGACGGTGGCGGGGGCTGGGTGGTGGGTTGTCGAGAACCCGAGCCACGGCAGGTCCGCCTTCTGCGACTGCGGCAACACCCACATGCGCTCGGGGCGGGTGGGGAACGTGTCGCGCAGCGTCGCAGGGATGTCCTGGCGCGCGCGGTCGGGAACCTCGAAGAGGAAGGTGCCGCTGGAGTGTCGCGCGGGGTTGTTGGGGTCGCGGTCGTCGATGAGCGCGGCCTCCCCCGTATCGACGGGCCCCATGTCCATATGCCCGTTCGCGATGAACGCCTCCGGGCGGGTGCGCAGCGCGTCGCAGTGCTTCGCAGTGGGTGCGGGTGCCGGTGCCGGTGCCGCGGTTGTCACTGGTGCTGTTGGTGTTGGTGTTGGCGGTTGCGTCGGTGACGGAGTGGGCGTCGATAGTGCGGGGGTGCGAAGTCCCGTCGTGGTGCCCTCCGGCAAACCGACGTCCGCGTCGGCGCCAACCAGCCAGTACTGGTCGGTCCAGCCGGTGTACTCGGTCTCACCGTTGGTCAGCTCGGCGCGACCCTGCCAACGCAGCTTATAAACGCCGGGCTTCGTAAACGTCCAGTTGAAATGGCCGTGCGCGCCAACCTCATACTCGACGGTGCGCATCTGTTCGTCAGCGCTATTGAAGAGGCGCTCGGCCGGCGAGGCGGCGTTCTTAAAGAAGATCTGCACATCACCCGGACCATCGATGCCCAGCAGGTCGAAGTACATCATGTCGTCTTTGAAGTTGCTTGGCACAGCACCCGGCAGCTCGTGCGCCGGGTCAAATGCACCGATGCCGGACCAGATGGGGCGCCAATCATCGGTGAAATCCGCGTGCTGGGGCGCGAGCCACACCTGACTGCCCGGAGCGCCCAAAAAATCGAGGGAACCATCATCCGGGATGGTGAGGCGGGAGACGTCATTGCCGTCGGCGTCAGCGTCGAGAGGCAGACGGAAGCAGACGTCG
This sequence comes from Corynebacterium sp. CCUG 51687, assembly GCF_024453995.1. Classification (NCBI taxonomy): domain Bacteria; kingdom Bacillati; phylum Actinomycetota; class Actinomycetes; order Mycobacteriales; family Corynebacteriaceae; genus Corynebacterium; species Corynebacterium sp. CCUG 51687. The sequence goes on along the minus strand of NZ_JAGPYT010000002.1, from coordinate 92,718 downwards.
CGCTGGTCGGTGACCTGCTGACCGTCAACCGCACCAATGGACAGCTGGCCGTCGAACCGGGTGCCGTACAGCGCGTCATTGTGGGAGTGGTAGAGCAACTTACGCCCGGCACAGGGGTGGTCAAGGTCCTCCGGGAGGACGACGCCATGCCCCGGGTCACCGGGTTGATGCCCGGCAGGCGTGGTCGCGTGCGCCGGGGTGACAGTAAACGCGATCAGCGCAACCACAAGGATGAGTCTGCGGATCATGCCCGCACCCCTTTCCTAGCGAAGAGCCAACTCGCACCGAAGATGGCAGTCACACACAGTACAATCGTTGCGCCGGTCGGCGAGTCAAACGACCACGCCAGCCATACACCAACCACGCTGCCTACCACGCCAATCAGCGCGGCGAGGATCATCATGGTCTCCAGGTTGTCTGTAAACAGTCGCGCGGCGGACGCCGGGGTAACCAACAGTGCCAACACCAGAATGTTGCCGATCGTCTGCACCGAAACCACCACCGCGGCCGTCACACACAGGTACAACACCAAGTCCAGGAGCGCGACGCGCACGTTCATCGCGCGCGCCGTCTCTCGGTCGAGCGCCACCGCGGTCAGCCACGGCCGTAACACCACCACCAGCGACACAATGACAGCGCACGTCGCAGCACTGACTATAAGGTCGCGCTCACTCACACCTGTCAGCGAACCAAACAAGAACGAACTCAGCGACGCTGTGTAGCCCTCAACGCGCGAAATAATCACCAAGCCAAGCGCGAACGCGGCCGCAAACACAATGCCAATCACCGCGTCCTCTTTCAGCGCACGCCGTTGCGACAGCACTGCAATCAACACCGCCACGATCAACCCGGCAACGGCCCCACCGAGCAGCACCGACACCTGCAGCGCGAACGCCAACGCAACACCCGGAAACACGGCGTGTGCCACCGCATCCCCGATAAACGCCATACCGCGCAGCACCACAAAACACCCAACGACCGCGCACAACACGGACGCCAACACTGCCGCCATCAACGCGCGCGGCAAGAACGCCAGGTGCGGGTTGGCCACGTCAGCCAAGAATTGCAGAAACCCGATCTCAAGCACGGGATACCTCTTTCACATGTGTTTGCAGCGCCGCCAGCCATGGCGAATCCGGGCCGACGCCGAACGTGTCCATCCAGGGGCGGGCGTCGTCAAGATCAGCGGGAGCCCCGTCCGCGACGATGCCACCGCGGAACAGCAGGAGGCGATCACAGGAGTCAACAGCCTCCACGATGTTGTGCGTGGACATCACGATCGCGATTCCGCGGGAAGCCAGCTGACGAAACAGCGCTAGCAGCTGCTCAGTAGACGGGATATCGAGGCCGGTGAACGGCTCGTCGAGGAACAGCGCGCCTGGACGACGCACCAGGGCGCGCGCCACCAATACGCGTTGGCGCTGCCCTCCGGAAAGCGCCGCGATCGGCCGGTGTGCCAGGTCTTGGAGGTTCACAGCTTCGAGTGCTTCCGCCACAGCTTCGTGGTGCTCCGCCTTAGGCCGCGCGTACCACGGGCGCAGGTCAAGCGTGGCGTTCATGACAGCGGACGCGACATCGATCGGGAAATCCCAGGCGACGTCGTGACGCTGCGGGACGTACCCCACCACTTTGCGCACCGCGTGGCCCGTACACTCCCCTACCCGCACCGTTCCGGCTGCGCCGGGAATCAGGCCGAGCGTTGCACGCATCAGCGTGGTCTTCCCCGCCCCGTTCGGACCGAGCAGCGCGACGAACTGCCCGGCAGGCACAAAAAGATCAACTCCCTCAAACACCGGGCGACCCGGGTACCCGGCGCGCAAGCCTCGCACTTCTATAAGCGGTTGCGTGCTCACGCGCGACGCTCCTTCCGAGAACGCGCCACTAGAAGCGCCACCAGCGCGAGCACCAACACGCCGATCACCCCACCAGCGATCAGCCCCGCATTCAGCGTGCTCTGGCTATCTGCCTGTTCTTCCGTCGCAGCACCCTCGCGCCACGGCCCGTTGAACTGCGCGGACTGCGCCGCCGCTACGTCCGTCCCGTCGCCTACAGCCACGCGCACCAACTGCTCGTCCGTGTGAACGGTGCCAGCGTCATCCTTCACCACTGCTCGCACCCCGACCAGGTGCACTCCCGGCTCGGTGAAGACCCAATTGGCGTGGGTATGCGTGTTCGGCTCCACCCACATTGGCTGCACACCCGGCTCAGTAGTCGTCCACAGCAACTGTGGTGCGTGGAACCCGCCCGGTTGCAGGAACAGGGAGAACTCGCCTGGCCCTTCGTGTCCGCCGAACTCCAGGCTCACGCCGTTTCCGGAGTGTTCGAGCAGGCTCGCGGCCTGCGTGTTCCACCCCAGCCACGGCACCCCGGCAACCTCAGTCTGTGGGATCACCCAGACGTCCGCACCTGGCTTTGCGCCGGTGAAGGCGAAGTCGTCGCCGTCGGGGAGGGTTTGCTTCGCGGCATCGGTCACGCGGAACACCACGTCGTCGAGGTGACGCCATACGGGCGGTTGCTGTGTGTCGTCGCGAGCGAGAAATTCAAGGGTATCCCCGTTGAATGTCGCGCCTAGATCGACGTGACCGGCGTCAATAACTGTGTGCTCACCGGCTGGCGCAATCGCCTCATCTGCGCTGACCACCTGTTGTAACGCAGGATCGTTGTTGGCGGCCTGCGCATTCGCGATCGCAGGAGTTGCCACGATCATCGCAGCAACCATCAGTGGGGTAATTCGAAGTTTCATTGTTCGCTCATTTCTCATTTCGTCCGAGGCACCTGCGTATCGACGCAGCATTCGCCTCCACAAGGTGTATATAGGTATCGGCTGGCCCAGACCCCGGAGGATCCAATGTGTCGCCCCAGATTGGGCATACCTCTATGCCAAGCTGGGCGGCGGTTTCTGTCAGCACTGTGCTGCGCCCCGCCAACTGTGGTTCCAGGAAGACCGCGGGCACGTGCAGATTCTCCAGTGTGCGGGTGAACGCGATGACATCACGCGGGCTCGGCTCCACGCTGGGGTTTGGCGTGACAAAACCTGCAACTCGCATTCCATATGCCCGCGCGAGGTAGGCGTATCCATGGTGTGTAGTCACCAGGTTGCGTTGTTCCTCCGGAACCGCGGAGACAGACTCGTGCATCATTTCATCCGCTGCGTCCAGTTTTTGCAGGTAGTCGCGGGCGTTTGCCTGGTAGATTTCCGCGTGGTGCGGATCCACCGCAGCCAACTCGTCACGGATTACCTGAACGATCGCTTTCATCGCCCGAACGTCGTGCCACACATGCGGGTCCAGCTCACCATGCACATGATTGCCCAGTACCGCCTGCGGGAGCAGGTAGGTTTCCTCCCCCGGCGTACCGAGGAATCGGAAGGGGCGCTCCGGAGGGATCGGCTGCAGGGTTGTATTCGGCACTGTGACGGCTACGTTCACTGGATCCATGCGGCCATCGTCATCCGAGTTGAGCACGAGGTGAGCCGCACCTTGCCCATCAAGCTCTGTTGTAATGTCGACGTGCCCCTTCTCCACCGCGTGCAACCCCGGCGTTACCCGCGCGGGATCCTGCCCCACAACGACCGTCACCGTCGACTCCACACTTGCGCGCTCAGGTGCACCGACGGCATCGCGAATATGCGATTCAAACGTCAGCTTGTACACGCCTGGCTTGGAAAATGCCCAGCTCAAGTGAGTATGCGCGTCAACCGGCAGGGTCTTTACGTCACGGCTATCCAGCCCGTCGTGAGAGTTGAACACCACCTCCGGGGTGCCGAAGGTTCCCAGGATGAACGCGAAAGTGGCACCGGGACCGTCAACATCTACAAGGTGTAAGTCCGCGACTCCCGTCGTCGGGAGCTGTTGGCCCGTATCCACCCGCAACCCGAGCCACACCGCATCTAGGCTCGCGTCCTCCACAAGCGGAATCGGCGCAAACCCGTACCGTTGCGCCTCCTGCGCAAGTGCCACGACCGGAGTCGTGTCACGCACGGTCGCCGCAATCGTATTCGTTAAAGACTGTGGCTCCAACAACAGTCCGTTGGTAAAAATGGCATCCGCATACGCGATGTCGCGTGTGGCATGCAAGCTCGGTTCGTAGCTGTGCGGATCAACCCCACGCGCCATCAGCGTGTGCACATCAGCCACATCACCTGCAACGTTTTGAACCGCATCCGCCAAAATAGGTGTCGACGCCACCACCGACGCCTTCCCCTCTCCCACCGACTGCCCTTCCGGTGCGCTACACGCCCCGAGCAGCGCCACGCACATCAGCACAGCGGCTCGTTGAAAAAACTGGATCACCGGTGGCCACCGAAACCCCACGCTGCGGCGACACGACGGCGCAACGACGCATCCAAACACAACCAACCCGCACCAAAGACAAACACGCCCAAGCCGAGCACAGCCACCGGCAGCGTCATCACTGTCGTACCCGTTTCTGCAAGGGCCCCACCGCGTTGCGCGGGAGCAACATCCTGCTGCTGGTGATCTTGTGATTGCAACTGAGTCTCTCCCTGATCAGGCGCTGGATTCGCGTTGCTCGCCGCCACTGGCTGCGCGCACTCGCCCTCCTCGTCAAAGACGGAGCCAAAGTCGAAGTGACCATCGTTCGCGTTACCGGCGCCGCCAATGTCAAAGGTGAGCGTCGCCTCCCCGCTCACCGGCTCGCCATTACTCGTCGTCGCGCTTTGACGAACTGTCACCGTGTAAGTCCCCGGAGCACTGAACATCCAGTTTGGATGCACATGTGAATTCGCAGGAATGGTATGGCTGCCCTGCGCCTGCCCATCCACGCCACGGAACCACTCCTCGCCCACGACCTGACCGAGCCCACCCTGTGTGAACACAAACATGGCACCGGGTCCATCAAAATTTGTAATCTCCCAGGCCACATCCCCAGAAGTGTGCTCAAGCAGCGACGGATGCTGCGTATTCGCTCCAAGCCATGGCACACCGGCTTGCTGAGTTGCACCGATCATCCACGCGGTACCGGCCGGAATTGGCCCAACTGGATTGGAGAGCTGCTGCTTTGCTGCATCACCCAGCCCAAAAACGAGTTCTGCGGGATCGCGCCACTCGGCCGGAACAGTGCGGTCGTCTTTCACCATCGGGTGCAGTGTCGGGTGGCATTCCGCCGCGAAAGCAGGCGTCGACATGGAAAGGAGCAGTAATGTCGCGGCGAGCGCTCGCAGAATCTTGATGACAGAAAATTTCACCTAATGAACATTATTTTCATTAGCGTTCGCATGCAAGTCATACGTTATCCACAGGGCACTTCAGAAAACGCCACACAAGAAGAAGTTATCCACAGGTAGCGTGAAAAGCCTTTCCCAGGCGTTCTGCAACCACATATGTTCAGGTTATGAACTTCAAGACATTCCTAGAATCCATGTCCACGCAGGCACTCGACGTACTGGACGGCTTCGATTACGAAGCCGCCATCGAAGCAGGCGTCGATCCAACACGAGCCCGCGCCTGGCGCCAGCTCCACGACATCTACTTCGGGCCCACAAAATCCCGACAAAAACAGCGACTCGCTACCGAAAAGGCTCGACGCTACGGCTTCTCACTCGACCAACTCGCTATGATCGAACGGCGCTTACGCCCCATCAAGTCCGCGCGAACACGCACCAAACTGCGCCTCGTACTCCTCGATACCAAGGGCACATACAAAAAGCTCAGCGAACGAGCAAAAGCACTTCTTCCGAACAACACCAAGCACCAAAACGACCGCCTCACATTTTCGCCTTCCCGCAATGGGCGCCGCACCATGACGCTCACCACCAACGAGCGCGACCTCGCCGACCTTGAACACGCCCTCACCCAAGACATGGACCCCAAGACGCCACCCACGAAACTCATGCTGCGCAGATTCCTCGACATCATACGTGGCGACGGCCGTTCCGTCCCCCACGCAGTCCCCCGACCTCTCTTGCTCATTCCACTCCCCCAGTGGATCCAAATACAGCGCGGCCACGGCGACGAGACCACCCTCACCCTGACCGATGGCACCACCATGACAGGCGCCGAATACCTAAACAGCCACGTCGCCACCACCGAGAACGAGCTCGAAGCCGCCGTCTTCCACCCACAGCACGGGGCAGTCAACCTCTACCGGACACAACGCCTCGCAAATGACAAGCAGCGCGCTCTGGCCCGCGCCGTTACCCCCGGCTGCCCAGTGCCTGGATGCCGCCATGCAGCCGACGCCTGCGAAATCCACCACATCACTGCATGGCAACACGGCGGGGAAACGAACATCAACAACCTGTCGCCATTGTGCCGCTACCACAATCGCGTCAACGACGACGACCCCCAACGAGCACGCCGAGGTCGCATCGAAATTGTGGACGCGCAACCGCTCTGGCACTCACCACGCGGCTACTCCGCCCCAAACCCAGTCCACCGACCTGGTGCGATGAAAATGTTGTACACATAGCAAAACGCCCACCACGACGGGGCCGAAGTGGGCGTCGAAAAGCTGCTGACTAGAACTGACGCTTCATCCAGTTCACGATGACCTCATTGAACTCATCAGCCTTCTCAACCTGCGACCAGTGGCCACACTGTGCGAAAAGGTGAGCGTCAGCGGACGGAATTGTGTTCACCAGGTCCCACGTGCGCTGCGGCGTAATCACGACGTCTTGCATGCCGTGCACTAGCAGAACCGGGATCTCGACCTTCGACAGCACGTCGAAGTCGAGTGGAAGCTCGGTACGGTCACGGTCACGCGCCTGCACAACCTCCTGTAGGCGATCAGACGCCGTATCGTTCAGCGCGGACTGGTAGCGCAGCGACACGAGCTCATCGGTGATCAGCGACTTATCCACCACGAACTGCTCGAGCGTGTTGCGGATACCTTCTTCGGTCAGCTTCGGGTTCGAATGACCCTTCAGCGCGCCGGTCAACTTCGCCCCACCGGTGCCCATGGAGATGATGCCCTTCACACGCTCCGGGTGGTCGATGATCATCTGGAAGCCAACCCAGCCACCGAGCGAGTTACCAACAATCCAGGTCTTTTCAATTCCCAGGGCATCCAGCACACGGATGGCGTGCTCAACCCACTCGCGGATACCGTACTTGGTGCCCTCAGCTACGGCGGTCTGGCCGTAACCAATGGAGTCGATCGCGATGCATCGTGCGTTCTCGGAGATGGTCGGAAGGTTCAGCCACCAGTTCGCGGCTGCAGTCACGCCCGTGCCGGAGCCGTGGAGGAACAGTACTGGTTCACCCTCGCCGAGATCGTGGTAGTGAGTGAGCTCGCCGGGTGCCGTCTCCAGCCACTTGTCCTCGAGCCCGAAGAATTCGTCAGTCTTGTAATCAGGAATGGAAATTTCAGTCATACAGCCAACATAGCGACGAACCCACACACACGCCGGAGTGTTCCAGTCCGTGGCACACGATAGACACTATCCGGTTACACTGATCCTATGGTTCAAGACGCAAAACCAAACTCCATCGACAAGGCGTTCGGCATTCTGAAAGCGTTCAAGAGCGAGGACGTCAACGGGGTTGGCGTTTCAGAGTTAGCCCGGCGCGTCGATCTTCCAAAGTCGACGACGCACCGCCTTCTTAACAAGCTGGTGGAAAATGATGCCGTCCTCAAAGCGAACGAGCTCTATCGGCTCAACCCGGCGCTCGGAATGGCGTCAACACCGGAGGTGTATTCCGAGCAAACCGCGCAGGTATCAGAGTTGCTCACACCATTTTTGGCAGCGCTTTTTGAGCGCACTCGACACACCGCCCACCTTGGACATATTGAAGGGACGAACGTTCGTTACGCGAACAAGCTCTTTTCCGTCCGTGGTGTGACAGCGCCGTCGCGCATTGGCGGCCTCATTCCCGCTTACGCGACTGGCATTGGCAAAGCAATTATGGCGTACGACGAAACGCTTACCGAGCGCATCATCCGTGAGGGGCTCGCACCATGGACTCCGCACACGATCTCAGACCCGGATGAGCTGCGTGAAACGTTGAAAAAGATCCGCGATGAAGGTATCGCCTACGACCTTGAGGAAATTTCGGAAGGTCTATGCTGCGTCGCCTGCCCGATTTTCGGCACCGAGGGCGTACCGATTGCCGCGATGAGCGTTTCCTTTCCCGCAGAAGACTTTCAGCCCAAAACAGTAATCCCGGTCCTCAAAAAGATTTGTGGATCCGGGACTCGTGCGTGGAGAGCGAAGCACGCGGGATAAACCCGCATACGCGCTCTACTTCGCTACTTCTGCTTTGCCAGGTCGATTGCGACGTCGATAATCATGTCTTCCTGACCACCGACGTAACCACGGCGACCGACTTCTTCCAGGATGGTCGCTGCAGGCACACCATAGCGTTCCGCGGCGCGCTGCGCGTGGAGCAAGAAGGAGTTGTAAACGCCAAACTCACCCTGGACGATGGAGCCGCGGTCCATCATTGGGAGACGCTCGACCATTGGCTTCAGGATGTCTTCAGCGGCGTCACGAAGCTTGGCTTGATCAACATTGCCGATGTCAATGCCGGTGCGGTTGAACACCGTGGCTAACACCTCGATCGGTGCGTTACCGGCGCCAGCACCAAGCCCATACAGGGTGCCGTCAATTTGGCGAGCACCATTGACTACAGCGAGCAACGAGTTTGCAACCCCGAAACCGAGGTTCTGGTGTCCGTGGAAGCCGACCTGTGCGTCGTCGCCAATCTCTTCAACGACTGCCTTGACGCGGTCCGCGGCCTGGTTCATCACTAGGTAGCCGGCGGAGTCGACCACGAAGACGCACTGACAGCCGGCATCGACCATGATGCGGGCCTGCTTCGCAAGCTCTGCTGGTGGGATGCGGTGTGAAAGCATCAGGAAGCCACCGGTCTCAAAACCAAGCTCCCGTGCTGCCTGGAAGTGCTGGATCGAAATATCTGCCTCGGTGCAGTGAGTGGCAACGCGCACGATGGATGCGCCCGCACTCTTTGCTTCTTTGAGGTCCTTTACGGTACCCAGGCCTGGAAGCATCAGTGCGGCAATCTTCGCATTCTTGACTTCTTCGACTGCGGCTTCGATGAGTTCGATGTCGCGGGTGTGGGAGAAGCCGTAGTTGAAGGAAGACCCGCCAAGCCCGTCGCCGTGAGTGACCTCGATCATTTCGACGCCGGCGTCGTCAAGCGCGCGGGCGATCTTTTTCACCTGGTCTTTGGTGTACTGGTGGCGTACGGCGTGGGATCCGTCACGCAGGGTCGTGTCGTTGAGGCGGATTTTGTGTGTCGGGATGCCATCGATGACATCGCTCGCAACCGTGTTCATACTATGCTCCTTGCTTCTGCGCCGACACGAGCTCGGCGTACTTGTTTGCGGTGGCAATTGCTGCCGATGTGATGATGTCGAGGTTGCCGGCGTAGTCCGGCAAGAAGTCGCCTGCCCCTTCTACTTCGATGAGGACGGAAACACGACCGAGTCCGTTCCAGTCGTCGCGGGCTTCTTCGAACTGTGGATCCGCGGTGAGGCGGTAGCCCGGTACGTACTGCTGCACCTTCGCTGCCATTTCTTTGATGGACGCGGCGATCTGGTCTTGCAGTTCGCCAGGAGCCGCGGCTTCTGGAGGAAGGGCACAGTAGACAGTGTTGCGCATCATCATTGGTGGCTCGACGGGGTTGAGGATGATGATGGCTTTTGCGTGTTTCGCGCCAGCGAGTTGTTCGAGGGCGGCGGCAGTGGTTTCGAGGAACTCGTCGACGTTAGCGCGGGTGCCAGGACCCGCGGACTTCGAGGAGATCGACGCAACGATCTCCGCGTATTCGACGTCTACGATGCGGGATACTGCCGCGACAATCGGGGTGGTGGCCTGACCGCCACAGGTAATCATGTTCACATTGTCGACGGTTTCGAGCTCATCCAGGTTGACCGATGGGCAGAAGAATGGGCCGACGGCTGCCGGGGTGAGGTCGATGGCGCGGATGCCTGCTTCGCGGTAGCGCGGTGCGTTTGCCGCGTGTGCGCCCGCCGAGGTTGCTTCAAAGACGAGGTCTGGAAGCGGATCCTGTTGCAGGAGCCAGTCGACGCCTTCGTGGGAGGCCGCGATGCCGTTTTCGCGCGCACGCTTGAGGCCTTCCGATTCTGGATCGACGCCGACCATGTAGCGCAGATCAATGTTGGATTCGTTGTTCAAAAGCTTCATCATCAGGTCGGAGCCGATGTTGCCCGATCCGACGATGGCTGCTGTCATTTTCTTTTGCATTGTGGTGCTCCAAACCTATTTAAACCGGACGTCGATGGCCCCGTATGGGCCGTAGGATACTGCGAGGTGTTGGCCTGCTTTGAAAGCGACTGCGCCGCAGAAGCTACCGGTAAGCACGATGTCACCGGCGCGCAGGGCGGTGCCTTGCTCGTCGAGAATGCCTGCGAGCCACGGCAGCGGGAGCAGCGGGTCGCCCATCACATCCTTGCCGACGCCCTCTCCGACAACTTCGCCGTCGAGCGTCATCGTCGCGTGGACTGTTGCAGCTTCCTCCAGGTCGAGATCGAGCGGGGTCGGGTCCCACACGATGGCGCCGAACGAAGCGTTGTCGGCGATGGTGTCGACAAGGCGGATGTCCCAGTCACGGACTCGTGAGTCGATGATTTCGACGGCAAGGTGCGCGGACTTGACAGCCTTGCGGGCCTCTTCGAGTGTCGCGCCCGGTTCAAGGTCCTTCCCGAGCACGAACGCGAGTTCCGGTTCGACCTTCGGGGAGATGAAGCGGTCGACTGCAATGTCGGTGCCGGCTTCGTAGAGGTCGGCGTCGGTAAAAAACCCGAAGTCTGGGCTATCGACCCCCAGCTGCTGCTGCATTGCGAGTGAGGTCAGACCAACCTTGCGCCCGATAACTTTGTGTCCGCGGGCAACGAAGTCTTTTTCCTGGATCTGTTGGATTGCGTAGGCGTCGGCGATATCAAGGTCGGCGACGACGGTGCGCGGTGGCGCGATCGGCTCGCAGGACGGGTACGCGGCGAGCAGGTCGTTTGCGATGGTACGCAGGGAGTCCTCACGGCTACTCATCTATCTGTCTCTCCTATGATGCGATGACCAGGCCGAAGCCTGCGACGAACTCTGGGATTGGGCGGTAGAACGTGAACTCGGCGTTGACTCCACCGTTGGCGGCGGTCAGCGCGGAAAACGCCGCAACCCAGGTACGCACCTCGTGCGAGGAGTGACCGGCTTCGTCGTCCATGGTGTCGGCGTCGTAGGCGTCGAATCGCGTCGATTCGCCGGAGATGCAGTCCGCCATGAACTTTTCGTCCCACTCTGGGTTGATGTCGATGATTCCTGCGTTTGCGGCACCTTCTTTGCCGGCGGCGATGACGCGAGCTTCACGAGCGTCGCGGTCGGCCTGGTCCGGGTGGCCGTGGAGCATGAAGTGCTTCTGTGCGTCGGTTGCGGATGCCCAGCGTGGAAGCGGCGGGTCGTGGGACAGGCCACCGGAGGCAACCATCAGCACCTTCTTGTCCTGGGCCTTCGCCCACTTGCCGACGGCCTCCCCCATCACACGGATGCGCTGCATCGCGGTGAACGGTCGGGCGACTCCGTTGACGAAGATCGGGATGACTGGCTTGGCGGTCAGGGAGCCGAAGAGCAGCTCGACAGGCTGTGCGCCGCCGTGGTCGAGAACCATCTGGCGGGAGATTGCCATGTCGACGTCCTGGTCGATAACGAATTGCGCGAGCTCTTCTGCGGCTGACTCGGGCACGTCGAATGGGCCAGGCGTAGTGAGGTAGTCACCCATCGATTCTGCTTGTAGGCCTACACAGAACGGGGGCATCAGGGTGTAGAAGAACCCGTTGAAGTGGTCCGGCGTGAAGACGATGACCAGATCTGGGTCATATTCTTCCGCGGCTTTGCGGGCTTTTGCGAATGCGTCTTGCAGCGCCTCGTTCACCTCTGGTTTTGGCTCGTTGATGCCGAGCAGCGGGCTGTGGGACAGCGCAATAAGTTTTACGCTCATGGTGGCCTCCTCCGGGGCTGGGTTTATCAGCTGTCACATCTGACTGTAGAAGTAGCGCATCACACTCCGCACCCTCGTTCCGGGTTTTGGAACACTAAACCACATACTCAAAAGCAAGAATGTCTGGACTACCCTCGTTCCCTACCCCCGTTCCACAGATTCTGTTCTATTCACTGGAACACATACGCGAACATAACTGCCCCCATGTAGCTTAAGAATTGTGTGAAGCAAAGAACGCTTCAGAAGTAATTGTGCTTTCTATCACTAGGTGCGAAGGAGTTACCTATGGCAACGCCACCAAAGTCCGGCTTACAGCGGCCGGCAGAATTGGATCAGTGCATCGACGTCAGTGGCATGGTCGACCCTGAAGGTGGCCTGGTAGATCGTCGAGTCTTTACGGACGAGGCCGTCTACAAGCAGGAAATGTCGCGTATTTTTGCCCGTTCCTGGCTGTTTATCGCCCACGAGTCGCAGTTCCAGAAGCCGGGCGATTTCTTCCAGACGTACATGGGCGAGGACCCGGTCATCGCGACGATGAACAAGAAGCGCGAAATCCGCGTGCTGCTCAACAGCTGCCGTCACCGCGGTGCCCGCGTGTGCCGCGCCGACCAGGGCCGCACGAAGATGTTTACCTGTACGTACCACGGCTGGGCGTACGACCTCGACGGTAACCTCGTCAACCTTCCTGGCAAGGAGCAGTACGACGAGAACTTCTCCCAGGACGACTGGCCGCTGGTCACGGTGCCACGCGTGGAGTCCTACAAGGGCCTCATCTTCGCGAACTGGGACGAGAACGCCGAGCCGCTCGAGGATGCGCTTGGTGATATGCGCTGGTACATCGACGCATTCATGGACCGAGACCCTGAAGGCACCTACGTCGTTGGTGGCGTCACTAAGTGGGTGCTCGACGGCAACTGGAAGTTGGCAGCGGAGCAGTTCGCTACTGACTGGTACCACGTCAACATGTCGCATGCCTCTGCGCTGATGGTGATGTCCCCGTCGGGCAAGGGCCCGAAGAAGGAGATCGCGGAGCGCACCGGTGTGCAGTACCACGACGACCACGGCAACGGCGCGGGCTTCCCAGTCCACCCGAAGAACCGTTTCGACGCCCAGCCGGTCCACGAGTACTACGACTACGACTTCTTGCGCGAGCGGCTCTCCCCTGAGCAGGTGATGGGCCCGATGACGAACGGCCACGCAACCGTGTTCCCGAACTTCTCCTACCTTCCGGTGAATGGCTCGATCCGCGTCTGGCACCCGAAGGGCCCGAACAAGATGGAAGTTTGGGCATGGACTGTCCTGGACCGTTCGATGCCGGAGGATGTGGCTCGCGCGCAGCGCCTGTACAACCTGCGCACTTTTGGCCCGTCGGGCATCTTCGAGCAGGACGACGGCGAGAACTGGTCTGAGTGCCAGTCCATCGCGCATGGCTTCATGGTTGGCAACACCCCGCTGAACTACCAGATGGGTATGGCCACGGTCGGCGAACGTGAAGGATTCCCCGGCACTACATCCGAACTGTATTCAGACGCTGCTGGTCGTGCGCTGTACCGCCGTTGGCGCGAACTGATGTCGACCCCAGCTTGGCACGAGAAGTAAACCAAACACACCCTCGAAAGGAACCGAATTACCATGGCTGAACCAGTAAAAGTTGCTGACCTGGACGATCTCGAGCAGGAGGAAGGCTTCCTGGTCACGGAGGAAATGTCGGGATACGACAAGCCGATTGCACTCTTCCGCACCGAAGACGATGAGGTGTACGCCCTCGACGATATTTGCACCCACGAAATCGCTCACCTGTCTGACGGCTGGGTCGACGGCACAATGGTTGAGTGTCCGGTGCACTCCAGCCAGTTCTGCATGAAGACTGGCGCGGTGCAGTGCATGCCAGCGACCGAGGACACCAACACGCACAAGGTTGAGCTGCGTGGCGAAGAAGTCTGGCTCTACCCAGGCGTGCCTGCTGAAGGAGCCGACAAGTGAGCAGCACGACGATCGTAGGCGGCGGAATCGGCGGCTTTACCGTCGCTGATGAGCTGCGCAGGAACGGTTACACCGGTGAGATCACGATCATTGATCCGCTTGGTGTTCCGTACGACCGCCCACCGCTGTCCAAGGACTACCTGACCAACGAGAAGACGCGCGCTGAGATTGAGTTTCGCCCGGCGGAGTGGCTCGAGGAAAACAGCATTGTGCTGAAGCAAGCCACCGTTGAGCGCGTTGAGGCGCAATCGAAGAAGCTGGTGCTGGAGGGCGGTGAGGAGGTTGCGTACGACAACCTCGTGATCGCCACTGGTGGTACTGCTCGTCGCGGCAGTGCGCCGGGCTTCGACAGCGACAACGTCGTGGTGCTGCGCACTACTGAGGACGCTGACAAGCTGCGCTCGCTGATCGGTCCGGGCAAGAAGCTTGGCATCATTGGCGCTGGCCTTGTTGGTGCAGAGGTCGCGTCCTCTGCACGCAAGCTGGGCGCGGACGTGGTACTCATCGACCCTGCACCGGTATCCCTGGTCCCTGCTGTCGGCCCTGAGCTGGCGCAGCGCCTCCACGACATGCACGCGGAAAACGGTGTGGAGTTCATCAACGCGATGACCTCCAGCATCGAGGAGTCTGACGGCAGGTTCCACATCGGCCTCGACGGCCACGACGCCGTCACGGTTGACGCTGTGTTGCTGTGTATCGGCATCATCCCGGAGACGGTCCTCGCCGAATCCGCTGGTCTGGAGACCGATAACGGCATCCTGGTGGATGAGCAGCAGCGCACGTCGAACTCCTCCATCTGGGCTGTGGGCGACTGCGCCCGCACCCGCCTCGAGGATGGCACGCTACTTCGCCGCCACGAGCACTGGGACTCCGCAATCCAGGAAGCAAAGACAGCCGCCGCCTCAATTATCGACGGCCCGTCTCCGAAACTTTCCGCGTCCTGGTTCTGGTCCGACCGCTACGGCGTCCACGTTGAGGGTACCGGCGATATGACTATCCCTGGCGAAACCATCATCCGCAATGACGCGGAGGGTCGCCCGGCCGTCGCGTTGCGCCTCGACGAGAACGGCGCCCTGGTTGGCGCGGCAGCAATCGAAGATTCGATGGCTGTTCGTGCGGCACGTCGCATCATCGACCGCGGTATTGCCGTCGATAAGGACAAGCTGGCTGACGCATCGATTCCTCTGAAGAAACTTGCTCGATAGCTACAAGAAAGGAATGGACTCGTGACTGACTTTCTACGTCGCGACGACGTGACCCCCGGGGAGCGAGTGGACCAAACCACCTACTTCGATCTCCAAAACATGTACTACGACGAAGCCGCCCTCCTCGACGAGGGACGCTACGTCGACTGGCTGACCCACTTCGACGAAGACCTCTTCTACTGGGCACCAACCCGCACGAACCGCCTCCGCCGCGAGCAGGCCCTCTCCATTTCGGACGAGGACGGCCCGGCCTTCTACGACGAAACCTACGACTCGCTAGCGTGGCGCATCCGCCGCTTCGACTCCGGCATGGCGTGGGCTGAAGACCCGCCGTCGCGTACGCGCCACCTGATCACGAACCTGATCGCACGGCACGTCACCGTCGGTGAAGGCGCCGACGCCGTCGAGGCGCTCGAGGTCCGCACCAACTTCTACGTCTGGCGCACTCGCCTCGAGCGCGAGCAGGACCAGTTTGTGGGCACCCGCACCGACCTGCTTCGCCCCGCGAAGGACGGTGAGGACGGCCCGAAGTGGAAGGTCTTTGACCGCCGCATCCTGCTCGACATCAACGTTCTGAACTCCAAGAACATCTCTACCTTCTTCTAAGGGCCGACATGCTACAAGGACAACACGTACTTATTACTGGTGGTGGCTCCGGACTTGGGGCAGCGCTGGCGAAGCGCTTCGTTGAAGAAGGTGCGCGCGTAGCAGTTGTGGACATCTCGCTCGAGCGATGCGAAAGCGTCGCCGACGAGATCGGCCGCGAGCACGTCCTGCCGCTCGAGGCGGACGTGACCGACACACACTCGCTACACAAAGCCGTCGACGCTGCCGTGGCGGAGTTCGGATCCCTGGACACCGTCATCGCAAACGCTGGCATCTGGGACTACAACCGTTCCATCACCCGTCTCAACGGCGAAGAGATGAGCGCCATTTTTGACGACGTCATGAACGTCAACCTCAAGGGCTACCTGCTCACCGCGGAAGCTACGTGGCGTCACTTGCTAGCGTCGAACGGTTCGCTGATCTTCACGCTGTCCAACGCATCGACCTACGCGGCCGGCGGCGGGCCGGTCTACACCGCAAGCAAGCACGGTGCCGAAGGCATGATGCTTGAGCTGGCGTACGAGCTCGCCCCGAAGATCCGTGTCAACGGTGTCGGCGTTGGCGGCATGCGCACGAACCTATCCGGCCCCGCGTCCGCTGGCCTGGATGACCGGAAGTTCTCCGACATCATGGACAAGCGCGGCGACGGCGGCAACCCATACCTACCACTCCACGACATTTCTACTGACCCCTATGCATTCACCGGGCCGTACGTGCTGTT
The DNA here is from genome assembly GCF_024453995.1 of Corynebacterium sp. CCUG 51687. Taxonomy (NCBI): domain Bacteria; kingdom Bacillati; phylum Actinomycetota; class Actinomycetes; order Mycobacteriales; family Corynebacteriaceae; genus Corynebacterium; species Corynebacterium sp. CCUG 51687. The sequence goes on along the minus strand of NZ_JAGPYT010000002.1, from coordinate 76,270 downwards.
GGCGTCCAGGAAAGACGGCGCGAACATCACCGGCGAAGTGATCAAGATTGATGGCGGAATCGCGGCTCGCGGTTTCGCTAAGACTGCCGGAGGCGACAACCTATGTTAATTCGCGGTGTTGAGCACGACGCAAACACTCTCGACGTCAGCCCTTGCTTCCAAGTACAGCGCCATGCTGACTGGCAGCCAGAACGCTTGGCGATGGCCTACGAAGGCCAAGAAATCAATTACGGTGAGTTCCGTGACACCGTAGTCCGCTGGGCGGCCCAGCTGAAGGAAGCTGGCGTGAATCCGGGCGATCGCGTCGCTTACTTCGGTATGAACTCCAGCTCCTTCATGTATGGCATGTTCGCGTCCTGGTGGATCGGCGCAGTGTTCATGCCTGTGAACTTCCGCCTGGCTGCGGGCGAAGTCTCGCAGCTGCTGGCGATGGGCAGCCCGAACAGCATCATCGTGGAGGGCACGTTCCTCGACGAGGCAAAGCGCATCTACGGCGTGGAGCGCCACCATGTCCTCGTCGTCGATGACGACGAGGCCGCCCCACCAGAGAGCGATATCCCGCTGTACTGGTCGCGGACCTCGCAAAGCTCCGAGTACGAAACCGTGGCGGTGGAAAAGCCGACGCCACGCACCATGTCTGACTTGGCGCTGCTGCTGTTCACATCCGGCACGACTGGCCTGCCGAAGGGCGCCCAGATCACGTTCGGCAACCTGTGGTGGAACCAGATCAACGTGGACACAGCGATCGACAGCCGCATCGGCGACGCGACGCTCGCGTCCGCCCCGCTGTTCCACGTCGGCGCGCTGAACTCCTTCGCGGTGCGCGCCTTCGGCCGCGGCAACTCGGTTGTGGTGCACCGTACCTTCGACCCAGCCCGCATCTTCAAGGACGTCGCCCAGTACAAGATCGGTTCGGCGTTCCTCGTGCCGGCACAGCTCGAGGCAATGGCACAGCACGACGAGTTCGCTGACTCCGACCTTTCTAGCCTCCGCGTCATCATCTGCGCAGGCGCCCCGGTGCCACCGCGGCTGATCCGCACGTACTGGGAACAGAAGGACTCCGTCGTGCAGCAGGCGTGGGGCCTCACCGAGACCTCCCCATTTGCCACCTACCTCCCACCGGCCAGGACCATGGAGAAGCTCGGCTCCTGTGGCATCCCCATGGCGCACACCGAAGTCAAACTGATGGACACCGAAACCGGGCAGCACATCAAGGAACCAGGCGTTCCCGGCGAGATGTGGGTGAAGGGCCCAAACGTTGCCGTCGGCTACTGGAACAACCCTGAAGCAACCCAGAAGGCGTACACCGGTGGCTGGTTCCACTCCGGTGACATTGGCTACTTCGACGAGGACGGATACTTCTTCATCGTCGACCGCCTCAAGGACCTGATCATTTCCGGCGGAGAGAACGTCTACCCCGCCGAGGTGGAGCGCGTCCTCGCCGAACACGACGACATCCTGGCTAACTCCGTCATCGGTATCCCCGACGAGCGCTGGGGTGAAGCTGTCGTCGCCGTTTTGCAGGTCAAGGACGGCAAGGAACTCACCTTGGAAGAAGTCCGCGACCACTGTGCGAACTACCTGGCACGTTACAAGCTGCCAACCCGCGTTGTGCACGTGGATGAAATCCCACGCAACCCGGCAGGCAAGATCAACAAGATCCAGCTACGCCAGGAAGTGCGCGCGATGTTCGGCGAGAATCCCGAGACTGCCAGCCAGTCCGTCGTATCATCGCAAAATCAGCCCGACGCGCAGAAGTAAGGAGGCGGAAACGATGCTCGACTACCGCAACATCACCAAATCGCCGCTGAAGCACACGTACCCGTACGGCACCACGGACACCGTGGTGGACCTTGGGACTACCGCGGAAATCAAGGAGACCGTGGCTGAGGTGTTCAAACAGCAGCCCGAATGTCGGCGCGTCATTGTGCCTGTGCCTGTCGGCGACACCGACGGCGTCATCGCTGCGGAGGAGGCCGGGCTGCGGTACGTCTTGGACGTCACCCAGCGTGATGGCCAAGAGTTCTCTCTCCTGGTTGCTGAACCCGACTGGGTCACCAACCAATCCATGGATATCGACGGACTGGAGTTGAAATAAATGGCCGAACTTAACGAGTTCCAGAAGCGCTGGGCGCACTTCTACCGCGAGGACGGCGGCGTCCAAGACGTGGCACAAACCTTGCGCGTTTACGCCATCGACGGCAACAAGGACCAGGTCAAGCTCGGTATGCCGCTGCACAAGGCAATCGCCCAGCCGGCCGGCATGTTCTCGGCCCCGGCGCTGTTCGGCCAAGCCGACTTGTGCGGCACCTGGCTGGCGATGCAGCAGGTACCAGAAGGCGTATTCCCGCTCGCTGTCTCGGTAGCTGGCAACGTGGTGTCCAACATCAAGGAGGGTGACGCCATCGCTACCGCCTCCATCGTGAGGGCGGGTCGCACCATCATCGTTGCGGACGTGGAGACACACTCTGAGGTCACAGGCGCCATTCTGTCGAAGTTCACCTTCACCTACTCGGTGCCGCGCCCCAAACAGTAACCAAGACGCAAGAGTAGAAAACACCCCAGTCGACGAATCGACTGGGGTGTTTTGCGTAGTAAAACGCCGAAGCTTACGCCTTCTTAGCGAAGTTCTTCACAACGTTGGTGTCCACTGGGACGCCAGGGCCCTGCGTTGCGGAGACGGTGACCTTCTTCAAGTACACGCCCTTCGCAGATGCCGGCTTGAGGCGCAGCACCTCGTCGAGCAGAGCGCCGTAGTTCTCGGCGAGCTGCTCAGCGGTGAAGGAAGCCTTACCGATCAGCGCGTGCAGGTTCGAAGCCTTGTCCACGCGGAACGCGATCTTGCCGCCCTTGGTCTCCTCGATCGCCTTCGCGACGTCGGTGGTGACGGTGCCGGTCTTCGGGTTCGGCATGAGGCCACGTGGGCCCAGGACGCGAGCAACGCGGCCAACCTTCGCCATCTGGTCCGGGGTCGCGATTGCGACGTCGAAGTCGATGTTGCCGGCGTTGATCTGCTCGATCAGTGCGTCGGTTCCGACGATGTCAGCGCCTGCAGCCTCAGCCTTGGTTGCGTTCTCGCCCTCTGCGAACACAGCGACGCGGACGGTCTTACCGGTGCCGTGTGGCAGGTTGACAGTGCCGCGGACCAGCTGGTCAGCCTTGCGAGGGTCGACGGACAGACGCATTGCGACGTCGATGGTGGCGTCGTAGTTCTTGGAGGAGGTCTCCTGTGCCAGCTTGACGGCGTCGAGCGGGTGGTAGAACGCGTCGCGGTCGACCTTTGCCAGCGTCTCGTTGTAGCGCTTGGACTTCTTAGCCATGTTGATTTCCTTTCAGAAAATGGTGTTGTCAGGAAATGTGGTACGCGCCTGGCCGGCGCTCCCACAGACGGTGAGAATTACTTCTCGACCGTGATGCCCATCGAGCGGGCGGTACCAGCGATGATCGCGGCGCCAGCCTCGATGTCGCGGGCGTTGAGATCCTTCTTCTTGGTCTCGGCGATTTCCTTGCACTGATCCCAGGTGACAGAGCCAACCTTCTGGGTGTGCGGGACGCCGGAGCCCTTCTTCAGACCAGCTGCCTTCAACAGCAGGGATGCAGCCGGTGGGGACTTCAGGATGAAGTCAAAGGAGCGGTCTTCATACACGGTGATTTCAACCGGGATGATGTTGCCGCGCATGGACTCGGTTGCAGCGTTGTATGCCTTGGTGAACTCAACGATGTTCACGCCGTGTGCACCCAGCGCAGGACCAACCGGCGGAGCCGGGTTTGCCATGCCAGCCTCGATCTGCAGTTTGATCAGGCCAGTGACCTTCTTCTTAGCCATCGAATTACCTCAATTCCTTGGTACAGTGCCACCTGCCACGATGACGGCAGGAACACTTCCGGATGCCCCGCTTGACGGAGCCACCGGGGAGAACGAAAAAACGTCGCGGGCCTTACGGCACACGCGACGTTCAACCTTACGCCCCTACTAGGCTCAAACGCAAACGGTTACATGATGCGTTCGATCTGGTCAGCGGTGAGCTCGACTGGTGTTTCGCGGCCGAAGATGGACACGAGCGCCTGGATCTTGCCGGTCTCCTCGTCGATCTCGGAAATGGTGGCGGACACGGACGCCAGGGCACCGGACAGGATGGTGACGGCTTCGCCGACCTTGTAGTCGTGGTCGATCTTCTTCGGCGCTGCTTCTTCCGGCATCGCGACGACGGTCTCGCCCTCTGCGTTCGGCTTGGTGTCCTCGCCGGTGGCTGGCTCAGCCTTCGGCATCAGGAACTTCGCCACGTCGCGGTGCTTGACCGGGGTAGCGTTGCCCTCGTTGCCCACGAAGCTGGTTACGCCCGGGGTCTCGCGCACGACGGACCACGCAGCGTCGTTCATGTCCATACGGACCAGGACGTAGCCCGGCAACAGCTTGCGCTTGACGAGCTTCTTCTTGCCGTCCTTGTTCTCGATAGCCTGCTCGATCGGCACGACCACGTCGTAAATGGAGTCCTCCACCTCGAGCGTCTGGATACGCATGTCGAGGTTGGTCTTCACCTTGTTTTCGTAGCCGGAGTAGGACTGGATGATGTACCACTCGCCCGGCAGCTTCTTCAGCTCGCGGACGTACTTGCGCAGGCGCGCGCGGTACTCGGAGTCATCGTCAGCCTCCGAAGCACCCGAAGCCTGCGAAACCTCGGCGCCCTCAGCGCCCTCAGCGAGCGGCGACTCGGCCGCGGTGAGGTCGCCCTCCTGCACCGGCTCCTCGACGGCCTCAACGGCCTCTTCTGCCTCTGCAGTGGCCTCTTCTAACTCCGGATCGGTGGCCTCGGTGACGGCGCCGCCTTCGGCGACCATTTCCTCTTCGGCTTGCAGTTCGGTTTCCTGCTCAGTTGCTTCGATGTCGGCGTTTTCCAGGTTTTCCAGGTTTTCCGGCTCGGTGGTCATGGTGTTTCTCCTTGGTGTGGCAAAAACTAATCCCGCCGTACCTCGGTGTTGAGGTGGCGGGACAATCACTTGTTGTTCATGTTAGCGGATGAATACCCATTGCATCAACATGGTGCCGAGGCGGTCGGTCCCCCACACGAGTGCGGTGAGCACGATGAGGAACGCGAATACCACGAGGGTGTAGTTGAGCATCTGGTTTCCGGTTGGCCAGATGACTTTGCGCATTTCCTGGACGACTTCGCCCGGGAACGCGCCTGGGCCGCCGCCGAGGGACTCTTCGCGGTCCTCTTCAGGCTTTGCAGGGGTGTGCTTCGCTTCGTAGGAAGCGGATGAAACAGAGGAGACCCCGCGCAGCTGGCGCTTGCCAGTGGGCTGTGCTGGGTTGTGTTCTTGCGGATTAGTCAAAAGAACTCCTCTAACTACAAGTTTTGGCAGGGGCGACAGGACTCGAACCTGCAACCTACGGTTTTGGAGACCGTTGCGCTACCAATTGCGCCACGCCCCTAGGACACTGTGAACAGTGCTCCTAACCCTACCACGGGAAACGCGTTTCCCGTTTTGAGGTGAGTAGCGATGGCGAGAATTGAACTCGCGACACAGCGATTATGAGTCGCTTGCTCTACCACTGAGCTACACCGCCATGTGCTTGCCGCCACAAGGACTGTACAAACAACAGAGCCCCCTGTCAGAATCGAACTGACGACCTTTTCCTTACCATGGAAACGCTCTGCCGACTGAGCTAAGGGGGCACAGCCTCTATGTTGTGAACTCACCGTTTTGGTGTGTCCGCTCCGTTGAAGCCTTTGAAAGACTAACCCGGTTCTATCATTGAACGCAAATCGCCAGGTAGCAATAGCTTTTCGACGCCTTCTTCGTGCACGCTATAACGCGTCACTACAACATGAAAAATGCCCGCCCCTCACGTTCTGTGAGAGACGGGCTTGCGGTGCCAGGTAGAAGATTCGAACTTCTGAAGGCGTACGCCGGCGGATTTACAGTCCGCTTCCTTTGGCCACTCGGACAACCTGGCATGCACCGTAAGTGCGTGGACTACTTTACATCAACGCACCCGCGATAAGGCAAATCGCGTGCACAGAGGGCATATCCCACCGCTATCCGACGCGTTCGATAGCGTACACGGAGACCTGCCGCAGTGCTTGGTTTGCGGGGCCGTCGGGAAGGAAGTCGAGTTCGCGCTCGACGATGTCGAGGTACTCGCGCACGGTGGCGAGGGAGCGTTGGCGCCCTTGCGTCTGGCCGAGCAGAGTGATGGCCCGTTCGACGTCGGCGTCGTTTTCGAGTGGGCCGGTGAGGAGGCTACGAAGCTCCTCTGCCGCGGGAGAGTCCTCTTCGAGCGCGTACAGCACGGGCAGGGTAAACACGCCTTCGCGAAGGTCGGTGCCTGGGGTTTTCCCGGATTGGGCGCTGTCGGAGTAGATGTCGATGATGTCGTCGACGATCTGGAAGATCATGCCGATGGCGCTGCCCATTCGGGAGCAGCTCTCGACGATGTCGCGCGACGCCCCGGAGTGCAGCGAGCCGAGGTAGGCCGCGGACGCGATGAGGACGGCGGTTTTGCCGTCGATAACTTTGAGGTAGTGCTCGACTGGGTCCTCCCCCTGGGCGCCGACTGTCTCGCGCATTTGGCCGGTGACCAGGCCCTGGAAGGTGTCGGCGAAGTGGGCGACGGTGTCGGTATCGATTTCGCTCATGAGGCGGGAGGCGTGTGCGAACAGGATGTCGCCGGCAAGGATGGCGACGGTGTTGTTCCACCGCATGTTGGCGGAGTCGACGCCGCGGCGCTTCTCGGCTTCGTCCATGACGTCGTCGTGGTAGAGGGTGGCCAGGTGCACCATCTCGGTGGTGGTGGCGCCTTTGATGACGTTGGTGGCGCCCGGGTTGGGGCCGAACTCGCTGCAGAGCAGCGCCACGAGTGGACGGAAGCGTTTGCCGCCAGCGACTGCTAGGTGCATCACTTTGTCGGTAATGAACGCTTCACCTTGTTGGAGACGTTCCCTGAGCAGCGTTTCAACGTCGCCCATGCCCTTCGTAACACGCTCGGTGAGGGCGTCGTCGCCTAGGTCCATGCGAAATCCATGGCGTGGTGACGGTGTTATGCCGTTGGTCATCGATGATGTCCTTGCAGGTTAAAGTACTCATTGCGCCATGCCCGGGGCATGTGCTGCGCGCGGTTAACATCACTAACCGTAGTCCACACCCTCCATTTTTTGCAGTAATGGGGTGTGTCTGCGCTATCTGGCACAATGTGGACTCGTGACTGAGTTTGTTGATTGCGTAGTTGTGGGCGCGGGCCCGTCGGGGGCCACGGCGGCCATTGCCGCCCAGAGAGCTGGGTTTTCTACTCTGCTTCTCGACGCCGCTTCGCCTGGCCGCGACAAAACCTGCGGCGACGGCCTGACCCCACGCGCGGTACATACGCTGCGCCGCCTGGGCCTGGACCACGTGCTGCCCGCCTACCGCAACAAGGGCCTTCGACTGCACGGGTACGGGGGTGACGTGACGGCTCCGTGGCCGGACGGCGTCTACGGCACGGAGGGCTCCGCGAGCCCGCGCGCAACCTTCGATGCCGCGCTGGTCGCGGAGGCCGAGGCCGCGGGTGCCACTGTGTGGCAGGACTGCCCAGCAACGGACGTGGCGTTCGGAGCGGACGGCCTGATCGAGTCCGTGCACACCGCGCGCGGCGAGGTGCGCACCCGCTGGGTGATCGTGGCGGATGGGGTTCGTTCGACGTTCGGCAAGCTGTTGGGCCGTACGTGGCACAAGGGCGAGGTCTTCGGTATCGCGGCGCGTTCCTACTGCACCTCCCCCCTGTCCGGGGAGCCGTGGATGCACTCGCACGTGGAGCTTCGCGACGACACCGGCACCATCCAGCCCGGCTACGGTTGGATCTTTCCGCTCGGCGACGGCACGGTGAACCTCGGCTGCGGCGCCCTGTCCACGGATGCCCGCCCGGCGCGCGTGAACACGAAGAAGCTGCTCCACCAGTACGCGGACCAGCAGCGTGACACCTGGGCCTTGGGCGAGCCGCAGCAGGTCACCAGCGCCCTGCTCCCGATGGGCGGGGCAGTCTCGAACGTGGCGGGGCCGAACTGGGTACTCATCGGGGATGCGGCGGCGTGCGTGAACCCGCTGAACGGCGAGGGCATCGACTACGGCATGGAGACCGCCGTCATGGCGGTGGAGCTGTTGCAGGATGGCAGGGACTGCACGTTGGCGTGGCCGCTGCTCCTGCGGGAGGCATACGGCCGGGCGTTCGCGCTGGCTCGCACCGCGGCCCGCCTGCTGACCTACCCGCAGTTCTTACCGGTGGCGGGCCCGCTGGCGCTGCGCGGGGTGGCAGGACGCCACCTGATGCCGGCGGCGGCACGCCTGATGGGCAACCTGGTCACCGAAGAAGACACGGACCTGATTTCGCGTGCGTGGCGCGCGGCCGGACGCGCGGTGCCGGTGAACGCGCCGCTGTGGGACGCTACGCTGTAGGTTTCACGGCGCTGTGCAGCGCCACAATGCCGAGCGAGAGGTCCTGCCAGCCAGCACCCGCCCACCCGTTGTGGTTGATGGCGGCAGCCAGCTCTTCTTGGTGCGGCCACGCGCGGATGGATTCGGCAAGGTACTCGTAGGCTTCCGCGTTGGAGGAGAACACCTTCGCCAACAGCGGCAGCGCCACCGGCAGGTACTGCTTGTACAGGGTGCGGAATCCGGGGACGATGGGCGTCGAAAATTCGTTGACCAGAAGGCGCCCGCCGGGCTTGGTCACGCGCGCCATTTCGCGCAGGCCCGCCTCGAAGTCGTAGACGTTGCGCAGGCCGTAGGAGATGGTCACGGCGTCGAAGGTGTTGTCGGCGAACGGCAGGTGCATCGCGTCGCCGACGACCTTGGGCACGTCGCGGTCGCGGCCGGCGGCCAGCATTCCCTGGGAGAAGTCGCAGGCGACGACCCACGCGCCGGACTTCGCCAACTCCACGGTGGACACGGCGGTGCCTGCGGCGAGGTCGAGCACCTTCTCCCCCGGCTTCAGGTTGAGGCGCTCGCGGGCGCGCCTGCGCCAGTACTTGTCCAGCCCGAAGGACAACACGGTGTTGGTGATGTCGTACTTCTCGCCGACGCCGTCAAACATGCCCGCTACGTCGAAGGGCTTCTTCTCCAGATCTGCCTTGGCCATAACGCTCTACTGTAGCGCGCGCTGTGCCTGTTCGTAATACTCGACGAGTTGTCGGCACAGTGCCTCCCACGTTTTGCCGGAAGTGGACTCGCGGGCCGCGACCCGAAGGTCCTGCCACCTGGTCTCGTCGAGGCACCACGCGACGGCGTGGGGCAGTTCGGTGGTGAACGTGGGGACGTCGAGAAGGAGGCCGTTGGTGCCCTCGGCGATGAGATCGATAGGCCCGCCGGCGCGCGGCGCGATGGTGGGCACCCCGCTGGCCTGGGCTTCTTGGATGGTTTGGCAGAAGGTTTCAAACTCGCCGGGGTGCACGAAGACGTCGAAGCTGGCGTAGGCGCGGGCGAGCTCCTCGCCGGTGAGCGGGCCGCAGAACACCGTGCCCGGCAATACGGCGCGCAGCTCGTCGGCCTCGGGGCCGCCGCCGACGATCACCACTTGCAGGTCCTCGCGGCCACAGAGTGGTGCGAGGCGGTGCACGCTCTTCTCGGCGGCGAGGCGGCCGACGAACCCGACGATGCGTTTGCGCCCGCTCGGGTCCCAAGTGCGGCGCAGCTCCTCGCTGCGGCGGCGGGGGTGGTAGAGGGTGGCGTCGACACCTCGGCCCCACGTGTGGACGCGCTCGATGCCGTGCCTGCGCAGCTGCTCCACCGCTGCCGACGACGGCGCGAGCGTGAGCTGGCAGGCGTTGTGGAGGCGCCGTGTCCAGTCCCACGAAAGCTTCGCCAGCGCCGGAAGGTGGTACTTCGTGGCGAACCCGGCCACATCGGTTTGGTAGAGCGCTACCGCGGGTACCTTCAGCTGGCGCGCGGCGAACGCGCCGGCCGCACCGAGCACGAACGGGCTGGCCAGGTGCACAACATCCGGCTGAAAGGAAGTGAGCGCGGCACGCACGGCACTGGTGGGAACCCCGATGGGCAGCGAGTTGACCATCGGCACGCGCACGGTAGGCACGCGCACCACGCGGAAGCCCCGGTAGTCGGGGATTTCCTCCTGGTGTTCGCGCGCCCCGGGGGCGATCACGAGGGCGTCGTGGCCGTACTCGCGAAGGTGGTCGAGCACGCGCAGCACAGAATTGGTCACCCCGTTGACGTTCGGCAGGAAGGACTCTGCAACGATGGCCACGCGCATCCGCTACGCCTCCCCCTCGCTGTCCTCGCACACGAAGCGCCCCACGCCCTTCCACGCGGCCGCGGCCACCAGCGTCGCCACTACGGCAACGGACAGCGCAGGGATCAGCGACAGCGTCCAACCGCGGCCCTCAACTTTGACCAGGTCGGGGTCGGTGCGCGAGTACGTCACCCACACCTGTTGGCCTTCGCTGAGCCCAGTCGGGTACAGCAGACCGGTCGCCGGCGAATGTGTGCGCCCGCGGTCATCCTGATACTCCACGGCGGTGCGGATCTTGCTCACACCAGTCACGGTGGCGAGGCCTCGTCCGGGATCGCGGGCGATGCGCCAGTCGTTGATGGCTGGCCCTGCGACCATCGCGAGGCTGCCGAGCATCGCACACGTATACAGCGCCAGCACGAGCTGCTGGGCTCGACGCTTCCAGCGGATCACTTTTGCAGCCGCTGCGCGAGCGCTCGCCGGGTGGCCCGTGTGGTGCGCGCTTCCACGACGGTGATCGGGTTGGGTTGTGACTCCAGCTCAAGCAGCACCTCGTGCAGCTCGGCAAGGGTTTCGGCACGGCGGTAGTCGGCTCCGTAGGCCTCCGCCAGCTTTTCGACGTCCACCCCGTGCCTCGTACCAAACGCCTTCTCAAAGTCGTCCCGGACGGACTCCGCCCCGACCTCGAGCGTTTCGAAGATGCCACCGCCGTCGTCGTTGGCGACCACGATGGTGAGGTTGCCGGGGCGTGGCTCGTCGGGCCCGATAAGGAGCCCTCCGGCGTCGTGGAGGAAGGTGAGGTCCCCCATGAGCGCGACGGTGCGCGGGGCGCGGATCTCGTCCGGGTGCAGACGCTGCGTGGCAAGGGCAATGCCGATTGCCTGGGAGACCGTGCCGTCGATGCCCGCGGCGCCGCGCGGGGAGAAGGTCGGCACGCCGTCAAAAGACATACCGACGAAGGAGGCGTCGCGAACCGGGTTGGAGGCCCCCAACACCAGCGTGTCCCCTACCCCGAGGGTGTCGCACACGGCGGCGGCGACGTGCATGCCGGTAAACCCGTAGTCGGCGTCGGCGAGGGCGTCGCGCACCGTGTTCGCGCCGACGCCGCCCGCGGCCTCGCAGATGGTGATCCACTGCTGGCGCGGCTGGCCGGTCGCGTTGACTCGCGAACCGCGCAGCTGCGGGTTGCCCGTGAACGTTTCCGTGCGCGAAATGCCGATCACGGTGATGTCCGGGTCGGCGAGCAACGCCATCACGTCGCGGTGCAGGGTCGGGTGTCCCACCACGATGACCTGCTCCGGCTTCGTCGACGCCGCAAAATCTCCGCCGTCGTGGCTAATCGAGACCTCGCTCTGCGCGAAGAATCGCGCGGCCAGCGGGTGCACCTGGTGGAACGGCGTCGGCGCGGTGGGCTCGGCGATGGTGGGCACGTGCTCCAGTCCGGGAACGTCCCAGGCCTCGTCGCCTGCGATGACCAGCGTGTCCTTCGTCAAGTCGACGTCGACGGCGCCGTGGTCACTCCACGCGGGCTTCGTGGCCAGGCGGCCCGGCCCAACCCGGCGCGACTTCCCCACCGGCTCCGGCAGGGCGTCGGGCACCAGCGGGGTGTCCAGGGCCACGTTGACGTGCACCTGGGCTGCGCCGAAGTCCAGCGCGCGGGCCTCCTCCACACTGGTGACCTGCTGCGTCTTGGCGTAGTGGCCGAAGATGCCCTGCTGCCAAATCGTCTGGGAGGCCCCAGTGCCGACCATCCACTCGGGCCGGTCGGCGCTGATCACGGCCAACGGCACGTGCGCCATGTGCGCCTCCACCATGGCGGGAAGCGTGTTGGCAACCGCGGTGCCGGACGTCATCACTACGCCGACGTGGCGGCGCTGCACGCGCGCCAGGCCGAGGGCGGTGAAGGAGGCGGAACGTTCGTCGATACGCATGTGGACGGTGATGTCCCTGCGGGCGAGCAGCGCGTACGCCAACGGCGAGTTGCGCGAACCTGGGCACATCACCACGTCCGTGACGTGCTGTGAGAGCGACTCGGCGACCTGGTGGGCAATATCCATCGAGTTCATGGCCACCTACCTTACTGGCCTTGCAGGGCGCTCTCTGCACCGGAGACGATGTCGTCGAAAAGGCCGCGAAGCTCGGTCGGCACCTCGACGGCTGGCTCGGTCGGTGCCACGGTCTCCCCGCTCTCCCCGCGCCCCCGGTCCGGCAGCAACTTCGGCCGCTTCGTCGTGGTCTCCGTGACCGTCTCCGTAGACACGGCAGTCTCGGTCACCGTGGAGGTCACCGGCGGCTTGTCCGCCTCGGCTGCGGCGCTGCGCCACAGGAAGAACAGCACCGTGCCGGCGCACAGTGCGATAGCAAGGGCAATCCCCAGCCCGATTGCGAGCCCGTTGGAGCGCTGCGGCTCCGGCTCGTAATAGGACTGGGGTTCGTAATAGGCTTCCGGCTCGTAGTACTGCGTTTGGTGCTCCGGGTCCGGGAAGTATTGCTTTGGACGTTGCTGGTTATCCATGCTGCTAGCGTACCGCTAGAGCACCAAACCAAACACCGGCACCGCCAGGAAGTAGGTCACCACGGTGATCAGGCCGAGGGAGATGATGTTCAGCCACAGGCCACCCTTGAGCATCTCGCCCATGGTGACGTAGCCCGAGGAGTACGCGATCGCGTTCGGCGGCGTTGCCACCGGGAGCATGAACGCACAGGTTGCGGACAGCGCCACCGGGATGGCCAGCAGCAGGATATTCATCTCGGTCGCCTCGGTCAGGCCGATACCAACCGCGACACCACCCATGATCGGGAGGAAGGTTGCGGCGGTTGCCGTGTTCGAGGTCAGCTCGGTCAGGCCCAGCACCAGTGCGGCGACAGCCATGATGAGCAGGATCGTCGGCAGCACAGCGAGGCCCTTTGCAGCTTCACCGATCCAGAGGGACAGGCGGTGGAGGTGAACATCGCGGACAGGGACAGGCCACCACCGAACAGCAGCAGGACGTCCCACGGCATCTCGTTCGCGGTCTCCCAGTCCATCAGGCGCTTGCCCTGCTTCGTGCCCGGCACGATGAACATCAGCAGGCCGGCAATGATGCCGACGATGGCGTCGTTATACGGGAACTCCCAACCGAACTGCTTGATGCCAAGCGGAATGAAGATCCAGGCGAGTGCTGCGACCAGGAAGATGATGCCGACGGCCACCTGCGGGAAGGTCCATGCGCCCAGCTTGCGGTACTCGGCGTCGATTAGCTCCTTGCCACCAGGGATCCGGTCGATCTCAGGCTTGAACACGTTAATCAGGACAAACCAGGCGATCACGGTCAGCAGGATCGCCATCGGCATACCGACGAGCATCCACTGGCCGAAGCCGATCGTGATGTCGTGTGCTTCCTTCATGTAGCCGGCCAGCAGCGCGTTCGGCGGGGTACCGATCAGGGTGCCGAGCGAGCCGGTCGACGCGGAGTACGCAATAGCCAGCATGAGCGAGGTAGCGAACTTCTTCTGGTTCTGCATGCCACCCACGGAGTCAGCGGTCAGGGTCAGCACAGAAACACCAATCGGGAGCATGACCACCGCGGTTGCGGTGTTGGACACCCACATGGACATGAAGCCAGTGGCCAGCATGAAGCCCAAGATGATGCGCTTCGGGCTGGTACCCACAATGCGCACGACCACCAGCGCGAGCCTGCGGTGCAGGTTCCAGCGCTGCAACCCGAGGGCCATCAGGAAGCCGCCCATGAAGAGGAAAATCGTGGACGACGCGTACGGCCCGGAGACCGCGCTGAACTTTGCCACGCCCATCACCGGGAAGATCGCTATCGGTAGCAAGGCGGTTGCCGCCAGCGGGATCGCCTCCGTCATCCACCACGCCGCCATGAGCACCGTGGTCGCGGCGACGACGCGCATTACGTCGGCATCGTAGGTCGTTTCAGGGTCGGCGCCCGAGGACTGTTGCACTGTTTCGGCAGCGCTGCCCGGGAAGATGTAGTACACCAGCAGCGCAAGCAGCACACCTGCGATCAGGCCGATGAGTTGGCGGCGCCACTCACCCGGTTCGGGCGACTTGGCAAGCTCGCCGTCGGAGAGCGCGGACGATTCGTGCATCACGGGAGTCGACATTTTCGATCCTTTCGAACAGGATTCACACAACAGCTAAAAAGGTGATCTTTCACACCCTCGCGTGGGAGACGTTACGCCCTCACACATCAAATGTCGCAAGAATGCACAGATTAATCAAACATTTCCACCCCCGCCCGGGCACGTTTTTACCCCCGCATGGTGTCCATGCAGTCCCGAACGCGCTGAAACCACCAGTCGCGACGTTCCGCGGGAGCCCGCAACTCGTGCAGACGCGCCGGATCGGGGGTAACAGGGGTGGCTTCGAGGCAGCCATCGATAAGTGGGCGGGGCTTCGCGACGTCCTCTACGAACAGCCGCTGCGTAGCCAATCCCGCCGCGCGCGAGTCCGCGCACCGCGCCGCCACCAGCCCCGCGTACATCCCCACCGCGGTGTCCAGGGCGCTGGCCACCGTCACATCCATCCCCAGGTCCCGCTTCAGCGCCAGCAGGCGGCGCACTCCCCCGAGCGGCGCAACCTTCAACACGGCAACATCCGCCGCACCCAGCTCGGCGACACGCAGCGGGTCAGCGGCCCGGCGTATCGATTCGTCCGCCGCGATCGGCGTACGCACCCTCGCCCGCACCTCCGCGAGCTCCTCCGCGCTCCCGCAGGGCTGCTCGATGTACTCCAGCTCCCCCAACACGTCGGCGGCGCGCACCGCCTCCTCGACGCTCCACCCCCGGTTCGCGTCCACGCGCAGGGTCGCGTCGGGGCGCAGCTCGCGCACCCGCTCGACGCGCGCAACATCGTCGGCGAGCGTCTGGCCAGCCTCGGCCACCTTAATCTTGAACGTCCCGATCCCCGGGAAACGCTCCAACACCTCCTCCACCTGGGCGGCGTCCACCGCGGGCACCGTGCCGTTCACCGGCACCGGGCCGGAAGCGTCCGGCAGCCCCTCGAACGCAGCCTCCAAACCGGAGCGCAGCCACCGCGCGGACTCCTCAGGGCCATACTCCACAAAGGGAGAAAACTCGCCCCAGCCGGAGGGGCCGTCGATAAGCAGGGCCTCACGGGTGGTGATCCCGCGGAACTTCACTACCATGGGCAGGGCTACAACGTGGGAGCGCTCAAGGATCTCGTCAACGGAAGGCAATAAAGAAGGCATAGGGCCAGGCTAGCGCCGGCCGAGCACCAACGCGACAGGGCCCGACGTGCACGCCCCGCGCGAGGGGCAGCCACCGCAGCCGCCCGCGCAGGAGTCGTTGAGGGCGCGGCGCTGCACTTCGCCGGTGGCCTCGAGGTGGGTCATGACGGCGTCGATAGTCATGGGTGACAGGTTGGTGCGGCGCGCGATTTCCTCGCGGCTCACGCAGCCCTCGCGCAGTGCGCCGAGCACCGCCGACATCGGTCCGCTACTCATCAGAAGAACACCTTCAGCAGCTGGAACGCGCCGACGGCCAGGCCCCACGCCATCACCATCTGCAGCGCGACGCCGAACAACGTCCACTTCAGGCCGATCTCCCGGCGCTGCGCAGCAAGCGTGGCCACGCACGGGGTGTACGCCAGCAGGAAGAGCATGTACGCCCACACTGCAGGTATCGCGTGCCCGCCGGAGGCCTGGTTGAAGTCTTCGCGGATCGCCTGGCTCAGCGGCGAGTTGCCGTCGCCCTCCTCGGGCTCCTCCAGCGCGTAGGTCTGCGCCCAGCTGGAAATGACGGCCTCCTTGGCCACAAAGCCGGTGATCAGTGGGCCGGCCAGGGACCAGGAGTCGAAGCCTGCAGGCGCGAAGACAGGGGCGATCGCGTCAGAGACAGTGCCGTACACCGACTCCTGCGGGGCAACCTCGCCGAACTCTGCCTCGGAGGTCACCGGGGTGGACTGCAGCGCCCACACCACGACGACGGTCGCCACGATGATCTTGCCCGCGGTCTCAAGGAAGCCACGCAAGCGCGCCCACATCACCGACAGCGCCAGGCGCGCGCCCGGCAGCTGGTACACCGGCAGGTCAATGACCAATGGCTCGGTGCCCATCGTGGACCACAACACCTTGCGCAACGCGAAGCCCGTCAGCACGACAAGCAGGATAGAAATGACGTACATCGCGAAGACGACGGTGCCCGCGTGATCCGGGAAGAACGTCGCAGCCAGCATGACGTACACCGTCAGGCGCGCACTGCAGGACGCGAACGGCACCAAGAGGGCCGTCATCAGGCGGTGGCGCGGATCCCCCATCACGCGCGTCGCCGAAATCGCCGGCACGTTACAGCCGAAGCCAACAATGAGCGGGATGAACGCTTTACCAGGCAAGCCCATCGCACGCATCACACGATCCGCGACGACGGCCGCGCGCGCCATATAACCAGAATCCTCCAGCACAGCGAGACACAGGAACATCAGCGCCATCAGCGGCGCGAACGTGAGCACCATGCCCACGCCGTTAATCAGACCATCGACGACCAGGCCGCGTAGCCAGCCAATATCCGGCAGCACCGCGAGCGCCGCGTCAGAAACTGGGCCGCCAAAAAAGCCCTCCAGGCCATCCTGCAACGGCTTCGCCACAGTCGTGGTGATCTCGAAAACCATCCACATCGCCACCAGGAACATCAGCGGGCCGATCACCGGGTGCAACGCGAAGCGATCCAGGCGCTCGGTGAAAGTCTGCTGGTGACCGGTGTCGGTCGCAGCAACTTCGACGGCGGCGTCGACCCAGGCGAAGCGGGCGTCGGCAAGCTCGAAGTCGTCAGTGGTAGCCACTGGGCGCAGGGTGACCGCTGGTTCGGCGAGCTGGGCGTCGATAACTTCGCGCAGACCGCGCACATCCCTCTTACGCGGATCGACCGCGACCACGGGCAACCCAAGCGCGTTCTGCAGCGCCGCCGCATCCACCGCAATGCCCTCCGCGCGGGCCACATCCATCTTGGTCAACGCAACCACGATGCGGTACGGCGTCTCCGCGAGCTGCGCCACCATATACAAACCACGCGCAAGGTTCGCCGCATCAACGACGACCACCACCGCATCCGGACGCTCCGCCGGGCAACGCTCCAGCAGCAGCTCGCGAGTGAGCTCCTCGTCAGGGCTCTGCGGATCCAGCGAGTAGGCGCCAGGAAAATCAATCACGTTATAGGAACCCGCCCACACGCCGCGAGAAATCTCCACGGAGGTGCCAGGCCAGTTGCCCATCTTCACGTTCGCGCCAGTCAGCGCATTAAACAAGGTGGACTTGCCGGCGTTCGGAGCTCCGATCAGCGCGATGGTGGGCTCGCCCTTGACGGCGGTATCTGCGTGCGGCCCGCAACACGACGGAACCTGGGTGAAATCGGCCATGGCTATGCCACGCTCACCTTGATGCCACGCAGCGCGTCAGCGCTGAGGGCGTAGCGGGAGGTTGCCACCTTGATCACGCGGCCACCACCAGCCGTGGACTGCATGATGCTGACGCGCTGACCAGGACGAAGGCCGAGCTCCTGCAGGCGGCGCGCGGCCGTAGGGGTGGTGTCAAGCGCCGCGATAACGGCGCTGTCGCCGACGGGGATGCGGGCAAGGGTGCCCTCGGCAGTTTTCGTTATCAGACTCATACGTTTGATTTAACTCCGAGCCCATTAGGTAAGCAATGCCTTATACAGCGGTTGCCTCCCTGTGGGGGTGCCCCGAGCTGCCGTCGGCACCGTAGACTACAAAGCCATGAGCTATTCCACTGCGCAACCATTCGACCCAACCCAATGGCGCGAGGTCGAAGGTTTTGACTTCACCGACATCACCTATCACCGACACGTAGGGACCACGCGCGCCGACGGCATCGTCCGCATCGCCTTCGACCGCCCCGAAGTACGCAACGCGTTCCGCCCCCACACCGTCGACGAACTCTACCGGGCACTCGACCACGCTCGGCGCGACCCTTCTGTCGGCGTGGTGCTGCTAACCGGCAACGGGCCTTCTGAGAAGGACGGCGGCTGGGCGTTCTGCTCCGGCGGCGACCAGCGCATCCGTGGCCGCTCCGGCTACCAGTACGCGGGCGGCGACACCGCCGACACCGTCGATACCGCACGTGTGAAAGCCGAGGGCGGACGCCTGCACATCCTTGAGGTCCAGCGCCTCATCCGCACCATGCCCAAGGTGGTCATCGCGGTGGTGAGCGGCTGGGCAGCCGGCGGCGGCCACTCACTCCACGTCGTGTGCGACCTGACCATCGCCTCCCGCGAGGAGGCCAGGTTCAAACAAACCGACGCCGACGTCGGCTCCTTCGACGCCGGCTACGGCTCCGCCTACCTGGCCAAGATGGTGGGTCAAAAGTTCGCCCGCGAGATCTTCTTCCTCGGCCGCACCTACTCTGCCGAGGAGATGCAGCGCATGGGCGCCGTCAACATCGTCGCCCCGCACGCTTCCTTGGAAGAGGAGGCCATCCAGGTCGCCCGCGAAATCAACGGCAAGTCCCCCACCGCACAGCGCATGCTCAAATTCGCCTTCAACCTTGTCGACGACGGCCTCATGGGCCAACAAGTCTTCGCCGGTGAAGCCACCCGCCTCGCCTACATGACGGACGAGGCCGTGGAAGGCCGCGACTCCTTCCTGGAAAAACGCGAGCCCCGTTGGGACGACTTCCCGTTCTACTACTAGGTAGGTATGTGACCTAGCGGTTTTCTCCCCTTCGTGCCCCTTTGAAATAGTTCCCGCCGCCGGGGAACTATTTTGCGTTTGGGGCCGGTTCCGGTCGACCAACGGTTACATTTCCCTAGGTCACAACGGCTGTCCACGTAAATGGTTCCGGCGATCACGAATAGGTTGGGAACTTTCTTCGGGTTTCTAGTTTTCTGTAGCGTGGTGCCATGAAGCGCTATCTGCCTCTCATCACCGCCACTCTCCTGCTGGCTTCCTGCGGCACGGCGCCTGTGCCGGAAGCGCCCGTGCCGGAAACAACACTGGGCACGCCCGCGACTGAAGCACCGGTGCCCTCCACCCGTGATCTGTACGCCGACGCCATCGCGGACCCGGCGCGGTTCTTCGCAGATCTCGACGGCTTGGACGGCACGTTCGCCTACGACGTCTTAGATATCAACGGCGATCTTGAGCCGGAACTGCTGCTGCGCGCTGGTGCTGACGGCCCTTCTCCAATTCGCGTGTTGCGGGCCCAGGACGGCACGCTGAGCTGGACGAAGGACTACCTCATCGACTCGGACGACCCGTACCCGACTGTGTTCACCAACGGCACGCAGCCGGGCTTGGACCAGTACGAAGCCGAAAGCCCTCTCTTGCACGTGACGCACTTCGAGCTGCGGGGTCAGCGTTTGGAGAAGGTGTGGGGTCCGGAGGAGACGGTCGTCGGCAATCCGCTCAGCGAGTTCACCCGTATCGCCTGGCACCCGACGACGGACGCGGCGGCGCTGGGCACAATCAAACCTCCAGAACTCAAAGGTCCAATGGAGGGCACGATGGGTCAGGTATCCGAGGTCGAGCACCTACAGGGGCAGCAGTTCCGTGTCCGGTTCGCGCCAACCGCGGACGGTATCGCGGTGACCTACCCTGAGCTCGGCTGTGCAGGGCAGCTCACGAGAACCGAGGATGGCTTCCGGGAGACGATCACCGAGGGCACCTGCGATAACGGCGGCACGTGGCACTTACTTATCGACGACAACCACGCCCACGCCTTCTACAACTCCCCCGATGGTCGCTACACGGCGGACGGACGCCTCACCCCGGCGGGTTAGCGTCGTACTGGGCGCATCCCGCGCAGCGTCCGCATCAGCAGCATTACAACCACCGCCAGCAGCACCAGCCCCACCGCAGCCGCAACCCACACTCGTGCACCGGTGGCCGTAGCTGGCCATGCGGGGACGGCGAGGATCCATAACGCAGATTGCGCGAGGACATCCCCGCCGATCGTGGCGGAGACGATTGTGACCAGGATCGTCGTGGCCAGCGTCCACGCCACGCCGAAGCGGACGGTGATGGCAAGTGCGGTGAGCGTCAATACGCTGCCTGCGAGAAACGCGAGGAGTCCGAAGCGTGCGTCGCCAACCACGGCCGCTCCGAACGCGCACACGAGGGCGACGACTCCAACGCACCACGTGGCCAATGCGGCGCGGACGTGTGGGTGTTCGACCTGCATGAGCGCCCAGGCGGGACGCAGTTTCGGCCACACCAGTGTGGGAAGCACGCCCGCCCCTATCGGCAGGATGATGTAGGTGAACATCGCCTCACGCACATCCACCGGATATGCCAGCGAGAACAGCAGCACCAGGGCGGTGAGCAGGAGCAAGACGCGTATCGACGACACCCTCGCCGCCATCGCAACCCCCTTCACCGCAGCCACGTATCCGGTGGCTTCGGTGCGTGGCGTCGCCGGAGAAGTGGCCAGCGGTGCGGTGACGTGGTGGACTCGGCGGCGGCGCAATATAGGTCGGGTGCGCGGTGGTACGAGGGCGGCCACTACAAAGCCAATTGCTGCGAGCACCAGCGTGAGGATGAGGGCAAGCACAGGAGACTCCCCCGCCATCGGATCCGTGGCGTCGAGGGGCAGCAGGTTGAAGTGCAGGCCCATGGTCGGCAGCACCAACCGAATTGGCCAGGCGCCGGGGTTGGCCCACCACCAGTCGCGTTCGGCGAAGTAGCCGAGGCCGATGGTGAATGCGAAGCCGAGGATGATGGTTTGCAGGATCCCGATGCGTCGCGTGGAGGCGGCGGCGAGACCTGCCGGTCCGAGCATGCCCAGCCACGCAAAAAGACCTACGAGTGCGATCGAGGCCGTGTTGTCCAGGTTGAATACGAGGCCGGCGGCAAACGGCACGACAAAGTCGAAGGCGACGAACGCGGCCAGCGCCAGCCACACCACGACGATACGGGCAGCGCGAGTGCGCATAGGTGGGACCGGCCGCCACAATGTGCCGCCGCCACGGGCGTCACGTTCGCGGGTTTCGGCCAAACCGGCGAACAGCGCGGCGGCGGGAGCAGCCATGCCGGTGACCAACAGTCCTTGCGGGTAGAGCAGGTTCGACGCGGTTTCGACGTTTCCGGCCAGGGCGAACAACGTCAGCAGCACGCCAACCAGCAGGCCTGCTCCGGCGAGCCACCACAGCATGGAGCCGCGCGCACGGATCCATTCGGCGTGTAGGAGGGTCATCGGTCATCACCTGACGTGAGCCGGAAGAATGACTCTTCTAGGTTGGGGCCCAGTTCCGCGAGCTCGCCTGCGAAGCGGACGCCGCCGCCTGCGATCACGGTGGCGTCGTCGGCCATGTGGAGTACTTCGCCGAGTTGGTGGGAACTGACCAGGACGGTGCGCCCAGCTCGCGCGTATTCGCGAAGGTAGTCGCGTAGGTGGGCGATGCCTTCGGGGTCGAGGCCGTTTTGTGGTTCGTCGAGAATAAGCACCTCTGGCTCGCCAAGCAGCGCCTGAGCGAGAGCGAGGCGGCCTTTCATGCCGGTGGAGAAACTGCCGGCTTTCTTCTTGCCCGCGGTTTGGAGGCCAACCAGTTCGAGGACCCGGTCGGCTTCGCTGTCGGGAAGGCCCAGCAGCGTGGTGTGGACGCGGAGGTTGTTGCGGGCGCTGAGGTGGCTGTAAAAGGCGGGGTCGTTGATGGAGGCGCCGACATGGCGCAGTGCCGAGCGGTCAAACGGCTGCCCCATCAGTGTTACCTCGCCGACATCGGGTTCGATCAGGCCGAGCAGCACCGACATCAGCGTCGATTTACCCGCGCCGTTGGGGCCGAGCAGTGCGTGGACTCGGCCCGGGGTGGTGGTCAACGACACGTCGCGAAGTACGTGGTGGTCCCCGAAGGACACGGCCACGCCGCGGCAAGCAAGTTGCGTATCAGTCATGGCATTCATGGTCGTCGCCGAACAAGGCGACCACATCGGCCGGCGGAACCACACTGCCTCCTCCTCTAGGAGGAGATCCCGGCGCGCTGGGCGATCAAGGCAAGCGCCACCCTGTCGCGCGCGCCGAGTTTGGCAAGCAGGTTGGAGACGTGCGTTTTCACCGTGGTCTCTGCAATAAACAGTGTGGCGGCGATTTCAGCGTTCGTGGCGCCGCGGCCAATTTCTGCGAGCACGTCGTGTTCGCGTTGCGTCAGCGCCTCCAGCGCGGCGGCGGATTCTTGGGTGCCCGCACCGTCGCGGACCCATTCCATCACGCGGCCTGTGACCCCGGGGGCCAGAACCGATTCGCCGCGGGCGACAGCGCGCACGGCGTTGGCCAGGACGTCGGGTTCGGCGTCTTTGAGAAGAAAGCCGTGCACGCCGGCGTCGATAGCCGCATGGATCAAGGTGTCGTCGTCGAAGGTGGTCAGCATGATCACGCGTGGGCCCATTTCCATGATGGTGCGGGCGGCGGTGATGCCGTCGAGTACTGGCATGCGGATGTCCAGCACCGCCACGTCGATGCGGTGGGCGCGGGTTTGCTCCACGGCCTCGGCGCCGTCGGCGGCGGTGGCGACGACGGTGATGTCGTCCTGGGCGTCCAAGATGGTGCGGAGGGCGCTGAGGAGGAGCGGTTGGTCGTCGGCAAGGAGCAGGCGGATCATGCTGCCAACTCCGCCCACACGGTAAATGTCTCCCCTGACTGCCATGTCTTCAGCGTGCCACCGGCGCTTGCCGCGCGTTCGCGCAGCCCCTCCAGCCCAACACCAGTGCCTGGTTGGGGTCGAATCTGGCCGGTAGAAACGACTTCTACCACTACGGTCTCGCCCGGTGCGATCCGAACCATCACAGCGGGATCGACTTGGTGGCGTGCCGCGTTCGCCAGCGCCTCCGCCACGATGCGATAAATAGCAAGCGAGGTCACCGGGGAGACATCCACTGCTGGTGCTTCCAGCGACACTTCCAGACCGGCGTCGCGGTAGCGCTGCACCAACGACGGCAGGTCAGGGATCCCCGCCGCCGGCGAAAACGCATGATCGCTCTCACGCAGGCCGCGCACAAGCAGGCGAATCTCCGACAACGACTGCCCGGCGGCCTCGTTGATCTGCTGCAGCGCCTCCCGCTCCTGTCCGGCCGCCAACCCTGCATTGGCCTGCGCTTTGATCAGGGTCAGCGAGTGGCCGAGAAGGTCGTGAATATCGCGGGCAATGGCGCGGCGTTCCTCCTCGCGCGCCGCTGCGAGACGTTGCTCTTTCGCGTGTGCTTCTCGACGACGCACCTCATCCTCAGCTGCCACATTCGCCCCAAGGAGATACCCCACCGCACTCGCACCCCAGTGCAGCGCAAGCGTGATCCCGAGATCGACCCCGTGCCGGTAGAACAACACAAAGTTGTCGTCCCACGTCCACATGAACGGCGACAGCAGTGCCCACCCGCACGCGGCAGCGAGAACAACTAGCGCGAAGCGCTTCCCTGTAAACAGCCCGGCAATAAAGGTCGCCACCGGGACCGCCAACACCCACGGCGAAAAGCCAAGGTTGACCGGCGCGGCCAGCCACATCACAGACCAGGCAACATTCAGCGCGATAAGCGCAATCGAGGAGAACTTGGGTTTGCTCGTGAGCACCACGCACACCGCGACGAAGCCCCACGACAGCACGGCCTGGCCCCAACTGGCCGCATGCGTGGGTTGGGTAAACGCACTCGCGGTGTACACCGCCGCCAAGATGGCAACAGCGACCGCGAGCACAAGGTCACCCGGTTTGTAGCGCATGGCCGTAAGCCTATCGGCAACACCGAACACGCGCCTCCTCCCAGGGGAGGAGATCTACTTGTTCAGCCCGGGAATCTTCGGAAGCTCCGGCACATTGATGCCGGCGTTCTTGAGCAGCGCGAACAACCCGCCCAGCGCTGCCAGTACCGCAGCGATGATGCCGATGATCTGGCCGAGCTTGGCGTCAAAGTTCTGCGGCTGCTCCGGCTTCGGCGTGGGCTGCTCCGGGGTTGGCGTTTCCGGCGCGGAGGGATCCGCTGGTTGGCCCGGCAGGGTGTTCTTCAGTACCGGCGGTGCTGGCAGGTCCGCGTTTTGGGTGCTGAAGATAAGCGGTGGGTTGTCGCTGCACTGTTGCGCCTGCTTAAGCAGGTAGTAGTACCGGGACTCGAGCGAGTCGGCAGCCTTGGCAAAGTAGGTGCCGGACATGTTCGACGCGAACGCCGTGCGCTTCCAGTCGGGGACGTGATTCAGGAACCGAGCAGTGTTGTCGCCGGTGCGGCCAAACACGTAGTTCGCCCCGAGGCTGGTCACCTCCGGCACGGAGCCGTCGATACCGATGTACCAGCGCGCCGAGCCCTGCAGCGCCTTGCCCGCTGGTGAAAGCGGAATCTGGGCGCCCTGCTTCATGTCCAGGTAGAAGTCGGCGTCGGTGGAAACCAGGCCTAGCTTGGCCAGTTTTTCCTTAGTGGCGGCGCGGGCGGCGTCGTAGTCGGGGCGCTCGCCGGGCTCCTGCCCTTCCAGGCGGAGTTGCTGGTAGGAGATGATGGCTGGTTGGTCGAGGTGGGCGTCGCCAAGTGGTTTGAGCCCCTCGAAGGTTGCCTCGAATGCTTCAGCGACGGCCGTGGCGTACATGCCGTGCGTGAGCGTTTTTGCGATGCGTTCGGCCTGCCAGGCAGGGCCGCGCTCGGCGTCGTTGAGGATGACGCGGCACTGGCCGCTGTCAGTGCGGGCGAGGTGGGCGGCGTGGGCCGGGGTCGTGGCGAGGGCGGTGAAGGCGGTCGCCGCAGCGACGGCCGATGCGATGATCTTCTTCATGCCCATGTAATCGGCACAGACGGTGGCGGGCGTTACGCGGCGA
Source organism: Corynebacterium sp. CCUG 51687 (assembly GCF_024453995.1). NCBI lineage: Bacteria > Bacillati > Actinomycetota > Actinomycetes > Mycobacteriales > Corynebacteriaceae > Corynebacterium > Corynebacterium sp. CCUG 51687. The sequence goes on along the minus strand of NZ_JAGPYT010000002.1, from coordinate 51,294 downwards.
CCACAACTCCCCCTCCGGTTCCATCGAACATCCGGCCGACTCCGTCCCTGGTGTGTCCGAGGCGTGCCTTATATTTATTGACGCCCCCAACACGGATGGACAAAGGAGCAGGAATGGGCCGGAATGGGTTTGCGGTCGTCGATTTGGAGACGACAGGTCTGAGCAACCAGGACCGCATTGTGGAGATCGGTGTGGTGCTGCTGTGCCCCGACTTCTCCGTGGAGCGCACGTGGGAGACCCTGATCCAGCCGGAGCGCGACATTCCGAATAGTTACATCCATAAGATCACGGCGACCGATGTGGTGGATGCACCATTATTTTGCGACGTCGCTCCGTACCTGGGCTCACTGCTCAATGGCCGCACGCTGGTGGCGCACAATGCGTCGTTTGAGCACCGCTTCCTGACCAACGAGTTCGCGCGCGCCGGCGCGGAGGACGGCTTGTGCGAGTGGCTGGACACGATGCGGTTGACGAAGCAGTACATGGGCGTGGGCAAGTTAAGTGAAGCGCTGGATATCGCGAGGATTCGGAACCGGTTTGCACACTCGGCGCTCGCGGACGCCGAGGCGACCGCCGAGCTCCTCCGTTACTTGTGCGTGGGCAACGGAGTGGACGTCGAGAAGTATCCGGCGGCGACGTTCACCGCCCCCGCAGCCGAGGCCCCGTGCCTCCCCCGCGGCGGCGAGCCCTCCTGGGCGGGGCAGCTTTCGCGCACCTTGCCGACGGCCACCACCAAGAACGAAGCCGACTACCGCGCCGAGCTGACCTGCGCACTTGTGGACCGCGCCATCTCCCGCACCGAAATGCGCCGCCTCGAATCCACCGCCATCGCCGCGGGCCTCAGCGCCGACGACGTCGACGCCATCAACGAGGAGTTCACGCGCCAGCTCGCCGTCGAAGCCTGGGCCGATGGCGTCATCACCGATGAGGAGCGCGCCACGCTGCTCGACATCGCCGAGGCGCTCAACGTCGATGCGCAGCTCGTGCGCTCGCTTCTCGACGAACCCACCTCCGGCCCCACCCCCAGCACCTTCGCCCTGCGTCCTGGCGACCGCGTCGCGTTCACCGGGGCCCTCGACATCCCACGCGATGTATGGACCGACCGCGCCACAGCCGCCGGCCTCGACGTCGGTGGCGTGACCCGCACGTGCGCCGTCCTTGTTGCGGCGAATCCGGACTCGATGAGCGGGAAGGCGAAGCAAGCACGCGAGAACAACGTGCCGATCATCAGCGAGACCCACTTCGCCCAGTTACTGAAGGCCATGGAGGATTCGACCGAGGACGCACCGGTTGCTGCCCCTGATGCCGCTGCGCCTGTTTCAGCCCCGGAGCAGTTCTCTTGGCTGACCCCCGAGCAGTCGCACGCTGTTGGCTCGTCGAGTGCGCGCATCGCCGCCGCGTGGATCGAGCAACACCCGGACCGCCCGCTGCACGAGATCGCTGACAACCTCAAACCCCACCACGTCCCCGAGGCGACCGGGCGCGGCATCGACCGCTACCTCGCCATGTGGAGCCTCGAGCACCCGGAGATGCTCAACGCCAGCGCCGACGACCTACTTGACCTGCACGGCGTCGGCCCGAAGCGGTGCAGCCAGCTCGTAGAGATGGTGGTGGACCTCGCCGTCGACGGAGTCGAGGAGACGGCTGAGGTGGAGGCGGCGGTTGTTGAGGAGGTCGCTCCGGAGATTGTTGCGGAGGCGCAGCCTGCTCCAGCGCCACGCCCTGCAGCCACAAAGCCCCGACCTGCCACCAATGAACTGACACCTGAGGAGCTACTTGCCGCAGCGTATGCCCCGCTGCACGCACCGGTCCCCGCCCAATCGACGCTGTACGATCCCGCGCTGCTCACGCCTGCTACCGCCCCGAAGCGACGCTCCAAGTCCGGGAAGGTATTCAAGCGGTCGGTGATCATCACGGTGGTGTCGTTTGTGCTCTTCGGGCTGTGCCTGGAAACGTTCGACCCGGAGGCCGAGTCCTTCATCGCCGGGATGCTCGCTCTGGCAACATTGGTTGGAATGCTGACAGCGGGGGTCTCGGGCGTGATGGCATTGATCGGCAAGTTGCGGAGATAGAGCGCCAGGCCTTGTGCGTGTCTGATATTCAGTTAGACTTAGCCACGACATGACCTCCACTCATGTCGGCAAAAACGGTTGAACCCCTGCGAGGCCGGTTAACCAACGCAAGGGTTCGGCGAGACTAGCTATCTGGCCAGTCGGTTAACTTGCGGATCAGATCCGCAAGCAGTCTGGCTAGCAGCCCGCCTAAGGCTCGGATTGTGATCTCCTTCATCGCTTTCCGGGCCTTTCGCTTGTCCGGCTGGTTACCGGAATCAGCTTGAGGCATTCATCTCACCCCCTTCCTTACGGTCGAGACCAGCCGCTTCCACAAAGAAGCGCGTCCGCGCCGCCACTCACAGTCCGCAAATTGCAAAAGCGGGTATAAAACCGTTGCAAAAGCGGGTGCGAAATCGTTGCAGAAACGGGTACGCCACCCGTGAGCTGCACGTTTACCGCAGCTCTAGGAACGCGCTCGCCACCATGCCGCGCGCCCGAAAACAGCGGCGCGAGCCCCAAAAAATTCCAAACTGTAGTAGGTGGATTGTAGTAATCCTCGAAATTCTTTGCGAAAAGCGGAATACTACAATCCTTTTACTCACTTTTAGGCGATCAACCCTAGCCCCCGGCCCCAACCCCACCCCAACCCAGCACAAGCCCAAACCAGACCGCCCCGACCACCTCGCGCCCCAACAAACTAGACCGACCAGTCTTGCAATCGCAAACCGATTGGTTTATTCTTCGGTACAGCTTAAAACAACTTGAAAGGAAACATCGTGCTGAAGAAACTCACTGCCATCACCGCGGCTGCCGCGTTAACGCTTGGCCTCACCGCCTGCTCCGGCGATTCCACCGACGCCACCGCTACCCCGGACGGCGACTTGCAGACGATCCGCGTCGCTACTTCGCCTGGCCCGTATTCGGAGCTGTTCACGGATGCGGTCGGCCCCATCTTGGAGGGACAGGGCTACGAGGTGGAGTACCAGTCGTTTACTGACCTGACCCAGGCAGATACTGCGCTCAACGAGGGGTCCGCGGACTTGAACGTTGACCAGCACACTGCCTGGCTGAACGTCTTTAATGAGGAGAAGGGCGGCAACCTCGCCTCCATTACTGAGGTGCCGACGGTACCGGCCGGCTTGTACTCCGATAAGTACACGCAGCTCACCGAGGTTGCCGACGGCCACAAGGTTGGCATCCCGCTGGATGGGTCGAACAAGTCCCGCGCGCTGCACCTGCTAGTGGATGCTGGCTGGATCACATTGCAGGACCCGGATGCGACGCTGGTCGCGGAGTCGGATATTAAGGACAACCCGCACAACCTGGAGATTATCTCGATTGATTCGGGCAACCTGTCGCGTACGCTGCCGGACTTTGACTGGGCGGTGATCCCGGGCTCCATGTCGTATTCCGCCGGGTTGGACCCGAAGTTGCAGGTGTTCCAGGAGACGCTGCGTCCGGAGCTGATTCTTGTAGCGGTGACCACCGAGGACAAGAAGGATCAGCCGTGGGCGAAGGCGGTTGCGGACGCGTACCGCTCGGAGGAGTTCAAGCAGTACTTCGACGAGCACAACGAGAACAACTACTGGTTCCTTCCGGATTCTCTGAAGTAGACAAAGCGCTAGAAAGGCTCGCATGACCATCGCAACCGGCAGCGACAACGCCGTCATATTCGACGGTGTGACCAAGGTGTTCGACACCGGGGACACAAGCTTTACTGCGCTCGAAGACATCTCGTTTGTTGTGCCAGCGGGAGGTATCTCCGGAGTGGTGGGGACGTCTGGTGCTGGCAAGTCCACGCTGATTCGTACCGTCAATGGGTTGGAGGTGCCGACGTCGGGCTCGGTGTCGGTGCTCGGCGAGGAACCCGCGAAGCTGAACGCGAAGCAGCTGCGTGACCTGCGGCGCAAGGTGTCGATGGTGTTCCAGAACTACAACTTGCTAGAGACCAAGACGGTTGCGGAGAATGTCGCCACGCCCCTACTGCTATCGAAGACGCCGAAGGCGGAGATCCAGCGCCGTGTCGCGGAGGCCCTCGAAATGGTGGGGCTGGCCGACCGCGCAAGTCACAAGCCACGCCAGCTTTCGGGCGGTCAGCGGCAGCGCGTCGGCATCGCTCGTGCGCTCGTGACCAATCCGAGTATTTTGCTTTGCGACGAGCCCACGTCCGCCCTGGATCCGCTCACCACAACACAAATCCTGGAGCTACTCCGAAAGATCAATGCGGAGCTCGGCGTGACCATTTTGCTTATCACACACCAGATGGACGTAGTGGCACGCCTCGCGGATGAAGTTGCGGTGCTATCCGAAGGCCACCTTGTGGAATCGGGCCCCGTCGCCGAGGTGTTCGCCGACCCGCAGCACCCGTTGACGCAGCGGTTCGTGGAGACAGTCATCCAACGCGAGGTCCCTGAGCATGTGCGCGAGACCATCCGCGAAGGAAGGTTTGACCGCGCGGTGCAGCTCGTCCACACGGGCGGGGCTGCGCAAGAGGTGTTCACGCAGCTCGTTGGCAAGTTTGGTGTGGATGCGCGGCTGCTGGCGTCGTCAAGTACTGAGCTTGCGGCAACCACCGTGGGCACCACTATCGTCGGCCTGCGTGGCGGCGAGACGGACGGCGCGGTGGCGTGGCTGTCGAGCCTGGAAGGTGTGACTGTGAATGAGGTGGAGGCGTAAATGGAACCGCTGAACTCCTGGTGGCGCGACCTCACGGGCTCGCGCGTGACTCCGTCGATGTACCTCGACTCCTTCGGGGAGACCGTGTACATGGTGGGGGTCGCGCTGTTCATTGGCACTCTGGTTGGCATTCCGCTGGCGCTGGCGCTGGTAATCACCCGCCCGGGCGGTCTGCGCCCGAACCGGCTGGTGTACGGGGTGCTCAACGTGGTGGTCAACATCATCCGTTCCCTGCCGTTCATCATCTTGCTCGTCGCGATTTCGCCGTTCACCCGCTCTATTGTGGGCACCTCAATAGGCACGACGGCCGCGCTGGTACCGCTCACCCTGTACATCGCCCCGTTCATCGCCCGCCTCATCGAGCAGTCCCTGCTCGAGGTCAACCCCGGTATCACCGAGGCCGCCGAATCGATGGGGGCGAACATGTGGCAGACCATCCGCCACTTCCTCCTGCCGGAGGCGAAATCCTCCATCATCCTCGCGATCACGACGGCAACCGTGGGTCTTATCTCCGCGACCGCGATGGCCGGAACGATTGGCGGTGGCGGCGTGGGCGACCTTGCGATTGCCTACGGCTACCAGCAGTTCGACTCTGTGGCAATGCTCACCACCGTGATCATCCTGATTATCGTGGTGCAAGCCATCCAATCATTGGGCAACACACTCGCCCGCCGGGCCCGCGCGTAGCGCCCCAAACCGCTCAAAGCGTGGGATTCAAAGCGTGCGATGCAGCTCGCGCAGGAGGGCGCGCACGCGGGCGTCGATATCGTCGCGTACGAGGCGCATCCGTTCCATGCCTTCGATGCCACGGGTGGACGGCTCGTCGGTGTGCCAGCGTTCCAGGGTGCCGGCGGCGTCGGCTGGCATGTTGAGCTGGGCGGCGTCGCCAATTATTACTACTCGGTCGACTGTGCGCAGCAGTTCTGGGTCGATGGGTTTTGGTGTGCCGCGCGACATGTCGGCACCGAGTTCTGCAATTGCGGCGACGGATTCTTGGTTCAGCTTCGTGCCCGGTTTCGTGCCAGCGGAGAAGACGCTGACCTGGTCGCCTGCGTAGTGTCGCGCAAGCGCCGCCGCCATTTGTGATTTACCGCCGTTGCTGACGCAGACGAACAAGACACTGGGGTTCATTAACGGCTCCTTGCAGCTGGCAGGGTGGGATCGCCTGGGAAGAGTCTCTGCCCGATGCCGCGCATGAGGTAGACAAGTCCGACGAGGACGGGGATTTCGATGAGCGGGCCGATCGTACCTGCCAGCGCTTGAGCCGAGGTGGCGCCAAACGTGCCGATCGCCACCGCGATGGCCAACTCGAAGTTGTTGCCCGCGGCGGTAAAGGACACGGAGGCGGATTGGGCGTAGCCCATCCCCGACGCCTTCGACACCACCAGGGCGATCAGGAACATGCCCACGAAGTACCCCAGCAGTGGCAGGGCGACTCGGGCAACGGTCCACGGTTGGGATGTAATCTGCTCGCCTTGCAGGGAGAACAGCAGCACGATCGTGTACAGCAACCCCACGAGCGCAAGCGGGGAAACCGCGGGCAGGAAGGTCTCTTCGTACCACGCACGGCCCTTCACTCGCTCACCGATGATGCGGGAGAGCACTCCGGCAAGTAGCGGGATACCGAGAAACACCAGTACTGCGGTGACGATGGAGAAGAAGGAGAACTCCACAGAGGTGGTCTCCAGGCCCAGCCAGCTCGGCAGGATCTGCAGGTAGAACCATCCGAGCACGCCGAACATGAGCACCTGGAATACTGAGTTGATGGCGACCAGGACGGCCGTGGCTTCCCGGTCGGCGCAGGACAGGTCGGACCACACCAGCACCATGGCGATGCAGCGCGCCAGTCCGACGATGATGAGGCCTGTGCGTAGCTCTGGCTGGTCCGGCAGAAACAGCCAGGCCAGGGCGAACATGAACGCGGGGCCGACGATCCAGTTCAAGATGATGGAGACGGTCATGAGCCGTTTGTCGGTGGCGATCTCGCGGGTCTTGTCGTAGCGGACTTTGGCCAGCGGCGGGTACATCATCACCAAAAGGCCCAGCGCGATCGGCAGCGAAATACCGCCGACTTCAAAACGCTCAAGCGTGCTGCGGAGTCCTGGAACGGCGCGGCCCAGCAGCAGACCGAATGCCATCGCCAAGATGATCCACACTGGTAGGAATCTGTCGAGGAACGACATTCGAACGGGGGTCGGCTCTGGGTTGGTCATCTAATCACCTCACATATCGATAATTATCAATATGTGAAAATAGAGGGCCGCATAGACCGCTGTCAATATGAGAAGGTAGAAGTCATGCACGAACAATCCCCCGCCCCAGACTGCTGCTCACTCGGCTCCGGCCCACTCCCCCCAGAAGACGCCGAGCGCTACGCGGCCCTGTTCAAAGTGCTGGCAGATCCCGCCCGGCTGCGCCTCCTCTCCCGCCTCGCCGCAGAAGGGTGCGAGCCGATGAGCGTGACCGCGCTTACCGAGTATTCCGGGCTCAGCCAACCGACGGTCTCCCACCACCTCAAGAAGCTTGCCGAAGCCGGACTACTCAAAAAGTCCCGAACAGGCCGAACCGTCACGCACGAAATCTGCCCGGCTCCCTTCGCGGAACTGCGCACCGTCCTCCAGATGGACTAGGCGCCAGTTTCACGGGCGCGTAGCCACTACACTCATTCGACATGCTTGACGTTCTGACTGGTTTCGCCATCATCTTCACCGTGATCGCGGCGGGCTGGTGGCTTGCCCAAAAGAAGGTGATCGGCCCGGGCGAGCAGCGGCTGCAGCTCAACCGCATCGCGTTTCATGTGGCAACGCCGGCGTTGATTTTTTCGTCGGTGGCGGTCTCGGAAACGGATGCGTTCTTCTCCCCGGTGATCCTGGTGATCGCGATCGCGACGGTGACCACGATGCTGATCTATTGGGCGATCAGTGCGGTGTGGTTCAAGCAGGATGCTGCGGAGACGATGGCGGGGGCGGCGTCGTCGAGCTATTACAACTCGGTCAATATCGGGTTGCCCATCGCGACGTACGTGTTGGGGGATCCGACGTACGTGATTCCGGCACTGGTGTTGCAGATGGCGGTGCTCTCCCCCATCGTGATCGCCGGCTTGGACCGTGGGGCGTCGGGGCTACTGAAGTCGGTCATCGCGGGGTTGAAGGCGCCGGTGGTGGTTGCGGCGTTTGCGGGGTTTGCGGTGTCGGCGTCGTCGTGGACGGTGCCGGAGCCGGTGCTCGCCCCGCTGCAGATTCTGGGTGGCGCGTCCATCCCGATGATCCTCATGAGCTTCGGCGCCTCGCTCACCGGGGAGAGGGTGCTGCAGAGCCAGCGCTTAGCGACGACCACCGCTACCATCCTCAAGCTGATCGGCATGCCGGCCGTAGCGTGGGTAGTGGCGTCGCTTCTGGGCCTGACCGGCTCCGATATGTACGCGGCACTCATTCTGTGTGCGCTGCCGACGGCGCAGAACGTGTACAACTACGCGGCGACGTACCGCTCGGGGGAGGTGATCTGCCGGGACACCGTCTTCCTCACCACGTTCCTGTCACTGCCTGCGATGTTATTGATCGCGGGGGTGTTCTAGCCTTGACAAACATGGTGCGGTGGATCACACTCGTACAATGGCTAAGACACGGACTACATTTTTTGCCGCAGCACTGATGGCTGCGGCGCTGCTTGTTGGGTGCTCCTCAACAGGCGGCGCACCCCGCTCCGAGAACGCTGAAGGGACCGCTGGTGGCGTCGATACGCCGAGGTACGTGGTGGCGATGGTCACGCACGGTGCGCCGGGCGACACCTACTGGGACCTCGTGCGCAAGGGCGCGGAGGACGCGGCGAAGAAGGACAACATCGAGCTGCGCTACTCCTCCGACCCGCAGGCGCCGAACCAGGCGAACCTGGTGCGCTCGGCGGTGGACGCTGGCGTCGACGGCATCGCCGTGACCATGCCGAACGCCGAGGCAATCGGCCCTGCGGCGCGCAACGCTGTCGACCGTGGTATCCCCGTCGTCGGCCTGAACGCCGGTATGGGCAAGTACCAGGACTACGGGATGACGGGCTTCTTCGGCCAGGACGAGTCGGTGGCGGGCAACGCCGCCGGCGAGCGCCTCAAGGAGGAAGGCAAGTCGAACGTCCTGTGCGTCATCCACGAGCAGGGCAACTCCTCCCAGGAAGCGCGTTGCGACGGTGTGCGCAAGGGCCTCGACGGCAACGTCGAACTGCTCTACGTCAACGGCCAGGATCTGACGTCCGTGCAGTCCACCATCACCTCGAAACTGTCGCAGGACAAGAGCTTCGACACCGTCTTCGCACTCCAGGCGCCGGTGGCGATGCGCGCGACGGAGTCCGTGAAGCAGTCCGGGTCCAAGGCGCAGGTCGCCACGTTTGACACCAACGCCGAGCTTGTCGACGCCATCGCCGACGGCCGCGTCGCCTTCGCCGTCGACCAGCAGCCGTACCTGCAGGGCTACCTGGCCGTCGACTCACTGTGGATCGCGAAGCGCAACGGCGGCACCCTAGGCGGCGGCCGCCCCGTCTACACAGGCCCGAGCTTCGTAGATAAGGACAACGTGGACAAGGTCGCCGAGGCAGCGAAGGCGGGCATGCGATGAGCGCGGCAGTGAGCGAAGGGGCGTCGACAAGCGATGACCGGCTACGAACGCACACTGGCTTTTCCAAGCTCATCCGTCGCCCCGAGTTCGCTTCGATGCTGGGCTTCATCGCGATCTTTGCGTTCTTCCTGACCGTCGCCCCCGCGTTCCGCTCCTTTGAGGCGCTCGCGACCACCTTGTACGCGTCCTCGACGCTGGGCATCGTGGCGCTCGCGGTGGGGCTGCTGATGATCGGTGGCGAGTTCGACCTTTCCTCGGGCGTCGCCGTGACCACGGCCGCGCTGGCCGCGACGATGCTGAACTACAACCTGCACCTCAACTCGTGGGTTGGCGCGTTCATGGCGCTCGGGATCTCGCTGGCGATCGGCGCGCTGAACGGCTACCTGGTGACCCGCACCGGCATCGACAGCTTCCTGATTACCTTGGCCGCGTTCCTGATGCTGCAGGGTCTCAACCTGGCGGTGACCAAGCTGGTCACCGGCCAGGTGGCAACCCCGATCATCTCCGACATGGAGGGCTTCCCGTCGGCACACGTGGTGTTCGCGGGCACGTTTGACGTCGGCAATGTGACGCTGAACGTGACGGTGCTGTGGTGGCTGCTGCTCGTCGCGATTGCATCCTTTGTGCTGTTTCGCACGAAGTTCGGCAACTGGATCACGGCGGTCGGCGGGGATCAGAACGCCGCGCGCGCCGTCGGCGTGCCGGTGCGCCGGGTGAAGATCCTGCTGTTCATGGGCGTGGGCTTCGCGGCCTGGTTCGTGGGCATGCACACCCTGTTCGCCTTCGACTCCATCCAGGCAGGCCAGGGCGTGGGCAACGAGTTCCTCTACATCATCGCCGCCGTCATCGGCGGCTGCGCCATGACGGGCGGCCGCGGCACCGCGGTGGGCACCGCGATCGGCGCGCTCATTTTCGGCCTGACCAACCAGGGCATCGTCTACGCCGGCTGGAACCCCGACTGGTTCAAGTTCTTCCTCGGCGCAACGCTGCTGGTCGCCGTGTTTACGAATATGTCCTTCGCTAAGTACACCAAGGGGCGCTAAGTGGCTGTCATTGAACTGAAGAACATCACCAAGTCCTACGGCAGCTTCGACGCGCTGCGCGGGGTAAACCTCACCGTCAACGAGGGCGAGGTCACGTGCGTGCTCGGCGACAACGGCGCCGGCAAGTCCACGTTGATCAAGATTCTCGCTGGCCTGCACCAGCCGACCTCGGGCGAAGTGCTTATCGACGGCCAGCCAACCACCTTCACCTCTCCCCGAGACTCGATCGATACCGGCATCGCAACGGTGCACCAGACGCTAGCGATCGTGGATGAGCTCAGCGTGTGGCGCAACTTCTTCCTCGGCCAGGAGCTCACCGGCCGCTTCGGCATCCTTCGCGATACCGAGATGAAACGCATCTGCGCCGAGCAGCTGCGTGAGATGGGCATCGACATTCCTGACGTCGAAGTCGACGCCGGGAACCTTTCCGGCGGCCAGCGCCAGGTCGTGGCCATCGCGCGGGCCGTCTACTTCGGCGCCCGCGTCCTGATTCTGGACGAGCCGACGGCGGCGCTCGGCGTGAAGCAGTCTGGGGTGGTGCTGCGCTTCGTCGCCGCCGCCCGCGACCGCGGCATCGCCGTCGTCCTGGTCACCCACAACCCGCACCACGCGTTCCTGGTCGGTGACCACTTCACCATCCTGAAGCTGGGCCGCCAGGAACTCGACGAGCCCCGGGAGAACGTGACCCTGGAGGAGCTGACCCACCAGATGGCTGGTGGCGGGGAGCTCGAGGCGCTCAGCCACGAGCTGGGAAGGTAGCGGCGCGTTTCAGGTATACCTGAAACTCTTGCCGGTTTTGGAGATAGTTTCAGGTATACTCGAAACTCATGAGAGCCCTGTACCCGCGACAGCAGTACTTCGACAACCTGCTGGCAGTCACCGATAGCGACTTCGTGCGCATCATCACCGGTGTGCGGCGCTGCGGGAAATCGACCCTCCTCGAGCTGTACCGCCGCCACCTGCGCGAGCACGGCACCCCAGACGACGCCATCATGGTGATCAACTTCGAGGACCAGGCCAACGCCGCGCTGCGGGACCCGACAACCTTCCACGACGCCGTTACGCAACGGCTCGCACAAGGGCTGCGCTACCTCCACGTCGATGAGGTGCAGGAGCTCGAGGACTGGGCACGCGTGATTAACTCGCTGCGGCTCAACGAGCAACTGGAGATCTGTGTGACCGGCTCCAACGCTTCCCTTTTCGTTGGCGAGTCGCTGACGTATTTGGCGGGGCGCTACATCGAGATCCCGATGCTGCCGCTCTCCCTGGCGGAGTTCATGGAGTTCCGCTACCCGGCGGACGCGCGCCCGGGACTTGACCACGCGTTTCAGGAGTGGGTCACCATCGGTGGCTTCCCTGCCACGGTGCAGCTCTCGGACCCGGTCGTGATTCGCCAGGCGAACTCCTCACTCTTCGATTCCATCTTCACCCGCGACATTTCCCTGCGAGGCCAGATCCGCGACACCGACGTTTTCCTGCGCGTGGCCCGCTTCCTCTTCGACAACGCCGGCAACCCGGTGTCCACGAACCGCATCGTGGGCCATCTCAAGCACGAGGGCCTCAAGGCGTCGAGTGAAACCGTGGACCGCTACCTCGGCCTCATGTCGGACGCGCACCTTATCTATCAGTGCAGGGATTACGACACGAAGGGCAAACGGTGGCTGAGCACGAACGGCAAGTTCTACTTCGTCGACCCGGGGCTGCGCACCGCGCTGCTGGGCTCTCGCCCTTTCAACTTCGGCCACGACTTGGAAAACATGGTTTACCTTGAGCTTCGCCGCCGTGGGTACCAGGTTGCCACCGGTAAGGTTCCCGGTGGGGAGATTGATTTCATCGCCAACGACGGCCAGCGCACACTCTACATCCAGGTGGCGCTCACGGTTACCGAGCCTGCAACGCTCGCGCGCGAACTCGCACCGTTCGACGCCCTGCCCGCCGGGTCCCGCTGCATCCTCTTGACGACGGACCGCTTCGCCCCCGACACCGGCAACGTCACGTGGCGCGACGCCATCGAGGTCCTCGCAGGCGGGGCGCTAGACTAACGCTTCGTGACGAAGCTCCTGGAACTCCTCCCCGTTGACCCCGCCAAGCCGCTCGCGATCCTGCCCGCCATCGAGGAGGCGCTGACCGGCCAGCGCGCCCTGCTCCCTGTGCCGACGAACGACCCGGCGCGCGCCAACCTCCTGCGCAACACGCAGGGCGTGGGCGAGCCGATCGCCGACGACGTCGCCCTCGTGGTGGCGACTTCCGGATCCACGGGCACCCCGAAGGGAGCGCTGCTGACCCCGACGAACCTGATAGCCAGCGCGGACGCAACCCACCAGGCGCTCGGCGGGCCGGGCCAGTGGCTGTTGGCGATGCCCGCCGCGTTCATCGCGGGCATCCAGGTGTTGGTGCGCAGCATGGTCGCGGGCGTGGAGCCCGCCTTTGTGGACCTGACCCACGGGTTTCACGTGGATGAGTTCGCGGCGCGCACCGCGGAGATCGCCGCGACCGGGGACCGCTGCTACACGGCGCTGACCCCGCTGCAGCTGGACAAGGCGATGTCCACGCTCACCGGCATCGACGCGCTGCGCAGCTTTGACGCGGTGCTCGTCGGCGGGGCGGCCACGAATCCGGCGCTGCTGGACTCGGCGACCAAGCTGCGCATCAACGTGGTCACCACCTACGGTTCCTCGGAAACCTCCGGTGGCTGCGTCTACGACGGGGTGCCCATCGCCGGCGCCAACGTCCGCATCCGCGACGGCCGCATCTGGCTCGGCGGCCCCATGGTCGCGCAGGGCTACCGCAACCAGCCCTCCCACCCCGACTTCGCCGAGCAGGGGTGGTTCCGCACCTCAGACGCAGGCCAGCTTGTCGACGGCCACCTCACGGTCGAAGGGCGCGTCGATAATGTGATTGATTCGGGTGGGCTGAAGCTGCAGCCGGAGGTGCTGGAGCGGTTCCTGCTGCGCGTGCCCGGCGTGGCGGACGCGTGCGTGGTGGGCGTGCCGGACGAGCGTTTCGGCCAGCGCATTTGCGCCGCGGTTGCGGGTGAGGCGCAGGTGCCGGACGTGATGGATGCCCTGCAGGACCTGCCACGGTGGCAGGTACCGAAGGAACTCAAGCGCGTCGCGGCGCTACCGCTGCTGGGGCCGGGTAAGGTGGACCGGTCCGCGGTGCGCGACCTGTTCTAGCCTGCGTTGACGACCGCGCTGATGTCCTCGGCACTGTAGCTTGCGGCGAGCTGGGCGTCGTTGCCCCCGCGCAGGTTTGTGCGCACCAGCGCCACCGACTGCGAACCTGGCACCAGCGGAAACTCCTTCGGTTTGTCAAAGACTTGGCGCACGAAGTGCCCGGAGCGCACCGCGCACATGTTGAGCCACACGTCGTCGGCGCTGGGGGCGGCGCGTTGGAATGCGTCGCCCTGGGCGGCGACGAAGTCCACCATCGCGGGTGGGTACGCCACGCCGGAGACGCCGGTGGCGAAGTGTCGCGGGCTCGGCGCGGTGGTGCGCACGCTGCGCCACTGCGTATACGGCGCGAACTGTCCGCCACGCAGCGCGATCTCGTGGGCCCGGTAGGCCGTCACCGCCAGCGGATCCACCACCAGCTTTTCGACGAACCACCGCGGGTATAACACGTCATCATCGACCGTGATCACGCTGATGCCTGCGCCCGCGAGCTGCCGGAACGTGCCGTAGTACTTGGTGTGCGGGCCGTATTGGCCGTCGGAGCAACGCACCTGCAGGCCGCACTCCACGAGCTCCCGCAGCGGCTCGGGCCAGGGCGCGTGGTAGTCGACGGCGTCGAGCCACAGGATGGTGGGCACGCGGCGGGTCCCCACCAACAGCGATGCGAGGGTGTGATGGACCGTCGATAAGCGGGAGCCGTGCGAGGTCAGGCTGATCACGGTGTGGCCCGCGGCCGGGAACTCCAGACGCCCGGAGCGCACCGCCATCCGCAACGACGGCAAACGCAGCGCCGCGCCCACCTGCGCTACCGCCTGCCGCGCCGCGTAATCAACCCACATGGCGCACCACTGTAGCCGACAGGCCCGACACGGGGCATGATGGAAACCATGACTGCACAACCCAACCTGCACGCGTGGTGGGAAGCCTCCCGCCCGCATACCTGGCCGAACGCATTCGCGCCCGTCATCGCCGGCACCGGCGTCGCCGCCTTTACCGCGCAGGCCCACCTGGGCCGCGCCCTGCTTGCGCTGCTCGTGGCGTGGGCGCTGATCATCGGCGTGAACTTTGCCAACGACTACTCCGACGGCATCCGCGGCACCGACGACGACCGCTCCGGCCCCACACGCATCACCGCCAGCGGACTTGCCGAGCCGAAAGATGTGAAGCTGGCCGCCTTCGTCGCGTTCGGAGTCGCCGGGCTGCTCGGCATCATCCTGTCCGCGTTGGCCGGGGCGTGGTGGCTAATCCTGGTCGGCGCGGCCTGCATCGCGGCCGCCTGGTTCTACACCGGCGGCAACAACCCCTACGGCTACATCGGACTTGGCGAGGTCAGCGTCTTCATCTTCTTCGGCCTCGTCGCCGTGATGGGCACCGAGTTCGTCCAGACCGGCTTCCTGTCCTGGGAAGGCCTGCTGGTCGCGGTGGCGGTGGGCGCGATCTCCGCCTCCGTGAACCTAGTCAACAACATCCGCGACATCCCCACCGACTCCGCCTCCGGCAAGCAGACCATCGCGGTCCGCCTCGGCGACAGCCGCGCCCGCACCCTGTTCACCGTCCTGACCTGCGTCCCGTTCGTAGTCAGCGTGCTGTTGGCCCTGGTGTACGCGCCGGCCCTGGTCGGACTGGTGGCGCTCCCCCTGGCGATCGCCGCCATCTTGAAGGTTCGCAGCGGCGCGACCGGCACCGCCCTCATCCCGGTCCTTGGACTCAACGGCAAGGCCATGCTGGCCTGGGCCGTGCTCACGGCCGTTGCGCTGGCGTTCGGCGGGATGGTCGTCCCGTACGCGTAGGGCTGGTTCTTTGTGGTTTTGCGGGGTCTACGCACCAAATTCCCTCACACAGTTTGCGTGACCCGGGCTTTTCCAAACCGGCGTGCGAAAATCTAGGAATTTGGTGTCCTCGTTCGCCGCGCTAGTGACAAAAGACGCAACCCCCTTTTCGCGAACTGGGCTTTTACCAAGGTCGACCGGCAGGATTGCGTCCATTGTCACTCGCCGTTCACACAAGACACCACATTCCCTCACACGACCTACACGACCTGGGCTTTTCCAAATCGACACACGATTCTTCAGGACACGCCCGGCGAACCCGGAGAGGATGGCAACGCAGCGACCATATCAATCCCGTCGGCCTCGTCCAGCCAGGCGTCCAGCAGCTTCGTGCCGTCGTGGATGGTGGTCTCGAGGTTGGTGGTGCCGTAGATGAACCTGCCAGCATCGAACGCCTGTTGGTCAAAGAACTCGAACCTGGCCGCCAGGCAGCGCTTCGACCCCGCATACGCCTCAGACTCTGTCACCTGGGTGATTGGGGAAACCGGACACAGCGTGAGGAAGGCTCTCGCACATACGCCCCCGAGGACCGACGAATCCGGACGGATCAGAGAGCCCACTGGTGTGTGAACGTACCGATGGCTCCGTGCCCCGTGTTCTTGCTTCGCCGTCGTCAACTAGGTAGCTTTGCAAGCAACATGACCGGTTCCGCTGCCCGCCTCGGTGGGAGTCCAGGGCCGGTCTTCGTTTTTTATCCCGAGCATGCCGAGATGCTGCTGGCGCGATTGAACTACTGATGCGCCGTTTCTCCCAAGGCGACGGCACCGCCCGAGATGAATTCGTTGACGGAGCATCGTTTGACCTGGTGGTAGCCCTCTATGGGTTTGACGAACAATTGCGCCACAGCGTGTTCATCGAGCTTGATCGCGTGGAGTTGGCTATTCGAACCAAGCTCGGTCACGAACTGGGCCGCCTTGACCCGCTGATCTATTTGGATCCTCAACGTTTGAACGCCCGGGCACGGCAGCGAAACAAAGACGGGCGTAGCGTGCATGAGGTATGGGTGAGAAAGTACCAGTCGGCATTGAAAGCGTCGAAGGAGGACTTCGTCACCCACCACAAATCCAAATATGGCGGGACTCTACCCATCTGGGCGGCCGTCGAAATCATGGATTGGGGAATGCTGTCATACCTGTACGGCATGTCGCCCAATATCGTGCGCAAACGGATTGCCCAACCCTGCGGCCTAACCGGTCCTCAGCTTGAATCGTGGCTGAAATCCTTGAATATTCTGCGCAACTACGCAGCTCATCATGCGAGGATGCTCAACCGCGTTTACGACATCAAACCGAAACTGAACAATGACGTCAGGCTGGCTCCGGTAGCTGAAGGAATGAATCGCGTGTTCGGGCAGCTCTCCCTTATCCAATACTTGCACCGCCAACTGGGCTTGTCCCCAGCCGACCGGATGCCGAAGCTGTTCGACACTTACCCGCACAATCCCATCGTGCCGATTTCTCGCACAGGCGCACCTGACAACCGGCGTGAGTTGCCTCTCTGGCGCGTCTAATCCTTGCGGTTCATTACCGCGCGACCAAAAACACCGACTGGGTTGCCTGCAAAAGTCACGATCACGTTATCCGCACGACAAGTAAAACGGCACCGACGCCGTGTGCATTGATGATGCATTGTTAACCATAAATCTGACTCACAACCACTTGACATAGAGCGTCGTCAAAGCCAACTCGCTGGTGGACTACTCGGGGCCGACTCCTGCGGATAACGTGATGGAACGGCTACTTCAGGCACGCTCATAGTTATTGGCGTAGTGCGGGTGCGGTGTGGGCGTAGATGACGACCACTGCAATCAAGGCGATACAGACGGCGAAGGGTGCCAGCGGGTTCCACCCGTAAAGGGCGGTCGAAGCCAGCGGGGCAATCGCGTACGCCAACCCATTATTAGCGTTGATGATGCCAGCCACTGCGCCTTGCTCATCTGCACTCATCTTCAAGGTTGGGCCAGTGTTGTACCCGGGCATCGCCAGTCCCATACCTACCCCCAGCACGATACACCCGACAACCAGTAAAGCGTGCGAGGAGGTAGGCCAAATGAGCACAGTTGCAACTAGTGTAATGGCCAGACCAGTACGTAAAAGCTTCGCTGCTCCCCACCCTGTCTTTGGAGCAATCACCGCTTGGGCAATGATCATGGTCACGCCCATGATGGTCAGGTAAATCGCGGAAATACCTGCGGTCGCAGTTGCCGACAGGGCGAAGCGGTCTTGGACAGTGAATCCAAAAATCGTAGCAACAGAAGAAAACACAAGAAACATCACCAGACCAGTTGCTAGCCAGGGAGCTACACGCGGATCAGTGAAGCGAATCCGTTGAGGCTTTGCAAAAAGTTGCCCTCGGCTTTGAGGTGCGAAACTCACCAAGAGAACAACCAGACCAATCACCATCACAACGGGCATGACCACCAAGGGCAAGAGCAGGCCACCAGCAGCGGCTAACACACCTCCAGTAACACCTCCAACAATGGAGGCCATCCCTTGAGCCGCTCCAATCATGCCCAGTGCTTTTACCCGCCCGTTCTCGCTGGCAGCATGCGTGACCAGGTGGGCTTGCGCGGTCGGGGCGATCGCTGAAATCCCTCCACCATAGAGCAAACCACGAGTGATCACAACACCAAAAACTAGTCCGACACCGCCAACTACCTGGTTCATCCCCAGGTAGGAGACAATACCGAAGGCGCTCAAAGCGATGATCGCGATCACAAGCCCGGCAGCGAGTACACGTTTAGCGCCGACACGTTGGGAAGCTCGCCCCCAATAAGCACTCAAGCTCGCTAGTACAATCGCTGCCAAAGAGATAGTGGCGCCAATATGCCATTCCCGCAATCCCATCTGTCGTGACAGTGGCGCGATGATCGGATTGAGAATCATTTGCCCCATAAAGGCGAGAAAAACGATTCCCACTACCAGGTTCGCTTGCGCTCCTGGATCAATAGAGCTCTGTGTCGGCTTATTACTACGAGGGTCGGGCATCACTACACTCCATTACTAGAACACTGTTTCACTTAGGGATATTGTAGAATGGTGTTCTAGTAAGGGTCAAGGAATAAGTTAGGGTCACCTTATGAACACTGTGCCAACGGGGCGAAGGGCTGGGCTATCACGCGAGCTGATTGTCAAACAAGCTGTACAGTTAAGCGCGATCAGTGGCGTTGAGGGATGGTCAGTACGGGACATTGCCCGTGAACTGGGCGTGGTTCCCTCAGTGATTTATCATTATTTTCCAAACAAGGAAGCCATTTGTGATGCTGTTGTAGACCGGGTATGTGTCGGGATTGAAGTTCCCGACCCGGACCTTGAATGGAAAGCCTGGTTTCGAGCTATGGCTCACAATCTACGCCCCGCATTGTTAGCATATCCGGGGATTACCGACAGGTTCGCGCGGGGCAAGTTCACCGAACAGTTTTTGCCGATGATCGATGGAGCCTGGGCCAAACTACAAGAAGCTGGGTTTGATGACAATTCGCCTGTGGCCTACACAATTATCGCGAACTCGATCATCCACACGATCGGAGCGAGAAACCTGCGCGCATCCAATCAAATCCAGCCTCGCCACAACCTGCACGAAATGCTTGTCAGGCTTGAGCCTATGATGGCTCAATCTGTTGGACTGACCAGTATTGTCAACTCTTACCTGGAGCCTCTCTCACACCCTGATGAAGAAGAAGCGATGTCCGAGGAATACTACGACCTCGTCATCGATGTGATCCTAGACGGCATCGAACACACCCTGCTGCCTTAACTCTGACCCACTTCTCAATCATCGTCTTAGTGAGCGCCCGCACAGCTGTGTACTTCAACACAGCGGATGTACCCCAGTTGATAAGCCGGGTCAGTTCACGTTCACCCCCGCGTTCTCATGGTCACGGAGACGGTTAAGTAGTTCTTCCTGATACGGATTATTCATGGTGTGCCCTTCATCCAGGTATGGGTAAAGGGGGCCAAGGCACACACCCTGACCCCCTTCGCTGTCTGCTACGGGCTAGCGTCTACTCGGTAGCACCCGCCGTGGTCGGCTCCACCACATCCTGTTCAGCCGTCGCCAGCGCCTCCGGGCG
Source organism: Corynebacterium sp. CCUG 51687 (assembly GCF_024453995.1). Lineage (NCBI taxonomy): Bacteria > Bacillati > Actinomycetota > Actinomycetes > Mycobacteriales > Corynebacteriaceae > Corynebacterium > Corynebacterium sp. CCUG 51687. Next base: position 31,846 of record NZ_JAGPYT010000002.1, on the reverse strand, counting down.
GATCACGGAACCGCCGTACACCTGGAGGCCCGTAATCGCACGGGTGAAACGGAACGGCAGCATGGACGATTCCTCCACCTCCGTGATCTGGTAGCCGAACGGGGTAGCCATCGGGTGGCCCGCAATGACCACCTCACGGCCCGCCACCGTCGGCACCGTCGGCGCGGAAATGATGCGAAACCCGAGCAGGCGACCAATCTCACCGTTCAAGAGATTGCTGTTGTTCACTGCCTTGTCCAGGCGCTCGTCGTGCAGCAGCGCCGCTTCCATCTCGGGGCCAACCATCACGAAACGGTCAGTCTTCGGAACGTGGGTAGCGTTCAACTTCTTACGCAACTTCACTAGCACGGAGAAAGAATCCTTGGAATCAATATCCAACGGAAGCTTGCCCACCTGGTTCTGCTTACGAACGCCGTCCTTCATGAGTTTGCCGATGTAGGTATCGACCTGCTCGGACATGCCTTCCTCTGCCTCGCTGACTGCCTCCGGCTTCACGTCCAGAGCAGACTGGACGGAAGATACCAGCGGAATCTTGAAGTTAAAGTAATCGCCCTAGTCGATCTTGAACTTGCGGTCGCCGAACTCAAGGTCTTCAACAACCGTGTCTTCGGACTCGTCGTACTTACGGATGGTGGGACGGCTAAGGTTGGTGACAACAACCTCGTCACCCTTACCGCGGATTTCGCCCTCAAAGTCGCGGTTCGTCACGCCTTCCTGCGCGAATGCCCAGGTCTGACGGAGCGGCTGCATGAGCTCAGACGCGACAATCGGGCCGATTACCGGATCCCAGTTCTTGTGGGACTGTGGAGTTGCCATAGTGTGTTCCTCTTAGTGGAAACTTTTAGCGGCTGATACGGCCTTCCTCCACTGCATTGTTGATTTCCTCAAACTTGCCCTGTGCGTACAGGCGGTCGAGGTCATCGGCGGTGAGGATTCGGCCATCGTTGTTGTTCGTGGGGCGGGGGTTCCGCTGGTGCGGGGTGCTACCCCACCCGCCTTGAACTGTGGAAATGAGTTGAGCGTGTTGGTGACGAGTTCGCCAGCCTTACTGTCCCACTCGTCGCTGCCCCACTGCGGGAGATCACCTACACCACGGAGATACGGCACAAGCATGTCGCGGTCTGCCCCGTTTTCCTTCGCCAGCTTGCGTAGGGTGTTGTCCTCGCGCATTCGGTCGAGTTCGGCCTGGAGCTTGTCACGCTCGGCTTCTCGTTCCTGCGCGGCGGCCTTGGCCTGCTTGATTTGTTCCTCCGGGTCTTCGTCGGACGGTTCAAAACCGAGTACCTGCGCGAGTTTCTTCAACGTCGCTGCCTGTTCTTCCGCCTGCTTCGCCTTCACTCGACGGTCGCCGTTCTCGTTCTTCAACTTGCGGTTTTCCGCTTCGTATCGGGCGAGCTGCTTACGTAGCGCGTCAAGGTCTACGGCTTCGTCCGCCTCGTTGGCCTGCGCCTCGCCTAGGTGTTTCACCGGCTTGGGTGTAGTTGCCCTGCTCGGTGTCGTGCTGGGCTTGCTGCGCCTTGTCAGCGGCCTGCTGTGCGAGTTCTGCGGGGGTGGTGTTTTCATCCGACATGTGGTTTGTCTCCTCCTTGGGGGCTTGGGTGGTGTTCCACGCCTTGGTGGTAACGGGGAGGAGTATCGCGGAGTCAGGGTGGCGGTCAGTGTTGCGTGATAATCACCCAGGCGGAATCGTCCTCACACACCTGCCAGTACCACTCCGGCCACGTATCAGCGTTGGAGGACAAAGCCACAACCTCTGTAGGGGTTACCCAGGCGGGAGCGTCACCAACCACCATGGGCACTGTTTCCTCCGGCATTACCATCGCCTCGTCACCGTAAACAACCACCCGGTTAGACCACAGGCGCTCGGGCAGCGCCTCCCTAGCGCGCTCCACCGCCCGTGCTGCAACGTCAATCAACGCTAATCACCGCCAAAACTTCATCCGTAGGTGTCAAATCGTCCGTGCGCATCATCGTCAGCGAACCCGCCTTCAACTTCTTCAACCGTTCGTCAACATTGATTAGTCCATCTGATGACTGGCCCTCAAACCACTTGATCTCGCCGTCCTCTTTAACCCCAGTTCCAGATATGGCCGCTCCTAGTGTGTGCACGGCACGTACCGGGACATCATCGCGGGGTTCCTCGGGACGGTCGAAGGGTTATAGAGCGTGGCGTGGGGTCGGATTGGCCGTTTTAAAAAATAATGCTTTGTTGCCTTAAGAAATCAAACTCTGTCATGCACTGCACTCCCAAGCCATTGGCAACGTCAGGCAGCTTGACCCGCGTTCGTTTTCGCGGACTCGGGGTCTCATTGGTGATCACGATGAAGTCTCGGGCATGCGCACTCGCCACTATCCAAGAATCTGCAACGCGCAAAAATTCTCGAATTGCACTTTCTTCATAGGGAGCATCCTTACGATCACGCACCCATCGTGTTACCGCACGATAGGAGTCAACCTCTTCTTGCGTCACAGTGAGAACCTGCGACGTAGGGACGAAGCTTCTCAGCCACTGTGACTTTTCGTCATCTCGTTTCAGCAACTCATCTTCTACAGTCTGGTGAAAATAAAACTGACCATTGGAGAAAAACGAATCGAACTGCCGCCAGTACGTTTCAAAAATGTCCCGTGGCCGATGGTTGAACGCACCAATCACGATATTCGTATCGATGAGGTACATCTATGCGACCCCCTGCGCACGAGTAACCGTATTCTTCAACGTCTCGGTCTTGGCAATCCCCAGTTGACGCGAAGCCTCCTCTTCAGAAATTGCACCGTCTACATATGCCCCGGTGACGGTGTCCAAAAATCGGCCACCCAGCCGCGACTTCAACGTGACGAAGAAGTCACCGCCTCCACTAACAATCGGAGGCGTAGGGTTCGAGGGACGTTGCCGAAGGAATTCCTGCACTTGTGGTTTGCCAAGGCGGCACTGCCCCACAAGGGACCACAGTGCCGTATCCGCGCTTACCCGGTACGCATCGTATGCCCATTCAGTGATGCGTTTCAGATCGGGATTTCTGTCCCATTCCTGCAACAACGCATGCTGTGGCAGAAGCAGGGCAGCTGCAAACCTGTTACACCATCGCTCCACATCGTGATGATCATTCATGGCACCTGTGAGACCTTCTGCAGCGAGCAGTACGTGGCCCAACTCGTGAGCAAGGCTGAAGTACTGCCCAACTTTGTAATCACTGCCGTTAACAAAGATCAAGGGGTAGGGGCCATCGAACAGTGTGAAAGCACGAAACTCGTCGATGTCGAGTTTGCGGTGGTTGTTATTTCCAAGTACGGAGTTCCGCATCACTAAGACACCGCAGTGCTCAATTGCATCCGCTAATTCCAGCACATTCTCCCGACCAGTGGGCGCTTTACCTGGCCTCCATCCGGCATCGGCAAGCTGGGGTAACAATGCACACACCGCATCGTCCGGGCTATCACGCAGTGTCCAGGCACCACCGAAATTTGGAGGATCAATTCCTTCCGCGCGCGCAAATTCTGCATACCAGCTCAAGCGGCGCTCACAGGTATAAATCGTCTCCTTCAACGCTGGGCTGAACTCAGTTACTTTCTTACTATCCACGGTGCGAAAATCTGGGAAATCCGGCTGATCGTCCGTGGGGCCGTCGAGAAGCAAGTAACCAAACGGGATACATGCGAGCGATGCCAAGTGCTCAGCCTGACGCAGCGTCGGCGACACCTTGCCTTCCAGCCATTGCCGGACCAACCGAAAATCACTTCTTTGGGCAAGTTCTTCCACCGTGCTGCCGGTACGCTGCAGCGCCCAGCGCAGCGTCGGCTCTGCAATGTCGACTCGAACAGCCATCACTCACCTCCCGCTAGTTACGTAGTTTTTACCTTAGCGGAGGAGCCCGACAAACATCTCTGGGTAGCTACAGCTAGCAAATTGATACAAACGAGTTTTCAGGCTTGTGGAACTAACCTCACGAACGCTAGGATTCATGTCAATCGTTCAGCCCGCCTCCGAGCCAAGCTCAGAGTGTGGGCTGGATTTCTTATTGCAATCGGGGGATATACTTCGCCAAGCTGCAAGATCAAACCAGCTACAACCGTTTCGCAACAAATCGCAAGTTCTCCTCGCTTCCAGAAGGACAACGTGAACACAGTTTCGGAGCTTTCGTTATCATGTCCTCCGTAATTCGGGTTGTGTCCCCCGGGACGACTTGGCCAGACACAGTCTCGCAGTATCAAAAAGCGTGCCAGCCGTTGCACACAATAGCGATAGACATTTAAGATAAGGCTAACCTAAGTTATCTAATGAGGGGAGTCTCATCTTGAACGTATCCACACGGCGTCGCGTCGCAACGGGCGCTGCCCTATTCGCGCTGCTCAGCACTAACATTGCGGTCGCGCACGCCTTCCCAACTATCGACGCCGCCACCGCACCCGGCTGCACCGGCGAACTCGACACGCGGCACCCGAACCTCGGCGTGCAATTCGACGTCACCGGCCCCGACACCATCGACCCAACCAAAGACATCACGTTCAAGCTGAAAGGGTCGGGGATCAACCCGGCGTCGACGCCCGGGGCGTCCAACGGCGTTTACGTGGTGCTCACGCCGACGCGCGTATGGCGCCTCAACCACTGCTCCACCATGACCGGCGACGGCGACGCGCTCGTCGCCCGCTGGATCCCCGCCGCCGCGATGGAAGACAACGGCGGGAAGCTGGACCTCGACCTGCTCGTGGAGGCAAACACGCTACAACCTGGACAAACATACACGGTCGGGATCATGGCGGCGCACGCCCTGGCGCTCAGCGAGCGCTACTTCGACCGCGGCGTCACATTCAAGGTGCCCTCGGTAACAGCAGACCACGTAGCGACGCCATCCAACGTCCGCGGCAAGATCGACCAGCAGCGCAACGTCACCGTCGCATGGGACTACCCCGAGTCCGTCCCCGGCACCGCGTGGCGCACCCAAATCGAATGCGTCGAACACTGCGCCAGCGCCAAAACACTACGCAGCCTCGACCTTTCCGACCCGAACGCCCGCAACGCCAAGTTCGACGACGCCGACCCCGGCGTCTACCAAGCCTCCGTCAACGCCAGCCGATGGGTCAACGGCACATTCGTCACCACGGACTTCGGGACGTCGACGCGCTTTGTCGTAGGGGACGTCGATAAACCGATCAGCCAGCGGCTGTACGCGGCCGGCATCACGCATGAGTACGGCGAGTACGTGGCGCCCGGCACCGATGTCACCCTGGCAAACCCCCTGAACACGAAGGCGAAATGGTCGGTGACCGGCGTAAAAGACTACGAAGTCGACCCCGCGACGCAGGCGCTGCGCTTCACCATGCCGACCAACCCCGTGCAGGTCGAAGTTGCAGAGGCCAAGGAGGCGCCGACGACCACCCCGACTTCGACGACCACTGCGCCTGCAGCGCCTACCGTACCTGCTGAGCCTGCAGAGCCCACTACCCCTGCTGCCCCTACCAAGTTCCCGGCTTGGGGCGCGGTGCTGATCGCGGGCGGGGTGGCCCTACTCGCCGTCGTTGCTGGCCTGGCTACCCAATCCCCCGTGATCGCGGCGCTACTGAAGCACCTGCAGCGTTAGATCTTCGGCAGGATGCTCGCCGCGAGCGTATGCAACGCGGCGAACCCACCCAGCAGCGTGGCGATGACCCCCAGCACAATCGCCACAATCGACTCCGGGGCCATGCCCTGCTGCTGCGCCGACGGCATCTCGACAGGCGGCAGCACCGTCCCATCCGTCAGCGTCACGACGAGCTTGCCGTCCTTATCCGTCTTCACCGACGCGATACCGCGACCGTCCTTGCCGTTGTTGCCATTTGTGCCTGCGGCGCCGTCCTTGCCTGGGGTGCCGTCTTTGCCTGCGGCACCGTCGCGGCCATCCTTACCGTCTCGACCGGCAGGCGCGTCGCGGCCGTCACGACCATCGTGACCGTCCTTACCATCAGCACCGTTGCGGCCGTCCTTGCCGTCCTTCCCCACCACTTTGCCGAGGTCCTTGGTCATGCCGTTGGTGAAGGTCAGGATCAGGTGGCCGTCACGGTTAATCGAGGCATCGCGGATGCCGCCTTCTGGCTGCTGCCCTGGCGCTGGTGCCGGTTCCGGCTCGGCAGGCTTCTCGGGCTTCTCGCCGAGCTCCAGCGTCACAGCAAACGGCGACGGCTTCTTCTGGTCCTCCCACCTGCTCCCCGAGTTGTAGAACCACGACCGCACCGAGTCCGTCACGTTGTTCACCAGCTCAGTCGGCCATGCATCCGGGTAGGAAATGTCCTCATCCCGCTTATAGACGACCCCTTCGTACTCCGGCGTCGCCCCCACCATCACTGTCTTGCCATCGACGGCAACGTTGGCACCCTTGAACGTCGCGACGGTGACCCGCTTCGCTTCCTTATTATTTGCTGCCTGGTTCGGGTCCGCCGAACTCACGACCGCCGTAATCTTACCGGCGCCCTCCGCATCGACCTCGAGCGCGAAGTCCTTGAAGGAGATCGTTTGCGCCCCGTTAATCGTGTAGGTCACCTGGCCGGTCCACTGCACCGACAGCGCTTTGGTGTCCTCGTCGACCCAGCCGGTCGCCTTCGTCAGCTTCAGGCTCCCATTGTTCGGCTCGGACTCGTCCACCGGGACGACGGAGACTCCCTCCCCTTCCACTGCGGCGTCCCACAGCAGGGCGCGTTTGCTCAGTTCCCACTCCAGGGTTTGGGGTTGGGCGTCAGCAAGCGGTGTTGACCCAGCGGGCTGAGCTGCGGCGACGGACGCGGCGGCCGTAGTGTCAGCCTCCTGTGCTTGGGCAGGGACGGCCAGCGGCGCGACGGCGAGACTTGCCGCGAGCACAACCGCGGGCAGCACTGGCAGCGCTGGTAGCGTGGCGTAGATCCTGCGTTGGGACTTCTTCATAAGGTTCACCCTCCTCGTGTAAATATTAGGCTTGCCTTACCTTAGTGCAATATATGGTTTGGAGTAAAGGTTTCCGGGCAGATTTTGAGGCGTTCGTTCCCGTCGACCTCTTCCGGTCGACGGGAACACCTGGCTCCGCACACGGGGAATACCGCTACATCTGGTCATCAGCGGGCCTCTGAACGATGCTGTCGCGCTCCGGCAACAGCGTAAAAAAGAAGGAACCCCTCCCGATGTTCCGACGCTTCGTCGGTATTCGGGAGAGGTTCCTTCTGCAAGAGCGCACTCGAGTCGGAGACTCTACTCGCTCTCTCGCTTGACGCGTTAACCGAGGAGCGAATAGGAAGCAAGACATCACTCACGTTTCTCAGCTAATCCCGTACCGTTTTGGTTGACGAGTCCGTTTGAGTATATAAGCAAGGCAGTTCACATCGCCCCCAAGAAGGATGAAAGTCAGATCCTCATTCATCAATACGTAACACGATAGAAAACATTCAGTTAAGCTGCGCCGACAAGTAGTGAGCTGTAAGTTTACATGCAGCTGCATTTGCCCCTTCACTCAAGGATTTACAATATTGTTCAAACGTACGACTGCAATCATGTCGGTTATAAGCATCTCCCTGGCATTGGTAACCTCTCCGGCCGATGCATTAGATATCCAAGCTGATCTTCAAACACTCTGCTCCACGCCTACAGCTATTTGGGTGCGAGGTTCGGGAGTTGAAAGAAATGATCAAAGTGTGCGGCAGATGGAGAAGTATGCCAAAGAATATCTAGGCATTGCCCCTGACAGCGCTAATCTTCTGGAACTAGGTCGATTCGTTGGAGATGGGTACGAGAATTCCGAAAAATATGCCGTGTTCGACAGGGCTGCAGCCCAAGCAGGCATCGAAGCAGCAGATGAGAGCCACCGCTCGATTCCGCCAGCGTTGACCTACCCAGCCGCCACTGTAGGTACAAAAGCCCCTGATCTAAATGAACCAGTCAAAGACGAGGCTTACTTCCATACTCCTCGTATTCTAAATTCGCTCGGTGCTCGAATCTCAGCTGGTTATGGCCACCGCTACGGGAAAAGTGTATGGACGGGCGTGGCAGAACTTACAAACCTGATCGAGCGCCGTGTAAATGTTTGCGAACAGATTGACATCACACCCAAATTCCTGCTTTTCGGCTTCTCTCAAGGTGCTCAAGTAGTTGGCGATACCATCGCCACCGACCAGGCAGTAAATGGACATCTCCTGATTGATAGCAAGAAACCGCACCGTGATTGGCCTGGAGTGGAGCCAGACAACTACGATTCCACCTTGATTGAAAGATATTCACTTGGTCTACGCCCTGACCTGCGCGAACACATTGTTTTTTCTGCCCTGCTAGGAGATCCGAAACTCCACCTTCCAGAAGGAGAATGGAAAGCTGGCGGAACTCCAGCATGCTCGGGTAAAAGCTCAAGCCTCTGGAGGCGAGGAGTTAAAAATTGCAGAACAGACAACGGGTCGTTGGAACCACGTTTGCCATACCTCAATGCGCAAGTAGACTACAAAACCGGTCTTTGGTGCAACGATAACGACTTTGTTTGTGGATCATCTAAAAACCCACTAACGCTTGAGGGCCACAAATATCACAATGACTTGGCCCGTAAGAACTCTGCTTCTGGCAGAATTCCGCTAGAAGAAGCCATGATTGAAGCGCAAATGCGCCTCAACGGCAGCATCAGCGATAACACCAGCCAGCGCACGATCCAACGAAACGTATCAATCGCATTATCTAAAAGCGAAAATCTCCTCAAGCCTAGTGAAACTACAGATGCGTCAACCCCACAAGACCTCGTATTTCTTATAGACTCCACAACCTCAATGCAACCGTACATTGAAGGTGTAAAGCAGTTCGTAAGGGAAACAGCCAAAGAACTCGACAACAGCAGCCAAACACGAATTGCGCTTGTCGAATATAAAGATCACTCAACGTACCAACCCGGCTGGGAAACCATCGAAGACTGCAAAATTCCAGCAGGAACAGTAGACACTGCCTGTGTCCTTTCTGATTTCAGCGACACCCGCGAGCACTTTCTCGACAAACTCGACGGTATCGATACCAGCCGAGGTGGTGGCGCATGGGGAGATTTTGATGAGACAGCGCTGTACGGACTGCACACCGCTTTTGAGAAGCTCGATTGGCAAAATGGCGCAACTAAGGCTGTCTTCCTTCTCACTGACGCTGGTTTCAAAGATCCCGACCCGACTACCGACAACATTAGACGCAGCCAGCTCGGTCGCGACGACTTTTACGACGGAAAGCTCACGGCGAAATACATCGCTAAGCGCTCTCTCGAAATCGATCCAGTGAACATTTACCCAATCGTTCCTAACTCTAAGCAACGCCGCTACACCGAACTTGCAGACCTAACCTCTGGCCAAGTCATCTCCATGAACGATAAGAGTCCAGAAGTCATCAAACAGGCCATCGGCGATGCCTTTGACAGAGTGCAAAATCGACCGGTTGCAAAACTCCCACAAAAAGATTATTCAGGCCAACCAAATACCGAATTTGCTTTTGACGCTGGCCTGTACTCTTACTCACCAGCGTCCGAGATCGTACGCTTCGACTACGACTTCGACGGAGACGGCACTTGGGATGTAACAGACGCCGGCGAAATCGGAACTCACATCTACAACAAAGTAGGGGATTACCAAATGCAAGTCCGTGTGACCGATGCGAATGGCCTCATCGGTTCCCACTCCGTACCAGTCCACATTGGAACTGAAACACCAAAACCCGCACCAATTGGATCTATCGACCTCGCTACCATCGACAACGGCAATTCTGCGAAACTCGAATGGGCATCAACAGCAGAGCCAAACTACGGCTGGCTCATCTCTTCCAACAGCGTGCCGCTCGCATATACTGCATCTGATCTCCGAGAAATCACAATCACAGACCTCGACCGACGCTATCCAGTCGACCTGCGAGTCACTGCAATCAACCGATACACCGAGGATGAAGACATCCAAGGAGCCTCCGCTAACAGCTTCTTGCGGCCAACTGAGGCCATCCAAATCGATAGTGACGGCAAGATCACGAACAACCCTTGGCAAGAAGGAGATAACTCTTCGCGCTCAAGCGGAAGTACAGCCAGCAGCAGTTCTAAGAACGACACTCAGAATGGCCCGACTGAGCTCTCCGCTGCCGCAATTGCTGGCATAGTGGTCAGCGTAATCGTCGCCACCGGGACCATCGGTGCACTTGTCTGGCCCTATATCGAACCACGACTTCGGCGCATGGGATTGATCTAAACTCCCACGCAGCAAGAAGCACCACACAAAAGTCTGATGGAAATAACTTCATCAGGCTTTTCGTACTCTATTACGATATTCTCTGAATAGGCGTGAGAATAGAATCTCTCCCCTGGCTAGAATGACCACCCTTCCCTCACTTGGGAACTACTTCGGTTTTTAGGCCTGTTCCGGTCGACCAGCCGTGATATTCCTCAGGCCACGACGGCCTACCCACGAAGAAAGTTCCCAAGATACCGTCAGGTCGAAAAGTGTTCCACCCTATGCGCACTGTGCACCACCAACGTTACGGTCGCGCACGCCTTCCAGGCTATCGACGCCACCACCGCCCCCGGCTGCACCGTTGACCTCGCCACCCACCACCCCAACCTCGGAGTCCAATTCGACGACGCCGACACCGGCGTCTGCCAAGCCTCCGTCAACGCCAACCGCTGGGTCAACGGCAGGTTCGTCACCACAGACTTTTGGGGAGTCGACGCGCTTTGTCGTAAGGGACAGGGACGTCGATTAGCCGATCAGCCAGCGACTGTAAGCTGCGGAAATCGCGCACGAGTACGGCGAGTACGTGGCACCCGGCACCGAGATCACTCGGTGCGAACCCCTGGCCACAAAGGCGAAATGGTCGGCGACCGGGGTAAAGGACTATACAGTCGATCCCGCAACGCAAGCGCTGCACTTCACCGTGCCGACCAACCCAGCGTGTCGAAGTCACAGAGGCCAAGGAGGTCCCGACCGCGACAATGGAGGCGCTCTCTCCTACCCTCGCAGCCCCCCTCAATGCCTGAACTGGCCATAGCACCTCATGTCCGAACTGGAGAATCAGTCGACGGTACCGCCCGGGGACAGGGAACCATTCAGTGGACACCGAGCCAATGTTATGGCTCAATAGAATGGATCGCCGACAACACTCCTTTAGGAACGTGTTCGGGTTATCCGGGTGCCACCGTAGACCTGCACGGCACGTACCGCGACTTCATTGTGGTGTTTCTCGGGGCAGTCGAGGGGTTGTAAAGCAGGGGAAGCGTCGGCCCATCGGCTTCTTTCTCCGAATTGACGTTGACGTGCTGATTAGCCTTTTCCGTAAACATTTTGTTGTTGGTGGGCTGCCGCAGCCGTGATGCCGATGGGGTTAGCCGTCGACTTCTGGGGCATGAGAAAACCCTCCATCCAAGAAAAATGCTGGGTGGAAGGGATATTTTGTCGTCACGTCGATTACATCACAAGCTGCGACACGTATCTGCTAGACACCGGAGAAATATCGGGAGTGGGACTGGCGGAGGCTTTCTTCACTGGCACTAGCAACCGCCACGATTTCAACATCGGGGTCAGCATTGGATCGATCCAAGCGCAGTCGCTCACGCGTAGCCTCAGAAAGCGAATCAAACTTCTTACACCGGACAGTTCCCTTTTTGCGATGGTATTCAATCAAGAATGCTGGCATAGGGCTTTACGTTCCTTTCTGCGCGAGGCTTGACCGTACTCTGACTAATCTCGAAACCCCACTCCCATAGTATGGGATGAGCATTTCTCCTCAACTGACGAACTCATCAGTACAGGGCAGTAAAAGAAGCGGAACTAAACGCAGTACGCTTCGTTCCCCATTCATGTTTACGCGATAGGATACTCCCGAACGCCCCGAGGCGCCTCTGCGAAAGCATGCACCCGGGGCTCTCGTATTATTTCGGCACCGCGACCCCGCGCAACGTCATCATCCGGCTACCACCCGATAAGCGTTTCAGAATAATAAAACCCCCGGGAACCATAGACATTTAACTATGGTCCGGATCCGGGGGACTACATTGGCTAGCCTATAGCAATGACGTTTCCTACACAACTGCCTTCGACAAATGCAGCCTTGCTTTGGGGTTCTCTCCCGCCCGCTCGTTTAGCCAGTTTTCTTAGCGAATCGCCGAACGGCAACATAGACGAAGCCCTCGAGCTCTACATATGGAACATCAAGCTATCTACTGCATTTCTAGCGGATATTGCCATTTTGGAAGTTGCACTACGGGAATCGATCAATAAAGCGGCAGCTGCAAAATGGGGCAGCCACTGGTACCTCGATATCCCGTTGGATGAACGGTCAGAGCAGAATCTTGCGGTGGCTTGGTCGCAACTTTCCAGGAGGGTACGTGAGCGTCCAAACGATGGTGATGTTCCCGGGCGTCTTTTCGCTAACTGTACATTTGGTTTTTGGACGAACCTCTTTGACAAAGGAGGACATACAGGCAAGTCTCCCAGACGGGTCCGCGTCAATTACGAGCACAACTGGGAAGCCGCCCTACGTCATGCTTTCCCTGAAGGAAGAAACGTAGCAAGACAGCAACATGCTGGTTTCACCAGAGATTGGGTGCACGGGATTTGCAAGCGAGTCAATAGCATTCGAAACCGTGTAGCCCACCATGAACCGCTCATCAGAGGTTTCCCGATGCCTGGACAGCCTCACCGTATGACCTGCACGGAGGCACACGAGGAGACCCTGAAGCTTGCCAGGATGCTTGACCCGAAGTTGGCCGCCTGGCTAGCAGAAAACAGCGATGTTCCCAGGCTAATCGCTGCACGCCCCTGCACCACGTAATAGCACCGCGAACCCCCGTTCGAACATCGCCCGTGCAATGTCGGGGCTGCATGCTTCAATGAAGTCAACAAGTGATAGTTGATGTGAAAGGTGCAGGTCATGGCGATTTCGATGCCGCAGGACTTCGAGCATGCGCTCGCGTCGATGCTCAACGGCGAGAGCGTTGTGATCGACGGCGCGCCCGGCACCGGCAAGTCCACGCTGCTGCGCACGTTCATGGAGGTGAACGACGCACTACCCGATAGCCAGCGCAAACGGGTGCTGCCCGTCGCGCTGCTCGAGGGCGCGGCGAACGGCATCAGCGGGCTGACGATCGACTCTGCATTCAATTTCGATCCCTTCATGACGCTCGACGACGTCCTGCCTGGCGGTTCCTGGAACATCAACAGTGCAAAGCTGCTGCTCAGCTTGGTTGAGACATTAGTTATCGACGACGCCCACAACCTCAACACCGAGCTCCTGTTGATGATGAGCGTGGCCCTGCAGCGCGTGCGAAAGAATAACGAGCCGTTTGGGGGCGTACAGCTCATCGCTGCGGGAGAATTGGCTAGGTCCGACTCACCGCTGGGATCGATGGTGCAAGAGCCAGAACCGGATCCCGAGCGTTATGTGTTCCTCTCCTTTGACGGTGTCAGTTTTAACGTCAGCTACCACGTCGTTCGCGTTCACGCGGTGGTTGTGGAGCGTGGCCAGATCGTTGCGGACTTCGGCACATGGCTCAACCCGATGTCGGACTTGGGGCAGTTCGGCCTCGACAACGAGGTTCCTCCGGGTGGGGTTGCTATCGCGCCGCAGCTCGAGGACTTTTGGCCGCTGCTGCTGCGGCAGGCTGCAGGTGGCATTGTCGTCGGCGATCGCCTGGAGATGGCCCAGGACGCCGGCCGCTACCAGGCCCGGGGCCTCGACATGGAGCTCGGCGACGGCATCGACGCCGAAGCCCTCGACATCGTTGTTGAGGGCAGCACCGTCGTCGAGCGCGCGCACTCCATGGCGCTCGACTTCCTCTCAGGGGACGTCGAGATCCCCTACGTGCGACCGGTACCCGACGCATCCGATACACAAGAAGGCGCGCTCTTCCAGCCGTTTTGGGCACCCGCCGCCCCGCTCAAGCTCGATCAGACCCGCGCGACCGACTCCGATAACGCCTGGGCAGCCTTCTCCGGCTCCGGCGTGGAAGTCGGCGACCAGCGCATGCTCCAACAGACTGCCCTGCGGCTTTCTTCCTGGGGGATGTCTCGCGGTGTTTGGACGAAGCGGGCCGAAGAGGAGGTGCGCAAACGCGCCATCATGACAGGGCTGACGCAGGTGTCCCTTCCGGAAGGTGAAGAGCAAAACATCGACATTGCTGCGCTGCTCTCCCCAGGCATGAGGGTGGTGTTTACGGGCTGCCGCGAAGCCATCAGCTTCTACGACGGCGAAGAGCAGCTCATCTCCGCCTGCGAGTCGTGCGGGCTCATCTTCGAAGACAGCGTCTCTGCAACCACGTGCGATGTCCTCGTAGCGTGGGACCCGGCATCCATGTCACGCAAGGCAAGAACCGCCAGGGAGCTGGGCATCCCGATCGTCTCGTTCGCCGATTTTGAGGACTGGCATAGGTACTACACGGGTTCGCCCTACGAGACCTTCCTCGCGGACATCCTCGAGGAAGGCCACCAGGTGGCGTTCCGTGGGTCGATCGTCATCAACGGGATCCACGTCACCGACGGCGCGCGCATGGCGCTCCTGTGCGACGAGCTCGGCCTCGTGTACAGCCCGGAAATCCCCATCTCACTTTGCGACGCCCTCATCACCGACGACCTGACCGCCAGCCAGTACGGCATACCACTCATCCCAGTGGATGCATTCGGCGCGTGGGTGAACAGGGAGTTCGCATCCAAGGGTCAGTTCTTCACCGAAGACTTCTTCATCCCCGCCGACATCACCGCGCTGTATGGCCCGGACGAGCTGCTTTCCAAGATCGACGAGAGCAAAGCTTGACCCTGACGTAACGTCAGACTGCACAATGGCTGCCATGACCAACAACGAAGCGCTGTACACAGTCGGCGAAGTAGCCAACGCATTCGGGATCACGGTGCGCACCCTGCACCACTGGGAGCAGGCCGGCCTCGTCGAACCTGTGTACCGCAGCTGGTCAAACTACAGGCTGTACACGCCAGATGACCTGGAGCGCATCCAGCACATCCTGGTCTACCGGACCACCGGTATGAAACTGTCTGAAATCAAAGAAGTACTCTCCCACCCCACCTCGAACCGGGAGCACCTGCGCAGGCAACACGAACGCCTGCTTGAGGAGCGTTCGCGGATCGATGGGATGGTGGTGGCCGTCGAAACGTTAATGGAGCAAGCAATGAATAACCACAAACCAACCCTTGAAGAAATCGGCGAGATCCTCGGCGACCCGAACTACACCGAACACCAAGCCGAGGCACAAGAGGCCTACGGCGACACGCCCGGCTGGGCGCAGTACCAGGGTCGCACCGGCAACTGGGGTGCGAGCGACTGGGAGGACAGCAAGCAGCGTTTCGACGCCATCGATACCAAACTCGCCGACGCTGTTCGCCGCGACGTGCCCACCGACAGCGCGGAGGCAGCCGAACTCGTCGAGGAACACCGGAAGGTGATCGGGCAGTTTTTCGACGTCACCCCGGAGATGCAGTTTCAGATCTCGCGCGGCTACATCGCCGATGAACGCTTCAAGCGCTACTACGAAGAACGCCAACCTGGCCTGGCACAGTGGCTCGCCGATGCCATCGCGCACGCCACCGGCCACGGCGACGAGAGCAAGGACTAGCCGGGCCTAGCGCAGCAGACGCTTGCCCAACCGCAGCGCGAGCGCCATCGTGTCCGCGACCTGCTTGCCGCCGCCAGCACCGACCCCGCCGAGCGGCAAATAGCGCTGCGCCGCCACGGTGCGCGCCTCGGTGTACTTCAGCAGGCCTTCGTCGCCATGGCGTCGCCCCACGCCTGACTGTTTCCACCCGCCCATCGGCGCGTCCATCGATGCCCATGCGGCCGCGTACCCCTCATTAATGTTCACGGTCCCGGCGTGCACGTGCCCCGCGACCACGCGCGCCTCGTCCTCCGCGCCCCAAATCGAGGCGTTGAGCCCGTAGTCGGTGTCATTCATCTTCTCGACGCCCACCTCCGGCCCATCCACCACCTCCACGTAGACGACCGGCCCGAACACTTCCTCGCGGTACAGATCGGCGTCCTCCGGGACGTCCACGAGGATGGTCGGCGCGTAGAACGTGTCACCGAGCTGGGGTAACGCCTCCCCACCAGCCAGGACGGTGGCGCCTTTGTCCACGGCGTCGTGGACGTAGGCGTCGATGCGTGAGAGGTGCTCCGCAGAAATCAACGAGCCAACATCATCACCCCACCCGTACCCGATGCGCAGGCGTTTCGTCAACGCCACAAAGCACGCAAGGAACTCGTCCGCCACGGCGCGGTCCACGTAGATCCGCTCCACGGAGATGCACAGCTGACCGGTATTGCTGAAGCAGGCGTCAACGGCGCCGCGCGCCGCCGTCTCGGGGTCCGCGCTAGCCAGAACCAGCAGTGGATTCTTCCCGCCCAGCTCGGCGGAGAACCCAATCAGACGCTCCCCGGCCTGCGCGGCAAGCTTCCTGCCGGTGGCGGTGGACCCTGTGAACATGAGGAAATCGCATCGCTTCACGATCTCCTGCCCCACCGTCCGCCCACTTCCTTCCACAACCTGGAACAGGTCGGCTGGCAGCCCAGCCTGCACCAACAGCTGGTGGGCGCGCTGCGCGGTGCGCGGGGTTTGCGTATCCGGCTTCAGTACCACGGCGTTGCCCGCAATCAGTGCCGCCACCGCATCCGACACCGCCAACGAGAGCGGGTAGTTCCAAGGTGCAATCACTCCCACCACGCCTTTCGGTGCCCGGTGCACCTCGGTCCGTGTCACCACCGGCATAGCGCCCCGCACTCGGGCTGGCGTCAGCAGCGCCTTCGCGCGGTACGCGTAGTGGCGGGCGGTAATCGCAACGTCCATGACCTCGTCGAACGCGTTGTGTTTCGCCTTACCTGTCTCCTGCTGGATCAGGTCCACCAATTCGTCGCGGTGCGCCAACACCAGGTCGTGGTAGCGGAGAAAGATGCGGCTGCGCTGGCGAAGAGGTGTCGTCGCCCAGGCGCGCTGTGCCGCGCGTGCAGTGTCGAAAGCGTGCTGTACTGACATGCAGCCCAGGTTAGCGCCGCCGTGCCGCCATGCGGCTGAACTTCTCCACCCGGCGCGAATCCCCATAGATCTGCACCTGCTCGCCAGCCTCCAGAACCATGTGCCCGAGGACGGGCTGCCAGCGGTCCTCCCGGCGCACGGCAATCACCTTCACGCCGTGGCTCTGCCACAACGCCTGCTCGTCGAGCGGGCCCGCCACGTGCGTCGGCACCACCGTGTGCACAATCGCCGTGCCCGAGGACAACTCCACATAGTCGAGGTTCGCGCCACGCACCAGGTGCGCCACACGCCGCCCCATCGCCTCCTCCGGGTGCACCGCATGCGGCACACCAATCTGGTCCAGGATGCGCCCGTGTGCATTGCCGGAAGACTTCGCCCACAAATTCTCGACGCCCACATCCACCAACAACGAACACGTCAAAATCGACGCCTCCACGTGCGCCCCGCCGATCGCCACGACGACGCCGTCGAACTCCGAAATGCCCAGCTCATCAATCGTGGCCACGTCCGTGCAGTCCGCCTGCACCACCTTCGACAGCAGCCCGTTGTTGCGCTTCACGGCAGCCTCTTCCAGATCGACGCCGACGACGGTGGCGTCGTCAAACATGAGCTCCCGGCCCACCGCCGAGCCGAACCTACCCAGCCCAAGTACCGCGTACGTGGGCGTTGCAAACTTAACCAATGATCGGCCTTTCATAAGGAAGCAAAATTTTCGACGCCGGCTCCGCAAACGCAAACGCCGTCGCCACAGTAGTCGGACCCAACCTGCCAACAATCATCATAAAAATAATGACCAACAACGAAGGCGCATCCAGGTGCGGCGTAATGCCCGTGGACAACCCCACCGTGCCAAACGCCGACAGCACCTCAAACAACACCTCCGACAGGTGAAACGGCGTCAGTGCCAACAACGCGAACGTCGCCGCCACCACCAGCGCGCCACTGAGCATCACCACCGTGATCGCCTGGTGCACCACCTCCACCGGGACACCTTTGCCCAGCATGACCGGCTGCGTGCGTCCCCGCACCACCGCCGACACCGCCGCCACCAGCACCAACACCGTCGTGATCTTCACGCCGCCCGCGGTGCCGGCCGGGCCCGCCCCCACAAACATGAACAGGTCCATCGCAAACAGCGTCGGCTCGTGCATCCCGCCAATATCGACAGAGTTGAACCCGCTCGTGCGGGTCTGCACCGCCTGAAACAGCCCCGCCAACACCGCATCCGACGCCGGCAACCCACCCAGCGTGCGCGGGTTGTTCCACTCCATGGCGAGGATGGTGACCGTCGAAAAGCAAAGAAGGAAGAGCGTACCGGCAACCACCATGCGCGTATTCAACGTCCAGCGGTGCAGGTGAAACACGTCCCGCCGAAACTGAAACAGCACCGGAAACCCCAAACCACCAATAATGATCGCCGCCATGATAGGCACGCAGACCCACCAATCCCCCACGAAGCCGGTCATGTTGTCCGAATAAAGCGCGAACCCCGCATTGTTAAACGCCGACACCGCATGAAACACCCCATGCCCCAACGCGCGCGGCAATGGGTAGCCCAACGCCACGAACCGCGCCGTCAACGCCAGCGCGACCAGCGCCTCCACCACGATGCTCACCAGCAGGACCCGCCTCAACAGCGGCGCGATCCCGCCCACCGCCGTACGACGCTCCACCGCCGAAATCACATTCGCACTCAAATTCGCTTTGCGGACCACCGCCTGACCCAGAATCGTCGCGAAGCTCATCACCCCGAACCCGCCAACCTGGATCAACACGGCAATGACCACCTTGCCGAACGTAGTCCAATACGTCGCCGTATCCACAATGGCTAGGCCGGTTACACACAGCGCGGACGTCGCCGTAAACAACGCCGGCAACAGCGGCAACCCACCCGGATTCACAGTGGAAGCCGGAAGCATCAGCAACACGGTGCCCACGAACAGGGCTACCAGGAAGCCGAACAAGATCACCGCCGCGCTATTGAGCTGGCGGTGCCGAATGTCAGCAGGCACCAGCGGAACATTACGCCAGCGGGGTGCGGGTGGCAAGGGTTTTGAACTTTTCGAGTGTAAAGTGTGAGGGGTATTCCCCTCTTGCCTGAAGTCACCCGTTCAGCGGACTGGCTGCGGAGGGGTTTTCTCGTCGCTGAGTGGCTGTGGAGTGGGCGTCAGTGCCAAACCTGACATCGCTTGTTATCTAGCACATTTTCTGCCAGCAACTTTGAAGCTATAGTCCTTATATAATTGCGCCTTTTGGCACTCCGACCGATAGCCCCGACACCAAATTCCCTCACACAGAACAGGCGACCTGGGCTTTTTGCGAACCCACGACGCCAAAATGCAGGAATTTGGTGCACCCCACCCACGAGAGAACTAACGCTCGGCCAGCTCGGCCTCGATCCACGCCTTGCGGGCCTGACGCTGCTCTTTCCAGTGCGCGAGCGCCTGGACGGCCTCGATGCGTTGCTTCTTGAACACCAGCATGGACAGCGGGAACGCCACGATCAGGGCCAAAAGGGCCGACATGATCAGCGGGACGGGCGCCCCAACCGCGACGGCCAGCAGCTGGATCACCACGGTGAGGGCGATGAAGAGGAGGAGCCGGTACAGCCCGTAGATGGCGGCGGCTTTGTTGGCGCGACGCTTCGCGCTTGGGTCAACTTCGGGTGCTTCACTCATGGGGGCCATGGGGACTTAGCCTAACGCAAAGGTGGACCAGTATGTTAGAGGGCATGGGAAGGCTTCTACTCATCGCTCTGATCATTCTGGCTGTGTACTTGATGTGGCGCGCGTTCGGCCCGGGGTCGAACGCACGGTATGGAGGGTACGGGGTGCAACAGCAGGAACAACCGCCGGCTATTAAGGGGCCGGATGATGATGAGGAGTTCCTGTGGGAGATCGAGAAGAATAGGTTTAAAGAACGCCGGGCCCGCGAGGAGGCGGAGCGCCGGCGTCGTGAAGAGGAGGAGCGTCGGAGGAAGCGTGGCGAAGACTAGCTGCGCGTTGCTTCCTCGGCGAGGACCTCGGGCAGCTTCTCTGCCCAGGCGAGGGAGTCGCGGACGCCCTGCTCGATGGTGAGCTCAGGCGCCCAGCCGAGCACTTCGCGCGCCTTGTCAATGCGCGGCGCGCAGCCCGCAACGTCGCCCTCGCGTGGTGGTGCGGTGGTGACTTCCATGTCGGAGCCGCTGGCGGACTTGAACGCCTCGGCGAGCTCGAAGACGGTGGTGCCCGTGCCGGTGCCTAGGTTGATGACCTCGTACGGGGCGAGGTCGGCCTTGAGGGCGGCGACGTGGGCGCGGGCCAGGTCCCAGACGTGGACGTAGTCGCGCAGGCCGGAGCCGTCGCGGGTTGGCCAGTCAACACCGGTCACCGTGAACGCCTCACCCCTCTGGTGGGCGGTGATCATCTTGCCGAGCGCGTGGGACGGCAGCGGGTTCTGCAGGCCGGTGCGCAGTTGTGGGTCGGCGCCGATCGGGTTGAAGTAGCGCAGGGCCACAGCCTGGATCTGGCCGGCGGCAGCGGCGTCAGCCATGACGCGCTCCAGCATCCACTTCGACGCGGCGTACGGGCTGGTTGGCGCCACGACGGAGGACTCGTTGACGGTGAAGTCCTCGTCCGCCTGATACATTGCGGCGGTCGAGCTGAGCATGACGCGCTTGACGCCGCGGTCGCGAAGGACCTGCAGCATCTTGGTTGCGCGGCCGACGTTGACGTCGTAGTACTCGAGCGGCTGCGCGACGGACTCCGGCACGATGATCTTGGCCGCGCAGTGGATGACGGCTTCGATGTCGGGGTGGTCGTCGAAAATTTTGTTGAGCAGCTCGGTGTCGGCGATGTCGCCCTCGTAGTGGTCGAAGCGCTCTGCGAAGACGCGCAGGCCAGTGGAGTAGTCATCCAAGATGACCGGGGTGATGCCTGCGTCGGAGCAGCACGATGCAATTGTGGAGCCGATGTAGCCGGCCCCTCCTGTAATCAGTGTTTTCATTAGTTCAATCCTGCGTACGAGTGAAGTCCAGCAATGACAGTATTTACATAGGTCATGTTAAAGATGGTCATGGCCAAGGCAAAAACGTTGATCCACGCGGCCTTCGAGTTCTTCCAGCCGGCGGTGGCACGCGCGTGGAGGTACGCGGCGTACAGAATCCACGTAATCATGGACACGGTTTCCTTCGCGTCCCAACCCCACGGGCGACCCCAGGCGACCTCAGCCCAAATCGCGCCGAACACGATGCCGATTCCAAACAGTGGCAGTGTAATGATCGCCGTCTTGTAGGTGATCTGGTCGAGCGTCTTCGCGCTCGGCAGCGGCTTCGCAATCGCGCCGAAGAACCCGCGCTCCTCGCCGCGCGGCTGCCACATGCGCAGCAAGTACAGCAGCGCAAAGATTCCCGACACAATACCTATCGACGCCCCCACCGACACCGACGAAACGTGCACCGGCAGCCAGTAGGACTGCAACGCCGGCACCACCGGCGCCACGTGCATGTGGAACACGGTGGAGTTGAGGAACATCGCGATCGCCATCGGGGCGAGCAGCCACGGCCAGATGGTGTGCCAGTTCTTGCGCTGCACCACGATCGCGGCTGCGACCATCACGACGGCCGTCATGGCCAGGATGTACTCGTACAGGTTGCCGAGCGGGAAACGCTTCGCCGCCAGCCCGCGCGTAATGAAGGACGCCACGTGCAGCACGATGCCGAACCAGATCAGCGCCTGCGTCATGTTCGCCCACTTGCGGGCGCCGGCGACGCGACGGTCGTACTCTGCCTGGTCGAAGGAGCCGGAGGGGACGTCGATAAGCTCGGAGCCGCCCCCGGCCCCCACAGCGACTTTTTGATCCATGCGGGTGCGCTCGCGGCGCATGTCGAGCACACCGAACATGCGCCCGTAGTAGATACAGGACATGATCAGCGCAGCCAGGTACAGGATGAACGCGGTGCGGAACGTGAGGTCTGAAAGGTCCGCCATCGTGGAATCGACAAGCATGGGGAACAATCTACCGCGTCATCGCAGGTTAGCCAAGGTCATCAACCTCGAAGGAGGGGTTCTCCTCCTCCGAAACGCCCAGGATTTCCTCCGCGATTTCGTCGAACTCGGCGCCCCACCCGGCGCGGTCCGTGCGCGCCAGGCCGGCGAGCTCCACGTGGGTGCCGGTGGCCGTCGGGGTCAGGCGGATCCACAGGCGGCGGCGCTTGATGGTCAGCGAGCCGGCCAGCGCGGCCAGCATGAGCACCGAGGTGGCCAGCATCCAGCCCTGGGTCGGGTCGTGAGAGATTTGGTAGTTGGCGTATTCGGCGGCGCCGTCGAAACGCACGCGGATGCCGCCCTCAAGGGTGGTTTCCTCCCCCGGCACCAGGTTGACGCGCTCCACCTTCTGCAGGCGCCCCTCGGCGATCAGGTTCTGGTCCAGCACGAAGATGTTCTGCGGGCGGCCGGTGTCCAGGCCGGCGTCTCCGACGTAGATGTCTACGGCCATCGCTGGGTCCTGCATCGCAGGGAAGCCGGACTGCAGCATGTCGCCGTTCACGCCGGTCCACTGGGCGGTCGGCGCGAAGTTGCCCTCGATGGCGATCTGGTGCTCGCGGCGCTCGGTGAGGTCCGGGTACATGCCGGCCGGCGGGTCGAAGCGCATCACGCCGGCGGACAGGAAGTTCTGCACGTCCGTGGGCCGAAACTGCACCATCTGGGTGCGCGACTCCCCATTCGGCCAGGTGATGGTCACCTGCGGGGCAAAGCCGTGTCCCTGCAGGTAGACGCGGTTGCCGTCCACGCGCAGCGGGTGGTTGACCTGCAGCGTGAAGTCCTGCCACTGCTCACGCGGGGCGGCCACGTCCGGGGTGTAGGCCACGTCCGACCAGAACCCGTTCGCCTGCCCAGTGTTGAGGTACTCGGCGCGGAAGTTCTTCGACTCGATGCAGAACGGGTGCAGGCCGGTGCCGTCAAACAGTGGACCGGCGCGGAACACGTCGAAGTTCGCAGGCGACGTATTACAGAACTGGCGCGGCTGCTCCACCGGCACCGCGTACTGCGACTCGGACTCGGTCACCATGATGACCTGGCCCTCGTAGAAGACCATTCGGCCCGCCGCGAACGCCACAATCATGCCCACCAGCCCGATGTGGAACAGCAGGTTCATCAGCTCGCGGGAGTAGCCGCGCTCCGCTGAGATGGAGAACACCCCGGCGCGGTCTTCCTCCGGCTGGTAGGAGGCCACGTGCCACTTGCGCAGCACTGCACGCGCCTTCGACTCCAGCTCGTCCTTCGGCGTATCGACGTCCCCCTCCGCATGCAGCGGCATCCTGGACAGGTATTTCGGCGCCTTGGTCGGCGTGGCCCGGTACGCGCGCCAGTGGTCAATCGAGCGCGGAATGATGCACCCGACCAGCGACACCATCAGCAGCGTGACGATGGCGACGAACCAGGTGGAATCGAAGACGTCGAACAGCTGGAGCTTGTCGTAGATGGGCCCCATGGTTGGGTTGGCGCGCAGGTAGTCGTCCACCAGCGTCGCGGAGACCGTGCGCTGCGGCAAAAGCGCGCCCGGGATGGAGGCCAGGGAAAGCAGGAACAGGAGCAGCAGTGCGGTGCGCATACTGGTCAGCCAGTGCCACGACCTGCGTAGCCACGTCCATGCAGTGCTCATTTAAATCACCGTTGCTCCATATCCGAAGACGAGCTGGCGCGTCCAGCCGATAAACACGTTCCAGGCCCCGGTCAGCAGCAGCAGGCCGACGATGACCATCGCTACCCCGCCGATCACCTGGATGGTGCGCGAGTGCTTCCGCAGCACCTCGATACTACGCACCGCCTTCGCCGAGCCAAGCGCCACCAGCAAAAACGGCAGACCCAGCCCGAGGCAGTACGCGATGACCAGCAGCACGCCGCGCGCCGCGGTCATGCCCGCCGTCCCCACAGAGACGGAGACGATCGCGGTGAGCGTCGGCCCCAAGCACGGAGTCCACCCGAGCGCGAACACCCCGCCGAGCAGCGGCGCGCTCAGCAGCGTGGTCCACTTCTTCGGTCGCAGCCGCGTGTCGTTTTGCAGCGCCGGCACCCAGCCGGCGAACACCAGGCCCATCAGGATCGTGACCACGCCACCCGCGCGCATCAGGGTCTCAGCGTTCAGCGCCACCGCGCTCACCGCGCCGAAGACCGTCACAGTGGCCAACAGGAACACCACCGTAAACCCAAGGATGAACAGGCCAGCCGCGCCCGCGACGGCCCAGCGGCGCCGCGTCACCGACACGCCACGTTCGTCCACGTTAAGCTCGCCGCCCACGATGCCCGTCAGGTACGACATGTAGCCGGGCACCAGCGGCACCACGCACGGCGAGGCGAAGGACGCCAACCCGGCCAGTGCCGCCGCCAGCATCCCCAGCAGCAGCGGCCCCTGGGAGACCAGCTCCGATAACGCCTCCCCCACTTAGGACTCCGCCTCCTGGTGCAGCGTATTCGCCAGGTCGATGATCTCCTGGGCGGTGACCTCCCGCAGGAACACCGCCGCCGGGCGGTGCTGGGTGTCCAGCACGATCGTCGTCGGTATCACGGAGCTGGGCACGCCGCCCAAGAACGCGGCGGTCTTAAACGGCGGGTCGTAGATGGATGGGTAGGTCACCCCGTTGTCCTTGATAAAGTCGCGCGCGATGTCCGCGTTGTGGTCCCGCACGTTAATGCCCAGCACGGTGCCGAAGCCCTCGATGGACTCCTGCACCTCCTGGAGGTCGTCGACCTCCGCGCGGCACGGCGCGCACCACTGCCCCCACGCGTTGAGCACCACGACCTCACCGTCGAAGTCGCTGAGCGAGATCTCACTGCCCGGCTTCATCAGGGACTCGCCGGAAAAGTCCGGCAACGGCTTGCGCTCCTCCTGCGGGTAGAACAGTTCCACCTGCCCGCCCGGCGAGTGGAACGCGAAGGACCCGCCGTTGTCGCTGGCGCTCGAGCACCCGCTCAGCAGCACGGCTGCGGCAACGAATGGGACAAGGCTGCGGCGCACGGTCATAGGGTCCTTCCAGGTTAGATCGCGGATGCGGGGGTTGAGTATGACCAGTCAACAACAACGTCGTCGTCGAACACAAGTGACGTCACGCTGGCCAGCTCGCAGCGACGGCTCGCGTGCGCGAAGGGCTTGCCCTGCACGTAGCGCTGTACCGTCACGATCGGCAGCTGGTGGCTCACCAACACGGCCTCGTGGCCCTCGGCGCGCTGGCGGGCGTCCTCAATCGCGACGTCCATGCGGGCGAAGATGTCCTCGTAGGACTCGCCCCAGCTCGGCTCCCAAGGCTTGAGCATGTGGCGCCACCGCACCGGGTTCCACAGCTGGGAACGCCACCCCTTGGTGCGCAGCCCCTCAAAGGTGTTGCCGGCCTCCAGGATCTCCTCCCGCGTATCAATCTCCAGTCCGGTGACCTCCGCAATAGGCTGCGCGGTCTCCTGCGCGCGCAGCAGCGGGCTGGCCGCCAGGTAGGTGACGTCGCGGCCCTCGAAAAACTTCGAGGTCGCAGCCGCCATCGAGTAGCCACGGGAGCTCAAGTGGTAGCCCGGCAGACGCCCGTAAAGGATCTTCTTCGGGTTGAACACTTCACCGTGGCGCACCAGGTGGACAACAGTTCGCGTCATTTACTGGCCCTCCGGGGTCGCGGCGGCTGCGGCCTTCGCAGCCGGGACGAGCGCGGCCTCGATGGTGGCGAAGTCGTCGTCAGTCAGCGCCGTGGAGACGAACCAGGTCTCGAACGGGCTCGGGGACGCGTGCACGCCGTGGTCCAGCAGCGCGTGGAAGAACGGCGCGTAGCGGAACGTGTCCGCCGCCTTCATGTCGTCGAAGTTGTGGCCTTCGCCCTCCGCGAAGCGCACCGACAGCATCGTCGACGCGCGCTGGATGTGGTGCGCCACGCCCTCACGCGTCAACGCTGAGCTGACCAAATCTTCCAGCCTGTCCGCGTTGCGGTGCAGCACCGGGTAAATATCCTCGCTGGCCAGGCGCAACGACGCCATGCCAGCCGCCATCGCCACCGGGTTTCCGGACAGGGTGCCCGCCTGGTACACCGGCCCGTTCGGCGCCAGCTTCTCCATCACTTCTCGACGCCCACCAAAGGCCGCCGCCGGCAACCCACCCGAGATGACCTTGCCGAAGGTCGTCAGATCACCCGCAACACCGTCGACCCCGTACCAGCCGGAGTAGGAGGTGCGGAAGCCCGCCATCACCTCATCCAGGATGAGCAGGGCGCCGTTGGCGTGGCAGACCTCCTTCAGCTTCGCGTTGAAGTTATCCTGCGGCGCCACCGTGCCCATGTTGCCTGCGGCCGCCTCCGCGATCACCGCAGCGATCTGGCCCTCGTTCTCCGCGAACGCGCGCTTCACCGCCTCAATGTCGTTGTACGGCACCACGATCGTGTCCGCCGCCTGCGCGCCGGTGACCCCCGGCGAATCCGGCAGCGAGAACGTCGCAATGCCGGAGCCTGCCGACGCCAACAGGGCGTCCACATGGCCGTGGTAGCAGCCATCAAACTTAATAATCTTCGGGCGCTGCGTATACCCGCGCGCCAGGCGCACCGCCGACATCGTCGCCTCAGTACCCGAGTTGACCATGCGCACCTCCTCCACGGAGGTACGCTGCGTAATCATCTCCGCGATCTCCACCTCGGCCTCCGTCGGCGCGCCGAAGCTCAACCCGTTCACCAACGCCTTCTCGACGGCCTCCAGGATCGCCGGGTGCGCATTCCCGTGGATCATCGGACCCCACGAATCCACCAGGTCGACGTAGGAGTTGCCGTCGACATCTACAAGCGTGCTGCCGAACGCCTTCTCAATAAATCGCGTCTGCCCACCCACCGAGCCAAACGCGCGCACCGGCGAGTTCACCCCGCCCGGCGTGACCCGCTGAGCGCGCGCAAACAACTCAGCAGAACGAGCAGTATTTTCTGAAGTCAGGTTCGTCTTCGTCATAGTTGCCTATCCTAGGCGATATGAAGATTGCATTTTTAGGCCTCGGCCGTATGGGTACCGAATTAGCACTCAAGCTTGTCAGTGACCACGACCTCACGGTCTGGAACCGCACCGCAGCAAAAACCGCCCCGCTCGTGGAGCGCGGCGCCACCGCCGCCGACACCCCCGCAGACGCCGTCAAAGGCGCCGACATGGTCATCACCTCCCTGTTCGGCCCCGACACCGTCCGCGAAGTCGTCATCGAACCCGGCCTCATCCCCGGCGGCGTCACCTGGGCCGACGCCACCACCATCTCCCCCGCCGACGCCGACTCCTTCGCCGCCGCCGTCCCCACCTTCGTCCACACCCCCGTAGTCGGCTCACTCATCCCGGCGCGCGCCGGCAAGCTCGGCGTCTACGTCGGCGGCGCCACCGAGCAGCGCCGCAAGGAAGTCGCCGACGTCGTCGCACCGTGGTCCGCCGCCAACCCGGAACGCCTCAAGGTCGTGGACACTGCCGCCCAGGCCGCGACGGGCAAGCTCATCGCCAACCTCGCCCTCGCGGTGACCATGCAGGGGTTCAAGGAAGCACTGCACATCGGCAACGCCCAAGGACTTGACGACGCCACCATCGTCGACATGCTCGGCTCCACCGGCCTCGAGTTCATCGTGAACATGAAGTCCCCATTCCTCCTCGGCGAGCGCGACACCAACCCCGGCGACTTCTCCACCGACGCCATCGAGAAGGACGCGCGTTTGATGCTCGCCACCGCCGAGGCCGCCGGCAAGGAGCTGCCGGCCGTGGCAGCCGCGGTTGCCTCCCTGCAGGAGCAGCAGAAGAAGGGCCACGGGGACGAGGACTTCTCCTCAGTGGTGGTGTACCGCTAGTTTTCTGGGGAGCGAGTGCCAAAGGACGCAATTCTTGTTCGGGGAGGACGCAAAAGCCCAGGTCGTGAAAAGGGGGTTGCGTCCTTTGGCACTGGCACGGTTGAGACGGCACCAATTTCCTGGATTTCCGCGCGGCGGTTTGGAAAAGCCCAGGTCGAGCAAACTGCGTGAGGGAATTTGGTGCGCGCATCCGCCTACGCTTTCTTCGCCTGCCTCCGGAACGCGCCGAACATGATCACCACGATCAGGCCGATGGCGATCCAGTTGGCCACCTTGGCGTACTGCTCCAGCACGTACACCACGGGCTCCCCGATCCACCATCCGAGGGCGAAGTACCCAAGTGACCACAGGGTTTTCGAGATGAAGTCCAGCACCATGAACTTCCACAGCGGCATGCCGGTCATGCCCATCAGAACGAAGACGACGAAGGCGATGGGAAGTGGGATCGGTACGTAGGCGAGGAAGATTCCCAGCCAGCCGAGTTTGAGGGCCCACTTTTCCACGCGTTCGATGTTGCGGGCGCTGCGCTTGGAGTTCTGCGCCTGCACGTCAAGGATTCCGCGCCCCCATAGTTTGCCGGCCCACCAGTAGATCCAGTCGAACTTGATGGCCATCAGCGTGCCGATCAGTAGGTAGCCCAGCCAGTGCTGCACCTCGCCGACGGCGGCGAGCGCGCCCGTCGACGCTGCGCCAATCCGGGAACCGGTAATGGCCAGCATGATGGGCGGGTGCAGCCCAAGCAGCCAGGCACGGAGCGGGATCATCGCAAGGCCGAAGAGGCCTACGAAGCCGAACCAGCCAAGGCACCAGTAGTCGGCCTTGGTTGGTTTGCTGTTCCAGGGCATGCCTGGTTGTTCCCACCATTCTGGTTCGGGTGTGGTCTGCTCCTCGCTTTGCATAAGCAGAGAGTGTACCTAGCTAGAACATATTTAAAATTCCCGGGTTGGTGGCTACCACGATTCCGATGATTGCCAGCAGCCCGAGCACCACGCCGGCGATGATGCCGCCGGTGGAGGAGCCCTCCTTGTCGGCGCCGGTCAGTGTGTCGCAGTCGGCTTTGACTGGCTGGTATTCGGCTTCGGCGCGCTCGGTGTTTGCGCGAGCCTCGGCTGCGGCTGCCTTGGCCGCCGCAGTGGCAGCAGCCGCATCCTTCTGCGCTTGCTTCGCGGCCTTCAGCGCTTCCTCGGCGGCGGCCTGTCGGGCAGGCTGCGCCTCCTTGGCGGCGGAAAGTCCCTGTTCACGCTTCGCCACGAGCTCCTGCGCGGCCTGCAGCGCGCGTGCGGCTTCCAGGGTCTGCTCCGCCTTGTCGACGTCCCCTTCGCGCTCCTCGAGCGTTTGACGCTTGGTGGCGTCGCCAAACTCGATGGCGTGCTTGAGGCCGTCGTAGTAGGTATTGAAGCGCTCGGTGTACTCGTCGACGGTGAATAGTGGCGTGCCCTGCTTCATCCAGTGGGTGGCGAAGGTCTGCGCGTGTGCAATACGCCACGGGTACCCCTGGTACCGGAAGGCTTTGGTGTTCACGGCGAAGCCGGTGGCGCGCATGTCCGGGTTGACGATCGCCATGTAGTGGCCAGCGCCCGCCTCGAATGGTTTCTCGCCCTTCTCGAGTGCCTCGAAGTACGCGACGCGCTCCTCGTGGAACCAGCCCTTGAACGGGTTATCGTAGTTCCAGGACAGGTTGTCCCATCCGTTCTTCGAGTGCCCGCGCGGCAGCTGGTGCGACCAGTTCACGTTTACCTGGGCCTGCGCCATCAGGAAGTCGGAGACGGGCAGGGCAGGCTGGCCGTCGCTTTCGCGGAGCTCGTTTGCCTCCGGCAGCCAGCCGATGGCTGCCTTCATGTTGTCCAGGTGGGTGGCGTCGTCGGCCTCACCGATGTGGGTATCGTCCGCGATGCGGTAGCCCGTCTGCCCCGCCACCGGGTCTTCTTCTTTGAAGCGGAAGTCGGTGTTCAGTTCGGCGACGGCGTCGGTTGCGCCCATGGCTTCGAAGAAGCCGAGGGAGCCGCGGTCGAACTGCTGCTGCGCCTCGGCCTTGCTTGCCTCGAGGGCGGCGGCTGCTTCGGCGGCGCGCGCCTTCGAGTCCTCGAGCGCCTGTTGTGCGGACTCCGCCGTCACGCCGGCGGGCACTGCGGACTGTTTCGCGGTGAGGTCGGTGGTGGCGTCGTCAAGGAGGCGCTGGGCATCGGCGACCATGCCCTTTGCTGCCTTGAGTTCTTCCTGGGCGGCGGCGACGTCGCGCTGCGCCGCATCGAGCGTCTGCTGTGTGGCGCGCTCGCGGTCCTGCGCATCGCGCTGCTTCGCGGTGGCGTCCTTGACCGCGTCGACAAGCGCCACGCAGCGAGCCTCCGTGAGCTGGGCGGTGTCCTCCGCCATGGCCTGCGGGGCCACCAACATGGCCGCTGAGCAGGTAGTAACGAGCATGAGTCCGAGCTGCTTCTTCATACCGGCAGATTAGCAGGAAAATTTCGTAATTTTCCCAAATAAAAGCCAGAATTGTTCTAAGGTTTTGCCCATGAAAACAGCACTGACCCGCACGCAGCGCCTCGACAGGCTGCCGGTTACCCCGAAACACAAGAAGCTCCTCGTCGGATCGGGGGTGGGGTGGGCGCTCGACGCGATGGATGTCGGGCTGGTCTCCTTCGTCATCGCGGCGCTGGCCGTGCACTGGGATCTGGAGAAAACCACCACGAGCTGGATCGCGTCCGTGGGGTTCATCGGGATGGCGGTCGGCGCCTCCCTCGGCGGTCTGCTCGCGGACAAGCTGGGGCGCCGCCAGGTCTTCGCCCTCACGCTCCTGATCTACGGCGTGGCCACGGGCGCTTCGGCGCTCGCCGGGTCGGTCGCCGTCCTGCTCCTCTTCCGTTTCCTCACCGGCCTGGGCCTCGGCGCGGAGTTGCCCGTCGCGTCCACGCTGGTCAGCGAGTTCGCGCCGCTGAAGGTGCGCGGGCGGATGGTGGTCTGGCTCGAGGCGTTTTGGGCGGCGGGCTGGATCCTGGCGGCGGTCATCGGCACGTTCGTCGTCGCCGAGGGCGAGAACGGCTGGCGCTGGGGGCTCGCGCTCGGCGCCGTGCCCGCGCTCTACGCGCTGTATGTGCGCATGCAGCTGCCTGAATCGGTCCGCTTCCTGGAGGCGCGCGGCCGCAACGAGGAAGCAGAGGCAGTGGTCCGCAGCTTCGAGGAGCAAGTCCCACCCGAACTGCTTGTCGACGCCCCCATCGCCACCACCACCGATCCCGATGCAAGTGCTGGCAAAGGCACCCACATCTGGGGCCCCGAACTGCGCGCCCGCACCGCCGCGTTCTGGACCGTCTGGTTCTGCGTCTCCCTCGCCTACTACGGCGCGTTCACCTGGATCCCTTCCCTGCTTGTGGACCAAGGCTTCAGCCTCGTGCGCTCCTTCAGCTTCACGCTGATCATCACGCTGGCCCAGCTGCCCGGATACGCCCTGGCAGGCTGGCTCATCGAGGTCTGGGGGCGCCGCACCACCCTCGCCGTCTTCCTGGCCGGGTCGGCGGTGTCGGCTGGGCTCTACGGGTTCGCCACTGCGCCCTGGCAGATTATCGCCGCAGGTTGCTTGCTCTCCCTGTTCAACCTGGGCGCGTGGGGTGCCCTCTACGCCATCGGTCCTGAGCTCTACCCCACCCAGATCCGCGCGACCGGCACGGGTGCCGCGGCGGCCTTCGGCCGCGTCGGCTCGATCCTGGCGCCGCTGATCGTCCCGCCGGTCCTGGCCTTCGGTGGCCACGCCAGCGTATTCGTGGTCTTCGCGGTGGCGTTCACCGTGGCCGCCGTGGCGGCGTTCGTCCTGCCGGAGCAGAAGGGCAAAACCCTCCTTTAACTGGACACGCGCACCAAATTCCTTTGCGCAAGGGGCGCGACCTGGGGAAACGCGACGTCGCCGTCTCAAAAAGCTGGAATTTGGTGTCAGGCCGGGGCGCTATGACACCAAATTCCCTCACTCAACGTCGGCGACCTGGGGAAACGCCCCAGCTTCTCCCGAACGCTCTGTGTCAAGTGGTTGTGGGCCAGATTCATGGTTAACAATGCATCATCAATGCACGCGGCATCGGCGCTGTCT
>NZ_JAGPYT010000029.1:0-884 GCF_024453995.1 Corynebacterium sp. CCUG 51687 | reverse complement strand
CCCAACTCAGCCAAGACCAGCGCATATCGGTTTGCCATCTTCATTGACTGGATCACCAACCAGCGTCCCCTCGACGCTGTCGCTGCTGCGCACAACGTCTCCAGGCGCACACTCATCCGCTGGTTCACCTACTTTTGGTTCATCATCGTCCCGTGCAAACCGGACCCGTACCGCGTCTACGACCAGCTCTTTATTGATGGCACCTACTTCCACAAAAAATGCCTGCTTGTCGCTGCAACCAGCGAGCACGTCGTCGCCTGGCACTGGTGCACACGAGAAACCGCCTACGACTACGCCAAACTCTTCGACATGATCGCCGAACCCCTCGTCGTGACCACAGACGGCTCCGGTGGCGCCCACAAAGCCATCAAACAATGCTGGC
This sequence comes from Corynebacterium sp. CCUG 51687, assembly GCF_024453995.1. Taxonomy (NCBI): domain Bacteria; kingdom Bacillati; phylum Actinomycetota; class Actinomycetes; order Mycobacteriales; family Corynebacteriaceae; genus Corynebacterium; species Corynebacterium sp. CCUG 51687. The sequence continues at coordinate 502 of NZ_JAGPYT010000029.1, read as the reverse complement.
CAAACGCCTCCATTCAACGCTGCCTCGTCCACGTACGCCGCGACACCATCAAAGACACCACACGCCAACCCACAATCACCGCACACAAAGCACTCCTTCGCCTCGGCAACCAGCTGACCCACATCACCACCAGTGACCAGGCAATCACCTGGGTACTTCGCCTCAACCGCTTCCAGGACCTCTACGGTGACTGGCTCAAACAACGCACCTACCGCAACCAAGTCGCCCCAGAAGAGATCCCAAAACGTATCCGCGACAACCAGCAATGGTGGTACACCCATCCCAGAGCCCGCAGAGCCTACCGCCGATTCGAGCGTCTCTACCAACAAGGCCACCTCTTCGTCTGGCTCAACCCACCACACCGCACCACGACCACGCTGAAGACCACCACAAACAGCCTGGAAGGCGGCATAAACGCACAACTAAAACACCTCGCCCGAGCCCACCGCGGCACATTTGACGAACACCAGCGAATCATCATGGACTGGTGGCTCTACCTGCA
>NZ_JAGPYT010000028.1:0-1243 GCF_024453995.1 Corynebacterium sp. CCUG 51687 | reverse complement strand
GTGACGGTACCTGGAGAAGAAGCACCGGCTAACTACGTGCCAGCAGCCGCGGTAATACGTAGGGTGCGAGCGTTGTCCGGAATTACTGGGCGTAAAGAGCTCGTAGGTGGTTTGTCGCGTCGTTTGTGTAAGTCCACAGCTTAACTGTGGGACTGCAGGCGATACGGGCATAACTTGAGTGCTGTAGGGGAGACTGGAATTCCTGGTGTAGCGGTGAAATGCGCAGATATCAGGAGGAACACCGATGGCGAAGGCAGGTCTCTGGGCAGTAACTGACGCTGAGGAGCGAAAGCATGGGTAGCGAACAGGATTAGATACCCTGGTAGTCCATGCCGTAAACGGTGGGCGCTAGGTGTGAGTCCCTTCCACGGGATTTGTGCCGTAGCTAACGCATTAAGCGCCCCGCCTGGGGAGTACGGCCGCAAGGCTAAAACTCAAAGGAATTGACGGGGGCCCGCACAAGCGGCGGAGCATGTGGATTAATTCGATGCAACGCGAAGAACCTTACCTGGGCTTGACATGTAGCGGATCGCCGCAGAGATGTGGTTTCCCTTGTGGTCGCTATACAGGTGGTGCATGGTTGTCGTCAGCTCGTGTCGTGAGATGTTGGGTTAAGTCCCGCAACGAGCGCAACCCTTGTCTTATGTTGCCAGCACACAATGGTGGGGACTCATGAGAGACTGCCGGGGTTAACTCGGAGGAAGGTGGGGATGACGTCAAATCATCATGCCCCTTATGTCCAGGGCTTCACACATGCTACAATGGTCGGTACAGCGCGTTTGCTACCTTGTGAGGGGATGCTAATCGCACAAAGCCGGCCTTAGTTCGGATTGGGGTCTGCAACTCGACCCCATGAAGTCGGAGTCGCTAGTAATCGCAGATCAGCAACGCTGCGGTGAATACGTTCCCGGGCCTTGTACACACCGCCCGTCACGTCATGAAAGTTGGTAACACCCGAAGCCAGTGGCCTGTCATGGGAGCTGTCGAAGGTGGGATCGGCGATTGGGACGAAGTCGTAACAAGGTAGCCGTACCGGAAGGTGCGGCTGGATCACCTCCTTTCTAAGGAGTTTTTTATTGTGGCTCACAGTTGTGGGCTGTTTTTTTGTTGGTTGAGTCACCGTGGGTGTGGCTGCCAATTGTTGTTTCCGGGTGGAGACACACCAGCTACAAGGTTGCCACGCATTCGTGTGGTGGTTGTGGTTGTGGTTGCAGTGTGGCCGGGTTTTTGTAATCAAAAAGAA
>NZ_JAGPYT010000026.1:0-1898 GCF_024453995.1 Corynebacterium sp. CCUG 51687 | reverse complement strand
ATAATTATTGTGTGTTGGTGCACTGTTGGGTGTCTGAGGCAGCAGTTGTGTTGTCTTGATTGATTCCGCGTGTTGATCACTGACTGGTTTGGTTGGTGGTTGGTGTGTGGGGTGTGTTGTGTGAGAACTGTATAGTGGACGCGAGCATCTTTATTCTTGTGGAAGAATTTTTTGATTGTAAGTTTGCCTAACAACAAGTGATTGTCATGCTGTTTGTGTGTGGTGGTTGTTTGTTGTTTGTTTGTTGTGTGTTTTTGTTTTGTTACAAGGGCGTACGGTGGATGCCTTGGCATGCTTAGCCGATGAAGGACGTGTGAGGCTGCGTTATGCCTCGGGGAGTTGCCAACAAAGCGTTGATCCGAGGATGTCCGAATGGGGAAACCTGGCACTTGTTATGGAGTGTTACCTGCAGATGAATGTATAGTCTGTGTGGGGGTTACGCGGGGAAGTGAAACATCTCAGTACCCGTAGGAGAAGAAAACAATTGTGATTCTGCTAGTAGTGGCGAGCGAACGTGGATGAGGCTAAACCATGCGTGTGTGATACCTGGCAGGGGTTGCGCGTGTGGTGTTGTGGGCGATGATTGTGGGTATGCTGCCATGTACCCCTATGATGCGGCGTGTTAGCGGAAGTCACCTGGGATGGTGTGCCGGAGAGGGTGAGAGCCCCTGTACGTGAAGGCGTGTCGTGTTGTGGTGATTGTTTGCCCGAGTAGCAGTGGGCTCGTGGAATCTGCTGTGAATCTGCCGGGACCACCCGGTAAGCCTAAATACTAAGTGTGACCGATAGTGAATAAGTACCGTGAGGGAATGGTGAAAAGTACCCCGGGAGGGGAGTGAAAGAGTTCCTGAAACCGTGCGCTTACAATCCGTCAGAGCACCGCGTGTGTGTGATGGCGTGCCTTTTGAAGAATGAGCCTGCGAGTCAGCGGCATGTCGCGAGGTTAACCCGTGTGGGGTAGTCGTAGCGAAAGCGAATCCTAATTGGGTGTTGTAAGTGGCATGTCCTGGACCCGAAGCGGGGTGATCTACCCATGGCCAGTGTGAAGCAGCTGTAAGAGGTTGTGGAGGCGCGAACCCACTTAGGTTGAAAACTGAGGGGATGAGTTGTGGGTAGGGGTGAAAGGCCAATCAAACTCCGTGATAGCTGGTTCTCCCCGAAATGCATTTAGGTGCAGCGTTATAGTAGTTTGCCGGAGGTAGAGCTACTGGTTGGTTGAGCGGGACTATCATCTTAGCAACATCAGCCAAACTCCGAATGCCGGTTAAGTGTTCTATAGCAGTGAGACTGTGGGGGATAAGCTTCATAGTCGAGAGGGAAACAGCCCAGATCGCCGGTTAAGGCCCCTAAGGGTGTACTAAGTGGAAAAGGATGTGGGATCGCGAAGACAGCCAGGAGGTTGGCTTAGAAGCAGCCATCCTTGAAAGAGTGCGTAATAGCTCACTGGTCGAGTGGTTCTGCGCCGACAATGTAGTGGGGCTCAAGTACACCGCCGAAGCCGCGGCATAGTTTTTACTATGGGTAGGGGAGCGTCGTGCATGGGGTGAAGCCATACTGTAAGGGGTGGTGGACTGTGTGCGAGTGAGAATGCAGGCATGAGTAACGAGAGATACGTGAGAATCGTATCCGCTGGATGACTAAGGGTTCCTGGGTCAAGTTCGTCTTCCCAGGGTGAGTCGGGTCCTAAGGCGAGGCCGACAGGCGTAGTCGATGGTCAACGGGTTGATATTCCCGTACCCGTATGCATGCGACAAAGAGTGAAGCGGTGATACTAACCACCCTGAACTGGCAACATGCGCATCCTTTTGGGTGTGTGGTTGTTGGTGATGCGTGGGGCCTGATCCGTGGTAGTTCAGTGATGGGGTGACGCAGTCAGGTAGCCGCGCCAAGTGTTGGAT
>NZ_JAGPYT010000025.1:0-1919 GCF_024453995.1 Corynebacterium sp. CCUG 51687 | reverse complement strand
CGCTCTGTGTCAAGTGGTTGTGGGCCAGATTCATGGTTAACAATGCATCATCAATGCACGCGGCATCGGCGCTGTCTTAGTTGTTGTGCGGATAATCGTGACTTTCTCAGGCAACCCAATCGGTGTTTTCGGTCGCGCGGTAATTACCCCATCAGCAAGGGCTTGCTCGACGGCACTTCGCCGGTTGGCCTCCATCTGTTGCCACGTGCCGTCTAGCACGCTTTGCGGTGTGTAGCCATTAATCCCACTGTGGGGCCGTTGGTTATACAACGTTGTAAACTCATCAACCCAGGCCGCTGCATGTTTAATGCTGGCAAAAGCCCTCGGGTAGTAGGCCATACCTTTCATCGTGTGAAACAACGACTCCATATGCGGATTATCGTTACTAATCGATGGTCTACTGAACGACCGTTTGACCTGGTGGGCATCAAAAAGTCTGCCAAGGCTGCGACTGGTCATCGCTGCCCCGTTATCGGAGTGCACCGTGTCGACATCAGGGTGTGCGGCAAAGATTTCTTCAAACATATGTCGTGCCACGCGGGAATCTTCGTGGTGGGCAACAACTGCGCCGACAACAGCACGGGAATATAAATCGATTGCGGTATGGCAGGCGTAGTACTGGTTTGTGTACTTGCCTGGAAGATAGGTGATATCCCAGCACAGCACTTGACCTGGCCGGTGTGCTTCAACATGTGGGGGCTGGTTGTTGCCGCGTGCACGCCGCGGGCGTGTTCTGCGTGTGCCGTGGCGCTGTGACAAGAGTTTGCCGTGCGCTTTGGCAACCCGGTAGAAGCTACGCAAGCTGGCGATATAGCACCCATTGTTCAATGCGTGGTAGAAGACATCATCCACACTCGAATACGGATTAGCATCTAACAAGGCCAAAATGTCGTTGACTTGCGCATCGGTTAAGCGTTTGATGTTGCGTTTGTGATGCGGGATCGGATCTTGCTTCTTCGGGCGGGGATTGTCCTGGTAATACCGTCTAGAGCGCGCCACGCCTAACACATTGCAGGCTTTCCTCATTGAGTGCCCGATACCAACGAGTGCTTCGATTAGCTCGTTTTCTTGTTGTAGGCCTGCCTCATAGCGTTGTGTTTGTTCTACTGTGAGGATTTTCCCGCCGCGTTTGAGTCCCCGCCATGCTTCTTTGGCAGAGACGCTATAGCTTTTCCCAGTACATCACTGGTGTCCTTCCACAGCTTGTTTTCTTTGCGCAGCTTGGCGTTTTCTCGTTGTAGTGCGTTGTATTCCTTGCGGGTAATGGTGACCATGTCGTTGTTGGTGGCCTTGGGGGTGTTCAAGGGTTCTGCCTTTCTTGTGTGCGTGTAGTGGGCAATCGTGCCGTTTGCGACTTTCTCGATCCAGCCATGCATCGCTGACTGCAAGATACCGTGTTTATCCAGCAAGGCTTGTTTTGTCCCATGCGGGGCAGCCACATACTGGTGGACAAGTGAGATGATCGCTTCAGCGTCTAACACCACCGGTACAGGGGTAGTTGCCCCGGTATAGACTGCGGCGCGTTGTTGCTGGGTAAACGTGCCAAGATCAAACCGCTTCATCCACCGAATCACTCGTGATGCGTCCATGTCGTGACGGGCCAGCCAAACCTTCTTTGTCCCGTACGGTAGTTGGTGATAGATCCTGACCATCTGCTGTTTCTGGGTATCGCTATAGGTGACAATCCCGCGATCTTCAGTGTTGGGGATAAACACGACTGCCGCAGCATCCGGCATGACCAACTCACTATCAGCAAGCGTGGCACCGGGTGCAAGGGTGACAGTCGGCAACGCCAGCACATCGCGTGCAGATGGCAGGCTTGCACGCCGACGTTTACGAGTCTTGTCGGGGTCGGGGTCGGTGTTGTAATCTGCCCAATCCTTCTCTGGTGGCTTGGGGATCAGCGGGGGAATATCGTG
>NZ_JAGPYT010000024.1:0-2342 GCF_024453995.1 Corynebacterium sp. CCUG 51687 | reverse complement strand
GTGTTGGCGTTGTTTGCCGGGCCCGAACCAGTACAAGCATCATGCTGGTTCGGGCCTTTCATACTTTCGACCCAACCCAACGGGGGTAAAACACGGGGGTACCAACTGTTCAACGATCACGAAAAGGTCTGCCTAACGCATCCATAGGGCCTAAGTTTGACTACACCAGACCACGAAAGGTTTTTAGTATAAAAAGGTTGTGCATTAATAGTGTCGGTGACACGTGTCGAATGACACATGTCGTGCCTGGTAATCCCGATTTGTTAAGTATTCTCTTACCCACTGTTGCACTAGAGCGCATAATATACGGGTGGGTTGATTGTTGAACACCCATCGACAGGTGTCGGTGGGTTTGTTGAACATGTTGGGTTTGCTGCGATGGTTTCTGAGTGTTTTTTAAGCTATGTGTGCAGGTTGTAGGGCTAGATGTGTTGAACAATCCGGGTTTTGTAGGCGTGTTTTTGCCTGTTTGGTTGGGGCGTTGTGGGCGGATTGGCCATGTATAGTTCGGGTGCATAAACTTGGGGTCAGAACAACGAAGGGTTTCATGTTCCACCGGTTGGGTGGTGCGTGATGGAAGGTATAAGGATTGTGACAACGATGATGAACAGCATTGCGCGGAAGGTATGCGTAGCAGCGTGTGTGTTGGCCGTTGCGGCTAATGGTGCACAGGTTGCTCACGCGGAGATGGCTGTTGCTGACTCGTCGGTCACAGTGACCGCTGACGGGCCGGGTGCGGTCTTTCACAACTCGGTAACACAGCCGGGTCGTATTTCGACGTTGAAGTTTACGGATGCCCGCTCCATTGCTGGCAGCCAGGAGTCCTCACTGTATGTGGACCTGCGTGCCGATGGCGCATTAGTGGATTTAGAATCTGGCCTTAACGTGGATACGCACCGTGATGGTAACACCCAGGTGGTCATCTACCGCGGTGAAGACCAGGACGCTGGTGTGTCGGTCGAGCGTGAATACCGCTTTGATGGCAACCGCGTCGATGTCATTGTGCGGGTGACCAACAACAAGGATGCTTCAGCGTTTGTGCAGGCGGATCTGACGAACCAGATTAACTCCCAGGTCGGGCTTTCCGGCTCCTATGATGATGGGAAGTTTGTTGTTGCCCCGGCCCAGCTTGGCTATGAGACTGCGGTGTCGTTCGATAATGCAACCTCGTCTGGTGTAGCCGATGCGTTCCAGCGCACCACGGCTGCCGGTGAGGTTGGGTTTGTGGATCCGGCAGGGGCCAGCTTCCAGCGTGGGCGTTGGTTTGAGCGCATTGATGCTGGCGCTACGTTGACTGCTGCCATGCACATGGAGGTTGCAACCCAGGACAGTGCTGTTGATTCTGATGGTGACGGTCTGCCGGATGTCTGGGAGCGCGAAGGGGTGACCTTAAGTGACGGTACGGTCATGCCACTGAACGAGTGGGGTGCTGATCCTGAGCGACCGGATTTGTTCCTGCAGCTTAATTGGATGAACTCGCAGTGGCAGCAGGCTGGCTGCGACACACCTGGTGCGGATGCTGCCATGTGTGCGCAGCTGTCGACGGCAAGCTACCGGCCAAGTCGCGATATTTTGCAGCAGCTGGTGGACCGCTTCGATCAGTACGGGGTCAACCTGCACATTGATGCGGGTGATACGTACACCAACATTGTCAACTATCCGACTCGTCACGGTGGGCAGACTGAGCCGTATGCACCGTACTACTTTGAGGGCACGGTGCCTGGTATGAAGCTGGTCGAGAATATTGACACGATGCTGGGTGCTCGTGCGGCAGTCTTCCGCGTTGGTGTTATTGGCGATCAGATGCAGCGTGGCCACTGGGGTACCGGCTTGGCTTTGGTTGCGGATAACTCGTTTTATGTTGCCAAGCATGAACGCATGCGCACCGATGATCAGCTGCGCAACACGATCATGCACGAGCTGGGGCATACGTTGGGGTTGAATCATAATGGTTCGATGAAGTTCGCCAACGAGGTCCCGCAGTCGGATTACCTGCCGAACTACTACTCGGTGATGAACTACCTCTACCAGTTCACCCACTTTAACTACTCGGATGAAGAATCCGTCTCTGGTGGCCCACTGCCAGAGGTATGCAACCAGCCAGGCATGGACTGCTACAAAGGTGACTACCGTGTGCCAGCCGACTGGGACAACCTGATGATTAACACCGGCAAGATTGGTAAGGACTACAACTCCACCATCGGTGCCGCCGGTGGCAAGGTTGATGCCAAGGCATTGGCTGCCCAGCAGGAAGCGATGCAGGCTGCCGAAGAAGCCCAGGGTTCTGTCAAGGTTGCTGTTGCAGGTGACCCTGAGCTTCACCGTGGGGAGAATACGGTGAG
>NZ_JAGPYT010000023.1:0-6435 GCF_024453995.1 Corynebacterium sp. CCUG 51687 | reverse complement strand
CCAGAGCCGAGTTCGTCTGCCAAGCCGGAGCCGACGACGACGGTGAAGAGTTCTACAAAGGCAGTGCCGTCACCGAGTGCGTCTGCCACACCAACCACGTCTACAAAGTCGGAGCCAACCACGAGCGCTAAGCCTGACTCGAGCAGTAATTCAAGTTCCGAGTCACGTGGAATATGCTCCAGCAATTCTTCCAGCCAAAGTAGTAAGGGAGACAATGGGAGCAGCACTGGTGCAGCCGTGTGTGGAGTGGTCTTTACCGGGCTCCTGCTGATCGCACTGGGCATCCTTGCCACAGTGCCCCCACTGAAGGACCAAATCGATCGGTGGTTGCGTAGTTTGTGATGCATTGAACTGCCTAGGATGGCAACCTAGGCAGTTCTCACGCGGTACCAATTTGAGTGATTTGTTCCCGCTCGCTTGAAGGAGAGGCTATTTCCTCAGGAGAGCGGGAAGGTCCTCTGTATGCATTTGCCTCACATTAAACGCACGGTATAAGCTGTCACCTACGCGTGTTTTAGCGTGCGCGGGGCTATGGCGCAGTTGGTAGCGCACCACACTGGCAGTGTGGGGGTCACGGGTTCGAATCCCGTTAGCTCCACAGAAAAGACCGCAGGTTGCTTAAGACCTGCGGTCTTTGTGTTCCCGGACCGGCGCCGTCACTGCGACGTGCTCGCCGTTGCGCAGCGTGAACTCCAGCTGGTACGCGTGCAGGAACATGCGCTGCGCGCCTGTACGCGAGCCGTACGCGCGGTCGCCGACGATGGGGTGGCCTTCGTGGGCGGCGTGTACGCGGATTTGGTGGCGTCGTCCAGTAATGAGCTCGGCCTCGACGAGCGTGTTCGGCCCGCGGTTTTCCACGCGGCGGAATCGTGTGTGGGCGTCGTCGCCGTCGGCACGTACGACCATGGTTTTCGGTGTTCGCGCGATCGGGGCCTTTACGTCGCGCGCGCCCGCCCAGCGTCCCTCCACGACCGCGCGGTAGATGCGGACCACGTCCTGCTCGCGGAAGGCTCGTTGCAGGTGGCGCAGCTCCGCGTGATTCAGCGCGATCAGCAGCGCCCCGGACGTCTCCTTATCGATGCGGTGCGCAAGCTCAGCGTCGGGGTGCACGTCGCGGATGCGCTCGATAACGCCCCGCTGCGTCCCGGTTCCCGCATGCACCGGCACCCCCGCCGGCTTATTTACTACCAGTGCCGTCGGCCCCTCCCACAGCACCTCAAACCCGTGGCTCTTACTTTTCGACGCCCTCTTCGCTTCCTTACAGAACTCACCCGGCAACGTGATCACGTCCCCAGCCCGGACGCGGTAATCCTGCTTGATACGTTTCTGGTTGACCCGCAACGCCCCCTTACGCGTAAGTTTGAACAGCATGGTCGCCGGGCACGTGGTGTAGCTGGCGAGGAACTTGTGTATCCGCCGCCCGTCGTGGTCCTCCGGGACCGTGATCGCTGAGTATCCGGGTGGGGGAATGTAGGTGGTCATGGCTGGCACCATAGCAAGGTGCTAGTACTGGTGCCATGTATGCAACATCATTCGCTACCGTCGAGACGCAGGTCGGAACACTGACGGTTGTCGTTTCGCCCCGCGGAGTGCGCCGGATTGCGCTACCCAGCGACGACGCTGAGCGTGCAATCCGGGAAACCGGCGCACGCCCCGGCCCGATCGGCCCCGTCCGCGGGCAGCTCGAGGAGTACTTCGCCGGGACACGAACGTCTTTCGATGTCCCGCTCGACCTTGAGGGCCTCCCGCCGTTCCGGACGAAGGTGCTGGGCGCGCTCCAACACGTGCCGTTCGGCGAGGTGACGACGTATAAGGGGCTAGCGGTGGACGTCGATAATCCGGGGGCGGTGCGTGCCGTCGGCACTGCGTGCGCGCGCAACCCGCTGCCGCTGCTCATTCCGTGTCACCGGGTCGTGCGTAGCGACGGCCACCTCGGGCGCTACCGTGGTGGGGAAGACATGAAGCGATTCTTGCTTGCATTGGAGGGCCACCTTGAGTGATTTCAGTAAGCGTTGTATCGCGCCGGGCCAGGCGAGCAGCGAGGCGGCGGGGCTGCGCTGGCTGCGCGAGGGCAGCGAGGCAGTCGTGGAGGTCCGCAGCGTGGACGAAGGACAGCGGACGTTGCGAATAGAACGCGTCGAAACCGTGCGGCCCACTCGTGACGCGGCGCGCCGGGCGGGGGAGGAGCTGGCGAAGATCCACGCGATGGGCGCTGAAGCCTTCGGTGCGCCGCCGACCGGGTGGGATGGCCCGAACTTCATCGGCCGGGTTGAGCAGGACTGCGTGCCGGAGCAGCGGTGGGCGAAGTTTTATACCGAGCAGCGCGTGCTGCCGTTCGCTAGGAGCGCACATGTGGCGGGAAATATCTCGAAGCAGCAGCTAGAGCTCGTGGAACGCGCCTGCGCTGCGCTCGTTGAGGAGGATGAGGAGGCCCCGCTGGCGCGTATCCACGGGGATCTTTGGGCGGGCAACCTGCTCTTCGACGAGTCGGGCCCGCGGTTCATTGACCCGGCGGCGCACGGTGGGCACCCGTTGACGGACATCGCGATGCTGGCGTTGTTCGGCGCGCCGTTTTTGGAAGATATCCTTGCGGGCTACGAGTCGCGGGCAAGCCTGGGGGAGGACTGGCGTCGGCGCATCCCGGTGCATCAGCTTCACCCGTTGGCCGTGCACGCGTTGACGCACGGCCCGGCGTACGCGGGGGAGCTTGCCAACGCCGCGCAAGCGACGTTAGATGTGACGGGCTAAGCTTTCCACCAGGAGGAATCTGGCCCTGGTGGCAGGTGTCGTTTGTGCTGGCCGATGCGCCACAGGTGCTCGATGCGTTCCGCCGCCGCGGACGGAACGGGCTTGCCTTCGAGGTAGTCGTCGATGTGCTGGTAGGTCACGCCGAGTGCTTCCTCGTCGGGCAGCGCCGGGCGGTCCTCTTCCAGGTCGGCGGTGGGGACTCTCTCCCAGAGGCGAGGGTCGGCGCCGAGCTCGCGGAGGAGGGCGGCGCCTTGGCGTTTGTTGAGGCCGGCGAGGGGGGTGAGGTCGGCGGCGCCATCGCCGAACTTGGTGAAGAAACCGGTGACGTTTTCCGCCGCGTGGTCAGTGCCGATGACCAGGAGGTTGCGCTCGCCAGCAAGCGCGTACTGCGCCACCATCCGAAGTCGGGCCTTCACGTTGCCCTTGTTGAAGTCGCTGAGGGGCGCCCCCAACGCGTCAGCGGCCTCGTCGCTGAGCGCTTTCGTTGCAGGTGCGATGTCGACGGTCACCGTCTCATCCGGTTCGATGAAGCGGAGCGCCAACTGGGCGTCGTCCTCGTCGACTTGGACACCGTGGGGGAGGCGGACGGCGAGGAAGTGGGCGTCGACACCCGAGTCCCGCAGCCGCTCGACAGCGATCTGTGCGAGGCGACCTGCGAGCGTCGAGTCCTGGCCCCCGGAAATGCCGAGCACGAAACCTGCTGAGGAGGCGGAGCGGGCGTAGTCACAGAGGAATGCGACGCGGCGCTCAATTTCTCGCGCGGGATCAATCGAAGGTTGGACCCCGAGCGTGTCGATGATCTCTTGCTGTTTGCTGCTAACTTGCGGTGAATCTGGCCGAGACATAGGAACCAGCGTACCCACGGTGCATATTGGTATGCATGCAACAACTCACCACTGCCCAACGAAGCTACGTCCGGAAAGTTGCGGGCGTCGCCGCGCTGGGCGGGCTGCTCTTCGGCTACGACACCGGCGTGATGAGCGGCGCGCTGCTCTACATCACCCCCGAATTCCAGCTCACCCCAGGGCAAGAAGGGCTTGTGACCTCGATGTTGCTCGTCGGTGCCGCGGTCGGCGCGCTCAGCGGCGGAGCGATCGCGGACAGGCTCGGCCGCAAACGCACCTTAATAATGGGCGGCCTCGTGTTCATCGCGGGCTCGCTGTGGTGCGCGCTTGCGGGGTCGGTGGAAGCACTCGCGGCGGCCCGAACGTTCTTAGGGGTCGGCGTCGGCGGAGTGTCTATCGTGGCGCCGATGTACATCTCGGAGATGGTGCCCGCCCGGGTGCGCGGCAAGATGGTGTCACTGAACACGCTGATGATTGTGGTGGGGCAGCTGCTCGCGTACTCCGTGAACTCGGTGCTTGCGTCCACCGGCAGCTGGCAGCTGATGCTTGGACTCGCCGCAGTGCCCGGAGCCGCGCTGGCCGTCGGCATGGCATTCCTGCCTGAAACACCCCTGTGGCTCGCCCGCCACCAGCGTATCGACGCAGCCCTCACCATCGGCGACCGCGTCGGCATGACCCGCGAAGAACTCACCCTCGAAACCACCGAAGACGCCGAGCTTCGCGCCCAGCGCGGCGGCGAGTGGGCACGCCTACGCAACGTTCGGTGGCTACGCATGACCGTGCTGATCGCCGCGCTGCTCGGCATCACGCAGCAGGTCACGGGCGTGAACGCCATCGTCTACTTCGCGCCAACGATGATGAACAAAGTCGGCCTCTCCACCGAAAACGCCGTCTACACCTCTATGGTGATCGGGCTCGTCTCCGTCGTCGCGTGCTGGGTCGGACTGCAGGTCATCGACAGGATCGGCCGCAAACGACTACTGCTCATCGGCCTGAGCGGCAACGTCATCTTCCTCTTCGCGCTCACGCTCACGTACCGTGCCGCGGAAAACAACGCCGCACTCGCGTGGGTCTCACTCGCCTGCATGGCGCTGTTCATTGCGTCGCAGCAAGCAGCAGTTTCGCCCACGACCTGGCTGCTTATCTCTGAGCTGGTCCCGCCACAAATCCGCGGCGCCGGCATGGGCCTCGCAGGGCTTGCACTGTGGGTCATGAACTGGATCGTCGCCCAGTTCTTCCTCCCACTTGTCGACGCCCTCTCCGCCACCGCCACCTTCTCCATCTTCATCATCTGTGGCATCCTTGCAGCAGGATTCGTCCGCTACTTCGTCCCCGAAACAATGAACCGGAGTCTGGACGAAGTGGCGTCGGAAATGGAGCAACGCTACACCAAGTAGCACCGGCGTTTTGGTTTCCCCACGTGATGGGGTAATATAACGCGACGTGTCGCGACCAGACTGTTTCCAGTGGTCGCACGAAGATGAAGATCCTCGATTAGAAAGGAGCGCCCGATGAAGGTCCGCAAGTCGCTTCGGTCGCTGAAGAACAAGCCGGGCGCCCAGGTTGTGCGCCGCCGTGGCAAGGTTTACGTCCTGAACAAGAAGGAGCCACGCTTCAAGGCTCGTCAGGGCTAATTCAGCACTCGTGAAAACCCGCACCTCGTGTGCGGGTTTTTTCGTGCCCGGGGCACTAGGGTGGTGGAGGTGAAACGAGCATGCTGCGCCCTCCTCGCCGTGACCGCCCTCGGGGCCTGCGGGACACCCACTAACGACGCCCCGCCGACCATCACCGTCACCTCAACGACAACGCACCCGAACGCTCAGCCGCCTGCACCAGTTGACGAACCGGTGGGCGAAGAGGACGTCGATAAGCTGCTTTCCGCCATCGCTGATGCTGTTGCCAACCAGTTCGGAGGCACCGTCGCAGTCGCCGCGGGCGGGGTCGGCAGCAGCGACGACCCAGCGATGCCTGCCTGGTCAACCATCAAAGTCCCCCTCGCAGTTGCCGCGTACCGCGTGGCGCCCGACACCGCGCAGCTCGCAGCACCCGCCGCGATCACCGCCTCAGACAACGACGCCGCGCTGCAACTCTGGAACGCCCTGCCACCCGGCGCCGGCGATACCGTCTTGGCCGAGGGTGGCGTACCAAAAACCATCAACACCGAACGCATCCGGCCCGAGTTCTCAACCTTCGGCCAAACCATGCTCACCGCCGCCGAGGAGTCCACCTTCATGTCCAATCTGAGCTGCCTGAGCGACGCCGACCCCGTCCTTGAGTTGATGGGGCAAATCGTGCCCGGGCAGGACTACGGCCTCGGCCAGCTTCCCAATGCGCGGTTCAAAGGCGGGTGGGGGCCCTCGGAGACTGGTGGATACGAAGTGCGCCAGATGGGACTCGTGTCAAATTCCGTAGAGCAGGACGTTGCTTTGGCTTTGGTCGTTGTCCCCGCCGACGGCAGTTACCAAACCGGCCAAGCCATGGCCAACGCCGTTGCAGAACAGCTCCGCGGCCGACTGGATCAGCTGCCGGTTGCGGCCTGCTGATTGTTTGATGAGGGTGTCCGCGGGACGGACAAACAGCTGGCGAAGCTTGGCTCAACCCACCTCTCAATAAGTAAGGTTTCCGCGGCGCGGACACCGCTTCGTGATTTGCACGGACGATTCCCGCATTCCGCGGGGCGGACAATCTATCCGTTGTTACAACCCAACCTCCCGCACAGTCCGCCGCGCGGACTCCAACGAAGCTTTAGTCGAATCCAGTAGCATTCCGCGGCGCGGACAGAGCGAGTTCAGCTCAAGACCCCAACGATTGCATCAAGGTGTCCGCCGCGCGGACACCCACC
>NZ_JAGPYT010000022.1:0-9316 GCF_024453995.1 Corynebacterium sp. CCUG 51687 | reverse complement strand
ATGGTACTGCACCTGGGAGGGTGTGGGAGAGTAGGTTACCGCCGGCCTATAACTTCATTTTCTTGTGTGTGGTGGGTGTCACTGTTCCCGTTGTGGGGGTGGTGGTACCCACCACACTCTTTTTTGTGCACCCCCACACAACAAACAAACAGGGATGGTTGTGTGTGGCCGGTTACCAATTCTGATCCACAGACAACACACCAAAAGTATTTGCAGCGCTTGGTAGTCGTCTAAAATGCCGCGTTACCGCGCATAGCGCCTAGCCCTGCGAACGCAACGCCGACGGCGAGCGTCCACAACAGATACTTCGCGCATGGTGCGTACCTGCGCTCTTTGAGCAGCATTCCTGCTTCTTTGGCGAGCGTTGACCATGTAGAGAGCGCACCAGCAAATCCCGTTCCAATGAACACTGCCCACATCGGCGCCATCGCGACTGTAAAACCGAGGACCATGGATGCAGCAGCGTTGGCCGTGAAGGTGCCCTTGCGCGGGGGGAGGGCGGAACTAATCCACCACCGTGTGGCGCCGCCTAACGCGCCGCCAAAGAACACTGCAGGGATAGCAATTGGGTCAATAAACACTATCGATCACCTGCCTCCTTGCGATCACGCATGGTGTCGCCAGCCCACCAGCCAGCGATGCAGAGAACAACGCTGGAGAGTACGTAGATGAACGCAGTGATTGCAGTCGTTTGCGCTGCGGCGACGGTGAGAGCGGAGAACGTCGTGAAGCCTCCGAGGAAACCTGTGCCGAGTAATGGGCCTGGTCGGAAGTAACCCATTGCGTAGCTGCCCAACACGTTGATGCCAAGCGTGACCAGAAATGCGTAATGCGGTGCTGCTGGCAGCACCGCAAGGAGTCCCGCTGTAAGCACGTAGCGCGTAAGTGCTCCCGTGCCAG
Source organism: Corynebacterium sp. CCUG 51687 (assembly GCF_024453995.1). Classification (NCBI taxonomy): domain Bacteria; kingdom Bacillati; phylum Actinomycetota; class Actinomycetes; order Mycobacteriales; family Corynebacteriaceae; genus Corynebacterium; species Corynebacterium sp. CCUG 51687. The sequence goes on along the minus strand of NZ_JAGPYT010000022.1, from coordinate 8,416 downwards.
CTCCGAGGCCTACAGCGAGGGGCTCATTCGACTCAATGTTTTGTAATTGCACACCAGAAGTCTACTAGTGCGCTTACTTCCAATTCATGCCTTGCTGCTTTACAAATACTGCAACCTCCTCGGGGCTGCGGCGAAGCTTCGGATCGAATTTGAGATACTCGCGAGTCTCTCGTGCGACGAGCCCGGAAAGCAGCAGCAGACCAATGAGATTCGGGACTGCCATGAGGCCGTTCGCCAGGTCGGAGAACGTCCATACGAGTTCGAGGTGCGTGGTGGCGCCGAGGAACGCTACGGCGGTGAAGAACATCTTGTATGGCAATGAAGCCCACTGGCCGAAGAGGGCGGTTGCGGCGCGTTCGCCGTAGTAGGACCAGCCCAGGATCGTAGAGAATGCGAAGAAGATGAGGGAAACGGAGACGATGTCGCCGCCCCAGGTGCCTGGCAGGACCGTCGAGAAGCCGCGTGCGGTCATGACTGCTGCCTCGTCGCGTCCCATGTCCCAGGTCCCGGAGGTCACGATGACAAGGCCGGTGATGGTAACAACGATCAGGGTGTCAATGAACGTCTGGGTCATGGATACCAGCGCCTGGCGGGTGGGGTGCTGGGTCTTCGCTGCCGCAGCGGCGATTGCTGCAGAGCCCATGCCAGACTCGTTGGAGAAGATGCCGCGGGCAACACCGAACTGGATTGCCATCATGATGGTGGAGCCGACGAAGCCACCGGTCGCGGCTGAGCCGGTGAACGCGTCGTGGAAGATGAGAGAGATAGCGGCAGGGATCTGGTCTGCCATCAAAGCGAGCGCGACGATGCCGCCACCGACATAGAGAACAATCATCAGGGGAACGAACGCTGCCGTGATCTTGCCGATGCCTTCAATACCACCCAAGATGGCTGCGCCGACGCCAATGAAGATCAGGATGCCGGAGACAGTAGGTTCGATGCCGAATGCTTCCTGCATGCCTGCAGCGATGGAATTGCCTTGAGTGAGGTTACCGATGCCGAAAGACGCGAAGATAGTAAAGAGCATGAACGCGACCGCGAGCACGGACCCCAGCGGGCCCGGGATTCCGCGGCGGAGGTACTCGTGTGGTCCGCCTTGTTGGCGTCCTTTGTCGTCGGTGGTGCGGAAGCGGACGCCGAGGTAGGCCTCGGAGTATTTCGACGCCATACCGACGATGCCTGTGACCCAGATCCAGAGCAGGGAGCCCGGCCCACCGATCGAGATCGCGGTGGCTACGCCGACGATGTTGCCGGTGCCGACTGTTGCGGCGAGGGCCGTCGTTAAGGCCTGGTAGTTGCTGATGTCGCCGGAGCCTTCTTCATTCTTATCGACGAACGCGTGGCGGGTTGCGCGGCCTAGTGTGCGGAACTGGATGCCACCCATTCGGACGGTCAGGAAGAGGCCCGTGCCGAGCAGCAGCGGGATGAGCAGGAATGGGCCCCAGACGAACGAGGCAATCGTACCGAGGGTTTCGTTGAGTTGCGCAGCCATCGTGATCCTTTCGCAATAGGGTGTGGGCCAGGTTACCTTTCTCCCGATAACGTGATTGAGATAATAGACACATAACCTCACGTGTGTACACGGTTTGTACGATTTTTCTGGCGGAAGTTTCCAAAAAAGGGAAAGATGGGTGTGAACGTATTCGAAAGGATGTTGTCGTATGGCTCATGAACGTGCTGGCCAGATTGCCCGCCTGGAAGATTTGATCGATATCGCGTCGTTGGTGACTGCTTACTACACCCGTGATGTAGACCCGCACAATCCTGACCAGCAGGTGGTGTTTGGTACCTCTGGTCACCGTGGTTCTTCGCTGGATAACGCGTTTAATGAGGTGCATATTCTGGCGACCACGCAGGCGATCGTCGACTACCGTCGTGAGCAAAACATTGGCGGTCCGGTCTTCATCGGGCGCGATACACACGCGTTGTCTGAGCCGGCGATGGTCTCCGCGCTTGAGGTGCTGTTTGGCAATGGGGTTGAGGTGCTTGTTGACGCCGCTGGGCGTTACACACCGACTCCGGCGGTGTCGCACGCAATCTTGTCGCACAACGCGAAGCTTTCTGGCGGGGTCACGGGTACTGATCCGAAGCGCGCGGACGGCATTGTGATTACGCCGTCGCACAATCCCCCGCGTGATGGTGGTTTCAAGTACAACCCGCCGTCGGGTGGTCCGGCTGACACGGACGCGACTGACTGGATTGCGAAGCAGGCGAACGAGTACATCGCAAACGGTTTGGAGGGCGTGAAGCGCTCCGCAGCGTCGGGCGTACTCGATGAGCGTGCGCAGCGCTACGACTACCTGAATAACTACATCAATGACTTGCCGAACGTCGTCGACATTGCGGCGATTCGTGAATCCGGTCTGAGCATCGGCGCAGATCCGATGGGCGGAGCGAGCGTCGATTATTGGGGTGCAATCGCTGAGAAGCACGGCCTGAATATGACCGTGGTGAACCCGGAGGTCGACCCGACCTGGCGTTTCATGACGCTCGACACTGATGGCAAGATTCGCATGGATTGCTCCTCGCCGGACTCGATGGCGTCGCTGGTGCACAATCGTGACAAGTATGACATCGCTACCGGCAACGACGCTGACTCGGACCGCCACGGGATCGTCACGCCGGACGCCGGCCTGATGAACCCGAACCATTACCTCGCCGTCGCGATTGAGTACCTGTTCTCACATCGCGAGGGCTGGGCGGACAACACCGCAGTTGGCAAGACGCTGGTGTCCTCGTCGATGATTGACCGTGTAGTGGCATCGCTCGGGCGCAAGCTTGTCGAGGTTCCAGTCGGCTTCAAGTGGTTCGTACCAGGGCTTATCGACGGCACCGTTGGTTTCGGCGGCGAAGAATCCGCGGGTGCGTCCTTCCTGCGGAAGGATGGCACGGTGTGGTCGACTGATAAGGACGGCCTGATTCTGGATCTGCTCGCGGCGGAGATTACAGCTGTGACGGGGAAGACGCCGTCGCAACGCTACGCTGAGCTCGCTGAGAAGTTCGGCTCCCCGGCATACGCTCGTATCGATGCCCCGGCGAACCGCGAGCAGAAGGCGACGCTGAAGGCGCTCTCCCCGGAGCAAGTCACCGCGACCGAGCTGGCTGGTGAACCAATCACCGCGAAGCTGACCGAGGCACCAGGCAACGGTGCACCGATTGGCGGCCTGAAGGTCACCACGGAAAACGCCTGGTTCGCGGCGCGACCATCGGGCACGGAGGACAAGTACAAGATTTACGCCGAGAGCTTCAAGGGCAAGGAGCATTTGGTGCAGGTGCAGCAGGCTGCGAAAGAGCTTGTTGCGCAGGTGCTCGGATAGAATGGCCAATCGTGACTGAGACACACGAGACCAAACAGGCAAGAGGCAAGCTGCTGGAAATCGCGTCGGCTGCGGCGCGATTTGGGCTGGCGGCTGTGTGGATTGTCGCCGGGTGGACGAAGATTGGCGCCCACATGGAAGTGGCGCAAAATATCATTGCGTACGAGATTTTCACCCATGAGTGGTCGAATATTTTGGCGCAGTGGATCGGACCGTTGGAGCTGGCCGGTGGCCTGCTCCTGCTGGCTGGCATCAAGCTGCGTGAATGCGGCTGGGTCTCGATCGGGGTCCTGGTGCTGTTCATCATCGGGATGTACTCGGCGTGGTCGCGAGGGCTGGTCATCGACTGTGGGTGCTTTGGCCCGCAGCCGTCAGATGAAGGCACGAACCTCATTGAGACGATCCTGCGTGACTTTGTCTTGATCGCGGCGACCTTGTTCATGATTTATGTGCCGTACAAGAAGTTTGCGATTTATCCATAGCCTCATCCAGCGATTAAGCTGTTGGGCAATTTCCAACGTCAAGGAGTAAATACGTGACTACCCGTAAGGTGAAGAACCCGAACGAGAAGAACGGTGCAGGGTTCATCTGGGCAATCGTTGCAGTGATTGCGATCGCGGCGCTTGTGATCGGCCTGATTTTCGTCAACGGCAAGAAGGGCCGCGAGGCAGCCATGGCCGAGAACATGATTGACACTACTGGCATCACTGTGAGCTGGAACGAGGACGACCACTTCATTCGCCTCGCAGCCGAAGATGTCGACGACGCCCCGATGGCAGAGCTCTACGAGGACTTTTCGTGCCCACACTGTGCAGATCTGGCAGTAGCGACGGATGAGCAGATGCTCGAGAAGCTGCGTGAGGGCAAGATCGAGGTCGAGCTGCGCCCGATGGTGACGCTCGATGGCCTGACCAATGGCCACTCCACGATGGGGCTGGCTGCGGAGCTGGCACTCGTCGCTAATGATGAGCCAGCGGCGATGATGAACCTCCGCGACCACCTGATGGTGAACCAGAGGGATGTGTACTCGAAGGTGACCGACGATGACCTTGCTGACCTGGCGCGTGACTACGGCGCGAGCGACAAGGCGGTGCAGGATATCCGTGATAAGACCTATTACGATGCTGCGCGCGCAATGTCGAACGGTAACTTGAAGTTGCAGCAAGAGCGCGGCGGTGAGGCGGGGACTCCGCGCGTCATGGTTGACGGCAAGGACGTTGAAGGCGAGATCAACAACTGGGTCGATACCGTCGCAAACAGCTAACTATATGTCCGTGTGGGGGCTGGCTGCATGATTTGTGGCCAGGCTCTCTTCACGTGTATGGTGATGAAAGCTCGTAAGAGTTCAAGGGGCTATGGCGCAGTTGGTAGCGCACCACACTGGCAGTGTGGGGGTCACGGGTTCGAATCCCGTTAGCTCCACAAGAGGACAGCTCCCCATTGGTTTGATTACAAAACCGGTGGGGAGCTTTTTTGTTGTTATGAAAGGTAACTGGTCCCCCGATTAAGGGTGTGATGCAGATTACTAACCATACTTAAAGTGATTGAAGAGTCTCTAGGTCGTGCTAACTTAAGGAATGGTCATATTTTTCATCTTGATGCTGTTTTGGTCTAGGAGGGCCAATGAAATCACCAACATATAAGAGCATCTTGGGGTTCTTGCTGACATTCCTGTTGGTGTTTACGGGAGGTACTGCGCCGGTAGCGCGAGCCTTCCAAAACACTGATGTAATGTACCTGACCTTCACCCCGGATCCTGCGGTTGAAAAGCCGCTTACCACCTACCGTGTGGATTACTGGGCGCAGGGCGACAACAAGCAGCGGCAGATGTTCTCAAGTGTCTTGCCTAATGGCGACCTGTATGCGACTGTCGCAACGAAAGAACACCCCTTAAATTTCCAGGTGTATCGTACAGATACCCTTTCGCTCCAGCAGGGCGAGCAGGAAAACCGCATATGGGAGTCCGCAGTCTTTGAAGGCGTACAGACCGGTAACTCGGTGTATGCAAAGGCAGACGCATGCTCCTTCAGCTATAAGCCCGATGGGCCGTTCCGTACTGGAGCGCAGTGCGCATTGCAGGTGAGCTTCACCCCTGATCCTGCTGTCTCAGAAAGCGAGTACAACCTTTGGGTTTGGTACGGAGAGAATGACGGAACGTCAGTTCCCTTTACTGGAAAGAATGGGGCTGGGCAGCTTACTGCAGAAATCCCGTCCGTTGCTGGGCACGACAAGGTCAACTTGATTGTGCGTCGCTCGACTGCCGAGCGGGAGTGGGCGTGGCAATCGAAGGACCTGCGCGATATCCCCACCACGGGGCATATAACTATTGATGCCGACAGCAGCTACGAGTTCACTCCTGCAGAGGAACCGAATGGGTTGTCAACGAAGGTTTCGCTCACCGTGCACTATGTGCGGCACGATAATAACTACGAAAACTGGAATGTGTGGACCTGGTTGCCGGATGAGGACGGGCATAGGGTAGATTTCACGGATGATCACACTGCTACCATCACGCACGAAAACCCCAAGGGGATCGAGAAAGTTGGTCTTGTAGTGCGGCGCTCGGATCCTGGTAATGAGTGGGCGTCGAAAAATAGTCCTGATGACCTTTATGTTTCGGACTTCCCGGATGGAAAAGCCGAGATCTGGCTAGTTGAGGGTGATTCCACGATTTATTACTCCAAGGACGACGTGCCACCGGCGCCTGAGAACAAGTGCTCTGCGTTGCACTCGAAAGAGTTTAACGAGAAGTATTTTTACGACGGCGAGCTCGGTGCGATCTACAGCCCGGATAAGACCACGTTTAGGGTCTGGGCACCAACGGCAAAGTCGGTAGAATTCGTAAACTACTCTGACGATGCTGCTGCGACTCCGATGAAGCGGGGTGAGCGCGGAACCTGGGAACTCACCCTCGATGGTGACAAGCAGGGCTTGGAGTACCGCTACCGGCTCACGTTTGAAAACGGAACAGTCAACGAAGCAATTGACCCGTACGCGCGGGCAGTGACTGCAAATGGAACACGCACCGTAGTTATCGATGCGGAGAAGACAGCCCCAAACAACTGGGACGGCAAGCGGATGGCACCGTTTTCTTCGATGCGCGACGCCATCATTTACGAGGCGCATGTGCGTGACCTGACCATCGGGCCTGACAACGGCATCACAAACAAGGGGAAGTTCCTGGGCCTGGCCGAAGCCGGGACCAAGACGCAGGCGGGTAACCTGTCCGGCTTGGATTACTTGAAGTCCCTCGGCGTCACCCATGTGCAGTTGCTGCCGATTTACGACTTTGGGTCCGTGGACGAGACCGGTGACTTGTCGTTTAATGCACAGTACAACTGGGGCTACGACCCACAGAATTACAACGTTCCTGAGGGCTCCTATTCGACGGACCCCCAGGACCCAACCGCGCGGATTGTGGAGCTGAAGTCCATGATCTCAACGCTGCACGACAACGATATTCGGGTCATTATGGACGTGGTGTACAACCACGTATACACCCCGGAAAACTCGCCACTGCAGCAGACGGTTCCCAACTACTTCTTCCGGATGGATTCGAACTGTAACTTCTTTGACGGGACCGGCGTCGGCAATGAAACTGCTTCAGAGCAACTGATGATGCGCAAGTACATCGTCGACTCTGTGACGTACTGGGCAAAGAACTATGGAATCGATGGGTTCCGTTTCGACCTTATGGGGATCCATGACGTTGAGACGATGAACGCCGTACGCGAAGCACTCAACGAGATTGATCCGTCGATCGTTATCCTCGGTGAAGGCTGGGAGATGGGGAACCATCCAGCCGGCGTACTTGGTGCGAACCAGAAGAACGCCGACAAACTGCCTGGCATTGCTTTCTTCAACGATCAGTACCGCGACACCGTCAAGGGCGACAACTTCGAGCTGACGCACACCGGCTTCATCAACGGAGCGAACCAGGAACACCGCTCGTGGGACTTGCTGAACAACATTAAGGGTGCCCAGCACGTGCGGGACTACCTCGGCCCGGAGCAGTCCGTGGTGTACAACGAGGCCCACGACAACTACACGATGTTTGACAAGCTCAAGGGCAGCATGCCGCACGCCTCTGATGGAGAGATCGCAAAGCGGCACACGCTGGGTACCGCCACGCAGTACTTGGCGAACGGTGCAGTGTTCATTCACGCGGGGCAAGAGTTCCTGCGCACGAAGTCGGGCGATCATAACTCGTATAAGTCGCCCGACGCAGTCAACGTATTCGACTACGACAGGGCGGCACAGTTCGCAAAGGAAGTTCAGTTCTTCCGCGACCTGAACGCGTTCCGTAAGCAGTACGATTTCATGCGCCTACCAAGCTATGAAGCGATCAACAGCAAGTACACTCACGAAATCACTGCGGAAGCAGACAGCATCAACACGAACCACGTGGGCTACACCGTGAAGGATGCATTTGCAGGTGATAGCGACGCCTTCGTGTACGTGAACGCTGCATCCGAACCATGGCAGGCCCCACTGCCTGCTGGCGAGTACGAAGTCATGATTCAGGGGATGGATGTTTACGGCGAGCCACGCGCTCTTTCCTCAACCGGAGAGGTTGCTGTTCCACCGTTGAGTATCATGCTGCTGCGAGAGACCCCTGAGCCTGAGACATCGCCGAACCCGACTACGAGCGAGGAGCCGAGTACGACTGCCAAGCCGGAGCCGAGCGTGAAGCCAAGCACGAGCGCGACCGCGAAGCCGAACCCGACTACGAGCGAGGAGCCGAGTACGCCCGCGAAGCCGGAGCCGACGACGACGGTGAAGAGTTCTACAAAGGCAGTGCCGTCACCGAGCACGTCTGTCAAGCCAACCACGTCTACAAAGTCGGAGCCGAGTACGACTGCGAAGCCGGAGCCAAGCGTGAAGCCGAGCACGAGTGCAAAACCAGAGCCGAGTTCGTCTGCCAAGCCGGAGCCGACGACGACGGTGAAGAGTTCTACAAAGGCAGTGCCGTCACCGAGCACGTCTGTCAAGCCAACCACGTCTACAAAGTCGGAGCCGAGTACGACTGCGAAGCCGGAGCCAAGCGTGAAGCCGAGCACGAGTGCAAAACCAGAGCCGAGTTCGTCTGCCAAGCCGGA
>NZ_JAGPYT010000021.1:0-10256 GCF_024453995.1 Corynebacterium sp. CCUG 51687 | reverse complement strand
GATCCGGATACCACTACCGCTGGTGATAAGCCGGTCACCGTCATCGTGACCTACCCGGATGGTTCCACCGACGAGGTGGAGGCCACCGTGAAGGTGGAAGATCCGAAGACGGAGGATCCGAAGCCGAAGCCGAAGCCGGAGCAGCCGAAGAAGTCCGACGCTGACACATACGAGCCGCAGGTCCAGGACAAGACCGTCGCGCCGAATGAGGTGCCGGAAGCCAAGGACCACGTGACCAACGTCGACGAGCTGCCGGAGGGCACGACCTTCGAGTACGAGCAGGCTCCGGACACCTCTACTGAGGGCGACAAGCCGGTGACCATCGTCGTCACTTACCCGGACGGCACCACCGACAAGGTTAATGCCAACGTCAAGGTGCAGAAGAACGCGACCGACGCCGACAAGAACGATCCGCAGGGCCAGAACCAGAAGGTCGAGACGGGTGGCACCCCGGACGCGAAGGGCAACATCAAGGACGCCGACAAACTGCCAAAGGGTACGTCGTTCAAGTACAAGGAGACCCCGGATACCTCGAAGCCGGGCGTCTACGACGTCACTGTTGTTGTGACCTACCCGGACGGCTCCACCGACGAGGTGCAGACGACCATCACCGTCGGCACCGACGCCGAGCGCTTCGTGCCGGAGTACGACAAGGTCACGGGCGTTCCGGTTGATGGCGAGAAGAACACCAACGACCCATTCGGTACCAAGGCGCCGGTGAAGAGCGTTGAGGCGAAGAAGCCTGAGGGCGCTGACAAGTGGGCGTTCACCCCGCAGGACAACGGCGTGCTCACAGCGAAGGCGCCGTCGATGACGGACGTCTCCGACGAGTTCAAGGCGAAGCTGCCGGAGCTGAAGAGCACTGACGTCGAGAAGCGTTGGGACAAGTTCTTTGAAACCTTCACACCGTTCGCCCGCCCGGCCGTCGAGGTTGGCTTCACCTACGAGGACGACTCGACAAACAGCGCGACCGCCAACTTTGACTTGATCGGCAAGGATGGCAAGTCGCTGCTGGATCCGGACGGCGACTTCGACGGTGACGGCGTCACGAACGAAGCCGAGATCAAGGCTGGCTCCGACCCGGCAAACGACGGCGAGAAGCCAGACACCACCGCGCCGACGGTGAACCCGATTACGGCGGGTGACACAAAGATCTCCGGTAAGGGCGACCGCCCGAACGAGACGATCATCGTCACGTTGCCGAATGGCAAGGAACTTGAGGCCCCGACTGACGCGAACGGCAACTGGTCCGTGAACCTGCCAAAGGGTGTTGAGCTCAAGCAAGGCGACAAGATCAATGTGAGGGACGGCCACGGCAACAAGGCGAAGACTGTCACGGTTGCTGGCAAGGTCAACGCTGGTGCCTGTGCAGCATCCGCTGTTGGCTTCGGTCTGCCGCTGATCGCGTTGCTGCCGCTGGGGCTGGCTTCCCAGATTCAGATCCCTGTGCTGAGTGACCTCGCGGGACAGGTAGAGGCGCAGCTGAAGACTGCGAACACTCGCATCCAGCAGCAAGCTGGCATCTTCAACCCGGAGATGGCTGCTCAGGCTGAGCGCATCAATGCCCAGCTGCGCACCGTCGGTGCTGACCTCGGCATGGTTGTCGCTGGCATCGCGTTGATCGCGGCTGGCGTCCTGGCCGGCACGTTCATTTACGACGCCTGCAAGCCTGGCGGCCCAAGCTCCTCTGTGAAGGACCTGGAGCTGAAGGGTTCTTCCGGTAAGACGACGAAGCTGTCGTCGGAGCCTGCAAAGAAGGAAGGCAAGTCGACGAAATAGCCAGTTGCGCGCGATCCGCTTTGCACCCCCGAGTAGGGGGCCGGGTTGCGTGAAGCTGGACTGAATATCCGATAAGAAAAACTCAAGCTGTGGTCCGTTACCGAATGTGTAGCGGGCCACAGCTTATTTATTTTATGAATTGGGCTATTTGAAGAAGAGGTGTACCACACATGTACTTTTGCGCCGGAAAGCAGGTGTGACAACGTTTCGGGGGGGGGGGGGTAAGTATTTAGATGTACAAAAAGGTAGTGTTCCACCCGTCAATGGGCTATACGGAGGGTGAAAGTCGACGTTTGTAAGTCTGTGACCTGCGAAATTAGAAAACGACTGTACGTAATCTGTGGGCTGCGTAGGTTGATACAATTTTGCATGAATGGCTTTTGGTCGGACAGCTGGAAGTCAATCTGTTTGCATCTATGGAAGGAATTTCTATGCGAAACCCATATAAGGCGCGTCGGGGCACCTCGATTGCTGCGGCCGCATTGTCGTTTGCGTTGGTAGCGCCATTCGCGCAGCCGGTCGCGTTTGCTCAGGAGGAAACTCCAGCAGTTGCGGATCAGAATCCGGCCGCGCCAGCGGTCGATGAGAATGGTGTGATTGATGCCGACATGATCGCCAGTGGCCGCGTCACCAAGGCTGCCAACCTGACTGACGCACACGGTGTTGGTAAGGGCCTGATATCGGGTCACGTGTATGCGACCGGCCCGGAGGGCAACCCGGGATCGACTATCGATAACGGAAACATTCCACTGGACGGCGTCACCGTTTACGCACAGTTCCAGGACAAAGACGGTTCGTACTCGCCAATCTTTAAGGCAGAGACCCACACCCTGCCGGATGTTGTCGGTGGCAACGGCGGTCAGGGTACGTTCGCTTTTGGTACCGGGGATAAAGGCATTACCTGGACCGACAAGCTCGGGGTGGAGCACACCTGGTCTGCTCGTACGGATCAAAAACACCGTATCTGGGTAGAGCCGTACACCAACGAGCGCGGCAACAAGATGGTCATGTTCCGACAGGCCAACGGCTTTGTCCCGGGCTCTTTCAACGGTGTAGTTGAGGGCCCCCTCGGCTCCTTCGTTGCTGCTGATGGCAACATCCAGTTGATGGCGGCTTTCTACCAGGAAGTTCCACCGAGCCACGAAACCAGCTGGATGGCTGCGAAGGGTGACAAGCTTGTCGAGGACCCTAAGGGACCGATCGATTTGGCATCGACGCAGACCGACGTTCCGAACACCATTTCCGGCACTGTCTGGCTCGAGACTGGTGGGCCAGACAAGGGCATCGTCGCTACTGGTCCGTCTTTCAATGGCGTCGACGAAGCTGCGGATGGCTACACCGTATATGCATCCACCTTGACCAAGGATGGTGCTGCAGCAAACCAGAAGCTGCACGAGCAGTACAAGGACGATCCGAACCAGCTAGCAGATGCAACCAAGAAGATGCTTGAGGACCACCCCGAGTACATCCTCAAGACCGTCTACGGAAAAACCAACAATAAGGGTGAATACACCCTGCGCTTTGGCGCGTACGAGAAGGGCCAGGATCGCGAGGATATCCTGAATCCGAACCATGTCTTCGTGTGGGTCGAAAACAAGGACGGTGTAGTCCAGAACGGTTACACGGGCTTCCACACTCCAGTTTTCCAACGCTTCAATGATGGTGGAAACTTCCGGGCTTCGGCTATTCCAGGCGAGAACCAGCTGCCGATCGACTTCACTGGTGTTCCGTTCCAGAATCTGAACTCCCTGTACAACGTCAACTACGCGGTCATGCCGTACACCCCGGTGTCGATCACGGCTGACTACAACGCGACGGACAAGCCGGCCGCTCCTGGAGCGACGGTGACCCCAGAGTTCAACGGTGATTTGTCGACTTTGCCGTCGAAGGTTGAGTGGCGCGACCAGAAGGGCAACGTCAAGAAGACTTGCGAACTCGACCAATCCAAGGGCATTAAGGCCCAGGTGAAGGCTTGCACCTTCGACATCCCAGAGGATGCAAAGAAGGGTGATTACTTCAACGTTGTCCTGGTTTCCGGCGGTAACGACGTCTCCGCATGGACCGTTCTGGTGACGAATGACGCGGATGAATTGACGCCTGCGTACGAGGAAAAGCTCGTCGTTCCGGGTGAGGAGACGAAGTCTTCTCCGACATTCACCAAGACTGGTGAAGATAAAGAGGGCAACCCGACCGAAGAGAAGGTCGACGCGCCTGAGGGGTCGAAGTTCGCAATCCCAGAAGATTACACGGCTCCTGACGGTTATGCCGTCAAGATCGATGAGAACACGGGTGAGATCACCGTGACCTTCCCGGATAAGTCCAAGCTGAACAAGGACACCAAGGAAGAGTTTGACGTTCCGGTCACGGTGACCTACCCGGATGGTTCTAAGGATGACGCTACGGCGAAGTTCAAGCTGGACACCGACGGCGATGGCACACCTGACATCACGGATCCGGATGATGACGGTGACGGCATCCCGGATGATGAGGACAGCAACCCGAAGGTTCCGAACCAGAACTTGTCCTACGAGCCGGAGTACAAGGGCGGCGAGGGTAAGCCTGGTGGCGAAGCCAAGGTTGAGAAACCGGAGTTCAAGGATAAGGAGGGTAACCCGACCACGGCGCCTGATGGTACGAAGTTCACCCCGGGTGAGAATGTTCCTGAGGGCTACGTCGTCAAGGTCGACGAGAATACCGGTGAGATCACGGTGACCATTCCGGAGGATGCGAAGCCTGGTGACAAGATCACGGTTCCGGTTGTTGTGACGTACCCGGATGGCACCAAGGACAACGTTGACGTCACCGTCACGGTGACCGACAAGGACAAGGACCTTTACGAGCCGTCCTACGAGGACAAGCTCGTCGTCCCAGGCAAGGAGACAAAGTCTTCGCCGACCTTCACCGACAAGGATGGCAAGGACGCGACTGCCCCGAAGGAATCGAAGTTTGCGATCACTGACGGCTTCACTGCCCCTGAGGGGTACGTCGTCAAGATCGATGAGAACACGGGTGAGATCACGGTGACCTTCCCGGATAAGTCCAAGCTGAACAAGGACACCAAGGAAGAGTTTGACGTTCCGGTCACGGTGACCTACCCAGATAAGTCCACGGATGAGGTCAAGGCAAACTTCAAGCTGGATACCGACGGCGATGGAACACCTGACATCACGGATCCGGATGATGACGGTGACGGCATCCCGGATGATGAGGACAGCAACCCGAAGGTTCCGAACCAGAATCTGGATTACGAACCTGGCTACGAGGACGGTAAGGGCAACCCTGGAGGCGAGGTGAAGGTTCCTGCTCCGACGTTTAAGGATAAGGAGGGTAACCCGACTACGGCGCCTGATGGTACGAAGTTCACTCCTGGTGACAAGGTGCCTGAGGGTGTGACTGTCAATGAGGATGGTTCTGTCACCGTTAAGGTTCCTGAGGATGCGAAGCCGGGTGACAAGATCACGGTTCCGGTTGTTGTGACTTACCCGGATGGCTCCAAGGACACTGTTGATGTCACTGTCACGGTTGAGAAGCCGGATGCGCCGGTGACTCCGGCGGAGAAGGACAACGAGAAGTTCAATCCTGGTTACGAGGATGGTTCTGGTAAGCCTGGCGATGATGTGAAGGTTCCTGCTCCGACGTTTAAGGATAAGGAGGGTAACCCGACCACGGCGCCTGATGGTACGAAGTTCACCCCTGGTGACAAGGTGCCTGAGGGTGTGACTGTCAATGAGGACGGTTCTGTCACCGTTAAGGTTCCTGAGGATGCGAAGCCGGGTGACAAGATCACTGTTCCGGTTGTTGTGACGTACCCGGATGGTTCGAAGGACAATGTCGATGTCACTGTCACGGTTGAGAAGCCGGATGCCCCGGTAACTCCGGCGGAGAAGGACAACGAGAAGTTCAATCCTGAGTACGAGGACGGTAAGGGCAACCCTGGAGGCGAGGTCAAGGTTCCTGCTCCGACGTTTAAGGATAAGGAGGGTAACCCGACTACGGCGCCTGATGGTACGAAGTTCACTCCTGGTGACAAGGTGCCTGAGGGTGTGACTGTCAATGAGGATGGTTCTGTCACCGTTAAGGTTCCTGAGGATGCGAAGCCGGGTGACAAGATCACTGTTCCGGTTGTTGTGACCTACCCGGATGGTTCGAAGGACAATGTCGATGTCACTGTCACGGTTGAGAAGCCAAAGGACACGGAGCCTTCGGATCCGTCGACCGGTCCTGAGAAGCCAAGCGAGGAACCATCTCATGGCAATGACCTGGATTCGTTGAAGCCTGGCTACGACGAGACTCATGTTCAGCCTGGTGCTACGAAGAGTGCTACACCAGCCTTCACCGACAAGGGTGGAAAGAAGGTTACGGACCTCAAGGGCATCAAGGTACAGGACAATCCGGAGGCTAAGGGCTACCCGAAGGCCGATGGTGCTACTGACTGGAAGTTCACGCCGAAGGACGCGACTGTGAATGGTCAGGCTCCGACTGTTGAGCAGCTGGTGAAGCAGTTCGACGATCTGTACGGCAAGAAGGGCAACCGTAAGAAGGTTGACTTCAAGAAGTTCGAGGAGGACTTTGGCAAGGTTGCTAAACCGGCTGTGATCTTTGATCTTTCCGACGGCAAGACCACCAAGGAAAATCAGCAGGCACAGTTCGTGCTTGTTGGCCAGGATGGTAAGTCCATTCTGGAGCCGAATGGTGACTTCGATGGTGACGGTGTCACCAACGAAGATGAGGTGAAGAACGGTTGGAATCCGTTCGACAAGTCGGATAACGGCCGTGACACCGGTAAGTGTGTTGCATCCGCTGTCGGCTTCGGTCTGCCGTTGATCGCGTTGCTGCCGCTGGGTCTGGCTTCCCAGATTCAGATTCCGGTGCTCAGCGATGTGACTGCTCAGGTGAATGCTCAGCTGCAGGATGTGAACACTCGTATTCAGCAGCAGGCTGGCATCTTCAATCCGGAGATGGCTCGTCAGGTTGAGCAGATTAATGCGCAGCTGCGTACCGTTGGTGCGGATCTGGGTATGGTTGCTGCCGGTATCGTGCTGATTGCTGCTGGCATCTTGGCTGGCACGGTTATTTACGACAACTGCAAGCCTGGTGGACCAAGCTCTTCGGTCAAGGACCTGGAGCTGAAGGGTTCGTCCGGTAAGACGACGAAGCTGTCCTCCAAGGAGGACAAGAACGTATCGACGTCCACTCCGAAAGCACCTGAAACCGATACGCCGAAGGCGTAAAGGGAACGCGATGTAGCCTCCTCCCCCATGCAGGGGGCTACATTTCGTAAATCTGCCCTAAAGCATCGCTAAGAAAATTAAAGTTGTTGCCTATTGCGCTTACTGTAATAGGCAACAACTTTTGCATTTAAACAATTGCCCTTAATTGTTTCGACAATTATTAACATTTGTCTTCTAGCTTAATTGAGCTGGTCCTAATGGAACTATGTCAATTAGTTTCATTTAAAGTGACTCAATTGTATCAATAGAAAAAATCGTGGATACCGAACTGCACTAATCTGACATTTGTAACCATTTCTGGTGGAGGATTAGAAAGGCGCTGTGGAGGTCCTGCATTTTCCATCGGTTGACACAATTTATAGCGAGTGACTAATCGTTGACCTTTGTCTACGTCCACCACCTGCAGTTTTGCGGTTCTATGAGACCTTGGCTGACAGGTAGGTAGTCACATTGATTAGACCATATGGAAGGAATGTTTATGCGAGGCCAATTTAAGGCACGTCGTGGCACGTCGATTGCTGCGGCCGCATTGTCGTTTGCTCTGGTGGCACCACTTGCGCAGCCAGTTGCGTTCGCTCAGGACGTACCAGTTGTAGCGGCTGGCGCTGAGGCGCCTGCAGAAGCAAAGGGCAAGAACCAGCTGGTACCAAACGCTATTTACACCAAGGGCGGATGGCGTGATTACTACGGCTACCACGGCTACGCCTACATCAACAAGAACGGTCGTCCGGACAAACGCGATGACCGTGACGAGCCTTTGAAGGGCAATGTCATCTACCTGCAGTATGTGAACGGGAAGGGCGAGGTTTCCCCGACGTTCTACACGCTGACAGACTCCGAAGGCCGCTTCTCCTTCGACCTGTCTGAGAAGGTCACCAACGAATACGATGCGCCGGCGTTCTACCTGGCTGGCGACCCTAATTTCAGGGTTCGTGTGTGGGGCGAGAACCCGGATAAGGACAAGTACTCCGTCGTTATGTCTGGTGATATGCAGTCCGGCCGCTACTCCACGCGCCTTGGTCGCACCCAGGAATCCTGGAACTTTACGGCTGGTCCGTCCGGTTCCCGTATTACTGCTGGACGTTTCGTGCTTGAGGAGAAGCCTGCGCAGGTTGATTGGCTGGCGAAGCCGGAGTCCGAGTGGACGCGTGCACTTGATGGCCAGACTGGCCAGCCGACGGTGGATGGACAGTTCGCGGATTACGGTGATTTTGGTACGATCCACAGTATTGCTGCGCCGAACCAGTCGCAGATTTGGTGGGAGTCCGGTGAGGATGCCGGTTCGCTGCCGGGCTACTACAAGTACCAGCCTGGGCAGGGTGACCGTGCCGCGGGTGGTGTAGAGATTGTTGCCTCGTACCTCAACGATGAGGTCGCGCGTGAGATTGATGCGTGGAAGGATGCGAACAAGGGCTACACCGCTGAGCAAGAGCGTGAGAACCAGGAACGCATCATTAAGGCGTACCAGGCTGAGCATGGTGTAGGTTCGCATATCGCTGAGACGGTAGTGGTGCCGGCGAAGGATGACGGCAAGATTTACCTGCCGTTTAAGGGCACCTATGGTGTCTCGCGCACGCAGGAAAATCAGACCGCGCAGACTTCCAACAAGCTTGAAGAAGGCGACTTCGGCAAGGTTGCTGCAACGTTTGAGACTGAGACTGGTGCTTCTCGGTATGGTGCGTTTTCTGGTGGTGCGATTAACTCGGCGAAGCGTCGTCACATCAACACCGATTACATGTACATCTACCCGAAGATTGAGGGTCGTGACGTCAAGAATTCGGCGTTCCCGATGAACATGTTCCAGAATTACGAAGATCAGGGTGGCATGACTGCGGGCTACAATATGGTTGGTCTACAGTTCCCGTTGATGTCTGCACGGCCGATCTTTGATATTCCGGAGTACAACTCGTATGACAATAAGGGTCGTGCCGGGTCGAAGGTGACCACGAAGACTGCTGGGTTGGTGCCGAATTCGGATTACGCGATCCGTTGGTATGCAACTGGTCCGGACGGTAAGCAGACTGAGATCAAGGATGCGATGTGCATCGCTAAGAGCGATGACAAGGGTGTTATCCCGTCGTGTGATTTCCAGGCGCCTGAGGATCTGAAGGAGACCACGGTCTACACTGCTGCCGTTGTCGATTATGACCCGGTGTCGAAGAAGGCGTCGGATCATTGGGAGATTGCGGACTCGTTTACCGCTGTCGTTCCTGAGCCGTTGCCGTTGGGCTCGCGTTACGATGAGTACTCGGCCGATGATGTTGCTTCGCTGTTTGAGAAGCTGCCGGACAACGTCGTTGCGGGTGCTACGCCGAAGTACTCTGCTGACAAGCTGCCTGATGGCCTTGAAATTGACCCCGAGACCGGCAAGATCACTGGTACGCCGACCAAGGCTGGTACCACTGAGGTTATTGTGACCCGCACGGTTGATGTTGAGGTCGAGAAGTGGGTGCCGGAGGTCGATGCTGAGGGTAATCCGGTGTACGAGAATCCGAATGCACCGGAGGATAAGCGCGTCGAGAAGACCACGAAGCAGAAGGTGACGGAGCCTCGTCAGAAGCAGGTCGTGACCAAGATTGTGGTGACGGATACGCCGCTGGTTGATGGTGTTGTTGGTGAAGATTACTCCCAGGATGTCAAACCTGAAGGTTTCGATGCTTTGCCGCAGGGCTTTGAGCTGAAGAAGGATTCCATCACGGTTGACGGTCTTCCGGCTGGTTTGGAGTTTAAGGACGGCAAGATCACTGGTACGCCGACTGCCGAGGTTGAGGCTTCGGAGGAGAAGCCGAACGTGACTGTGAAGTACGTTCTGGTTGATCGTGATGGCAACGAGACCGAGCACACCGACATCGTCCCGCTGGCTGTTGGTGTTAAGACCACGGTTGATGAGTCTGGTAAGAAGCCTGTTGATCCGACTAATGACAAGCAGGACACTGGTGTAAAGGTCAACAATCCGGATGATGACACCAAGATCTCTGCTAAGGATGAGGACGGCAAGGACGTCCCGGTCGAGATTGATGAGAACGGTAACGTTCACGTCACCCCGGGTGAGGATGTCGATGGTCCGATTACGGTGACTGTTGAGGATCCGGATCTCGACGGTGGCAAGAAGGACATTGAGGTTGAGGTCAACGGCCACAAGAAGGGTGTTGACGACAACGGCTCCGACAAGACCACGGTTGATGAGTCTGGTAAGAAGCCTGTTGATCCGACTAATGACAAGCAGGACACTGGTGTAAAGGTCAA